>NZ_CAJXQY010000074.1 GCF_913058315.1 uncultured Alteromonas sp. | reverse complement strand
ACAAAGAAAAGCTCATTCTCGCCGTGCTAATTAACCACCGGCCAAACGATATACCGCGCGACTGGCTGGACTCACTGTATAGCAGTGAGTCACTCACATCTGAACAGATTAACGGCTTGTTAGAGCAACAGCCAGACGAAGAATTCCGCCTCGGTAAAGTGGTTTGTAGCTGCTTTGGCGTGCGTGAAAAGACCATCAGGCAAGCCATTAGTCAGGGCACTAACACCGTTAGTGAGCTTGGCAAGGCGCTGCAATGCGGTACCAATTGTGGTTCGTGTAAAACCGAATTGGCGGGTTTGATTGCATCGACAACGGCAGCGACAGAACAGAATAAGGAAACAACCAATGAATATGCGCTTTAATACACTGATGATGCCGTTGATGTTGAAAGTATCCCGCATGGGTGCCGCCCTGTTTGGTGACCACGGCGACTCAATTGTGGGTGGCAAAACCGCGCAACGCCGCCGTAAAAACGGTGAAGTGTTTATCGTTGGTGCCGGCCCCGGTGATGCAGAGCTGCTCACACTAAAAGCGTTTCGATTATTACAGCAAGCTGACGTGGTGCTGTTTGACTGGCTGGTGGATCAATCGGTGCTCGATTGTATTCCACGCCATGTGGCCCGGGAGTTTGTGGGTAAACGTTGCGGTAAGCACAGTGTGCCACAGGAAGAAATTTGTCAGCGACTGGTTGAACTGGGTCTGCAGGGTAAGCGGGTAGTGCGCTTAAAAGGCGGCGATCCGGCCATTTTTGCCCGCACCAGCGAAGAAACCGATGCCCTGTATCAGGCGGGCATACCGTTTGCCATTGTACCCGGAATAACGGCGGCGTCCGGCGCTTCCGCTTACACCGGAATTCCATTAACCGACCGCCGTTTTGCTCAGTCTGTGCGATTTATGACCGCGCAGTTTAAGGATCCGGCGAAAGAGGCAGACTGGCAGGCCATTGCGGCAAGCAGTGAGCGTGAAACCACAGTGGTGTATATGGGGCTGAAGCGTTTGGCGTTGTTATCCCAGCGTCTTACAGAAGCCGGTGTCGATGCTAACTTACCCGTTGCAGTGATTGAAAACGCGTGTTGTAATCAACAGCAGGTTATCGTTGGCAACGTCGGCGATATTTATCAACGCGTGCTCGACGCGGCAATCGAAGGACCGGCACTTACCGTGATTGGTCATGTGGTTTCTGCCCGTCAGCCCATCACCGCCGATTTGTTACATCATACCTATGAGCAACGCGCCATTTAGCGAATACATTAAAGCCCTCGGCAAAGGCCAGCGGGGCGCCCGGCATCTTACGCAAGCTGAAGCCTTTGATGCCTTTTCTCAATTACTAAACCAATCCATCGCACCGGAACAAGCCGGCGCTTTTTTGATGCTGCTGCGCATGCAGGAAGAATCTGTTGAAGAGCTATGCGGTTTTATTGCAGCCTGTCGCGGAAAACTACCCATCGAATTAAGCGCAATGCAAGCCAGTGTAGATATTGGTTGTTATGCCGGTAAACGTCGGCAATTACCCTGGTATTTATTGAGCGCAGCATTACTTGCAAGCGTTGGCTACCGGGTGTGCCTGCATGGTGCCAGTGAGCCCGGCTCAAAACGCTTTTATGCCAGCCATGCTCTGGCAGAGTTGGGCTTGCCACTGGCAACGTCGGTACAACATGCCCAGCAAACCATGGACAGCATGAATGCCTGTTATCTGGATTTAGGTATTGCCCTGCCCGAGCTTGATCGCATTATTAAATTGCGTGAATTATTTGGCTTACGGTCCTGTGCTAATACCCTGGCCCGTTTGTTAAATCCAAGCAGTGCGCCCTTTGCGGTACAGGGGGTTTATCATACGCATTTGGATGAACGTCATGCGAAAGTCAACGAGACGTTTTTGCAACAGCAGTCACTGGTGTTTCGTGGTGACGGCGGCGATCCTGAGGTGAATCGCGACAGACCAACAGATTTGTATTACACCCATAGTGGTGTCACCACCAAACTGGCGTTACCCGAAGCGGATGGCTGGGCAATGAAAGAGCGCGAATTCTCAGTTGAGACGATGTTAGCAGTGTGGCGGGGCGATCTGGAACACGGTTATGCACAGCAGGCCGTGATTGCTTCGCTGGCGGTGTATCTGATGTTACTGGAAAAATTAAGCCAGCAAGAGGCCCAACAGCGGGCAACAGAACTATGGCAATTGCGCCATAAGCAGGCATTGCCTTTTCACAGTGAGCACTGACAGTGCACAAAATGCACTACGATGAGTCGCTGAATTTCGGCGACAAATAACCGAAATTTATAAGTTGTTGAAATTAATGGTTATTAAATATTGGCACTAAATGTGTATAACTCTCTTTAGCAATACTAGTATGCGCTATACCTAAACAATTTATTAATACCTTGCTGTCTTCTAACGAGGCGAGGTAAACGGCAACGAAGCCCACCCGTTCACAATGACGATGTCATTTCGAACGGGTGGGTTTTTTTTTGGCTTAAGGAAAGTACATGTTACATAAGACTGTAAAACACAAGTTAAAGCAGGTGGCAGGTTCGCTGACACTGGTTGCGTCATTATTTACTGCCTCAGTGACTACCGTGTCTGCTGAGGATATTGGCTGGCCAGAAAAAGAAGAGCTGAAGTTTGGCTTTATCAAACTCACCGATATGGCACCACTGGCGATTGCTTACGAAAAAGGCTATTTCGAAGACGAAGGTCTGTACGTTACGCTGGAAGCCCAGGCTAACTGGAAAGTGCTGCTTGACCGCGTTATTGACGGTCAGTTAGATGGTGCGCATATGTTAGCCGGTCAGCCCTTGGGCGCAACCATTGGCTTTGGCACCCAGTCGCACATTATTACCGCTTTCAGCATGGATTTAAACGGTAACGGGATCACCGTTTCTAATGACGTTTGGGCTGAGATGGAAAAACACATTCCGGTTGAAAATGGCAAGCCGGTACATCCGATTAAAGCCGACTACTTAAAGCCGGTAGTGGAAAGCTATAAAAATGCCGGTAAGCCTTTCAAAATGGGCATGGTATTTCCGGTTTCCACGCATAACTATGAACTGCGTTACTGGTTAGCCGCAGGGGGCATCCACCCAGGTTATTATGCACCGCACAAAGGCGATACCTCAGGCCAAATCGATGCTCAGGCGCTGCTGTCGGTAACGCCACCACCGCAAATGCCAGCTACCATGGAAGCCGGTACCATCTTCGGTTACTGCGTAGGTGAACCGTGGAATCAGCAAGCGGTGTTTAAAGGTATTGGTGTACCGGTTATCACCGACTACGAAATCTGGAAAAACAACCCGGAAAAAGTATTTGGTGTGAGCAAAACCTGGGCCGAAGAAAACCCTAATACGCACATTCGCGTGGTTAAGGCGATGATCCGCGCCGCCATGTGGTTAGATGCAAACAACAACGCTAACCGCCCGGAAGCCGTTAAAATTCTGGCCAAGAGCAGCTATGTGGGCGCCGATGCCGACGTTATTGCCAACAGCATGACCGGTACCTTTGAATATGAAAAAGGCGATAAGCGTGATGTGCCAGACTTTAATACTTTCTTCCGCCACAACGCGACTTACCCGTTCTACAGCGATGCGATTTGGTATCTAACCCAGATGCGCCGTTGGGGACAGATTGCAGAGCCTAAGTCTGACGACTGGTACATGCAGACAGCAAAGAGCGTATATCGCCCGGATATCTACACCATTGCTGCCAAAGCGCTGATTGAAGAAGGTCTGGCAGATCCTAAAGATTTTCCTGACTTCGACACAGAAACCGGCTTTAAGCCGCCGCAAACAGAGTTTATCGATAATGTGACGTTTGATGGCAGCAAGCCCAATGCTTACTTAGAGAAATTCTCAATTGGTCTGAAAGGCGACACGGTTATATAACCGTGTCTCCCGGACCCTCGATGATAAAAGGTAAAGACGATGAGTAAATCGGTACCAGTTGTCAGCCATATTGGCCAGATCCGCGGTAAAAATGTGTTAGGGAATATTATGTCCACCGTACCAAAATTATTGATGCCTGTTGTTGGCATATTATTATTCCTCGCGATTTGGAATGTGGTAGCCAAAAACATCGATACGTCGCTGGGGCAGTTTCCTGGCCCGGCGCAGGTGTGGGAGCAAACCTTTACGTTAATTGATGAACACAGCGCGCAGCGTGAAAAGGCAGAAGCTTTCTACGCCCGTCAGGAAGAACGCAACGCAGCGCGGGTTGCAAAAGACCCGACCTACGAGCCGAGAATCCGAGATTTCACCGGCGCGCCAACGTTCTTCGATCAGATATGGACCAGTTTATATACCGTGATGGTGGGCTTTTTGATTGCCAGTATTGTGGCAATACCCGCGGGTATCTTATGTGGCCTGAGCAAATCTGCCTATTCCGCTCTGAACCCACTGATCCAAATCTTTAAACCGGTGTCGCCGCTGGCCTGGTTACCACTGGTTACCATGGTGGTCAGTGCGGTGTATGTCAGTGATGACCCGATGTTTTCCAAATCGTTTATTACCTCGGCTTTTACCGTTTCGCTGTGCTGCTTATGGCCCACGCTAATCAATACTGCGGTAGGTGTTTCTAACATCGATTCCGATCTGGTGAACGTGAGTAAGGTGCTGCGGTTAAAGCCATTAAGCCATGTGCAGAAAATTGTTCTGCCAGCTTCTATTCCGATGATTTTTACCGGTTTACGCTTGTCACTGGGTATAGGCTGGATGGTGCTGATTGCGGCCGAAATGCTCGCCCAGAACCCGGGTTTGGGTAAGTTTGTCTGGGATGAATTCCAGAATGGCAGCTCAGAGTCACTGGCACGCATCATGGTAGCGGTCATCACCATTGGTTTAATTGGTTTCCTGCTCGATCGCCTGATGCTGTCAGTACAGCGCCTGGTGAGTTGGGACAAAAACGCAGTGCTGCGCTAAGCGGCTTACACATTCGAGGAATTAAATTATGCAAAGCAGACATTTAGAACTCAGTCAGGTAGGCATTGATTTTCCTACGCCGAAAGGGCCGTTTACTGCATTAACCGACGTGAATCTGAAGATTGATAAGGGCGAGTTTATCTCACTGATTGGTCACTCAGGTTGTGGTAAATCCACGGTACTTAATATTGTAGCCGGTCTGCATCAGGCCACTACTGGCGGTGTCATTCTCGACGGTGGAGAAGTGAAAGAGCCCGGTCCTGAGCGCGCGGTAGTATTCCAGAACCATTCGCTGTTGCCCTGGCTATCCTGTTACAAGAACGTCGAACTGGCCGTGAAACAAACCCAGAAAGGTAAGTCCAAACAGGAAATCCGCGACTGGGTAATGCACAACATGGAGTTGGTGCACATGACCCACGCACTGGATAAACTGCCATCGGAAATCTCCGGTGGTATGAAACAGCGGGTGGGCATTGCCCGGGCGTTGGCCATGGAACCTAAAGTGCTGCTAATGGATGAACCCTTCGGTGCCCTTGACGCGCTGACCCGGGCTCATTTGCAGGACTCGCTGATGGAAATCCACGCCGATTTAGGCAATACCGTCATTATGATCACCCACGATGTGGATGAAGCGGTGCTGTTATCCGATCGCATTGTGATGATGACCAATGGCCCTTCAGCCACCATTGGCGAAATTCTCGACGTTAAACTCGAGCGTCCCCGGGACCGTCTGGCTCTGGCTGACAATCCTGAATACAACCATTACCGGCACGAAGTGCTGACCTTCCTTTATGAAAAACAAAAAAAAGTGGAAACCGTTTCAGGACATAAAAAAGCAAAGCAGTCTGGCGCCAAAAAGAAGTCTGACGCCGCTTAAGTAATATTAATAAAAACAAATTGTTAGCTCGGCCTTAAAGGGCCGGGCCGGGTATTCTCACGCTTAATTTAGGAATTTATCATGAAAACACCAGTCTCTTTTTTCAAACGCGGAATGTTAGCTTCACTGATCTCAGCGGCCTTATTACCAGCCGCCCAGGCGGCTACTGAGTGGCATGATGCATTATCTGACTCCAAGGCATCAGCCAGTTTTCGCCTGCGTTACGAAGGCGCGAATCAGGATAATGCGGTAAAAGATGCTAGCGCATTGACACTACGCACTTTACTTAGCTTCGAATCCGGTGAGTACAACGGCTTTTCATTCAAAGCGGATCTGGAAGATGTGACCATCGTAATGGGGCAGGGCGATTACACCGTAGGGCCGGCAGGTTACAATCCGGGCGAGTATTCAGTGATTGCCGACCCGGAAACCACCGAACTGAATCAGGGCTATGTGCAGTTTAAAAATGATGGCCTGACCGTTAAAGCCGGACGTCAGATTATTGCGCTGGACGGCCATCGTTTCGTGGGGCACGTTGGCTGGCGTCAGGACTGGCAAACCTATGATGCGGTATCGGTAAACTATAAGGTCAGCGAAAAACTGAACGCGTTTTACGCCTATCTGAACAAGCGTAACCGTATTTTTGGTGAAGCGGCAGATATCGATTCAAAAGACCATTTACTCAACGTCAGTTACCAGGACGACTTTGGTAAGTTAACCGCTTATGCCTACCTGCTTGAAGTGGATAACAACATTGATAACAGCCTGGATACCTACGGTGTAAGCTATGCCGGCGCTTATAAAACCGATTCGGTTAAATGGCTTTACAACGCCGAGTTTGCTACTCAGTCAAGCGAAGCGGCAGCGACTGATTATTCTGCTACTTACGCAATGCTGGAAGCGGGCGCAGTGGTTTCAGGCGTCACGGCTAAGCTAGGCTACGAGCTGCTGGGCTCCGATGATGGCATGTATGGCTTTGCCACACCACTGGCGACCCTGCATAAATTCAATGGTTGGTCTGATCAATGGTTAGGTACACCAGGGCAGGGCTTACAGGATGTTTACGTGAGTGCCGCAACCAAGTTCGCCGGTGGTAACTGGTTGTTTGTGTATCATGACTTTAGTGCCGATGAAGCGAGCAGCACGGTTGACGATCTGGGTAGTGAGATCAATATCCAGTACACCACTAAAATTGCTGAAAAATTTAGCTTCGGGGCTAAATATGCCAATTATTCAGCAGGCGACATCAAGGTAGATACTGATAAACTATGGGTATGGATAGCCACTAAGTTTTAAATCAAGAATGAAAGCAGTAGACAGTATCGACATGCTGATCCAGCAGCCTCCGTATTACAGCCTGGGATTTATCCTGGCCGGAGGCAGTTCCAGGCGAATGGGGAGCGACAAAGCACAACTTAAAATCGGGCAGCAAACTATGCTTGATATCGCCTGTAACGTGCTGGATGCTGCGGCCGTTAATCAGCATCTGGTTGTAGGCGGTACTGCTGCTGATTTGAGTGAGCAGCAGTTGGGGCAGGGGCCTGCCGGTGCTATCTGCGATGTGCTGGCACGTTTTAACAGTGCCAGTGAAACGCTCAGACTGGTATTGTTTATGCCCGTTGATATGCCATGTTTGTCTGCATACAGCATAAACACCTTATTGGAATGTGCCAGGCGGAATCAACAAACCGCGTATTACACCGACCACTATTTACCCTTAGTGATCCCCGTTACCCGGCAAACTCAGCAAGTTGCCCGGGCGCTTATTTCCCGTGATCCGAGTCCTTCTGTGCGAAAATTACTGGCCGGCCTCAATGCTCAGCCGGTGGTGTTTAGCGGCGATCCGGGCGAACTGGTGAATATCAACCGACCAGAACAACTGGCGGAGTTAAGCTCAGGCACTGAGTAGCGCTGTTTTTACCTCGTCGGGTAATGAAGTGGTAAAATCAGCCAGCCGTTGGTCATCGTCTTTTACGCTCATATACTGATGAGCGTAATACAGCACGTTGATCCAGGCTTTGTGATCTTCACTGGGGGCATTCTGTATGTTCAGCAACGGTGCAATAACCTCTTCCGGGAAACACCATAAGGTCAGCAAAAACACGGTAATTAATATATCCGGATGACTGCTTGCCTTCCTTAACTGAGCAGCAAGCTCAGGTGCGTTTTCATTCACCATGGCCAGAACCAGCCTGCCGGTGCCATTTAATACCGAAGCGGTGAATACCTGTTCTCTGCATCGCGGGGGACACTCCAGCGCAATGGCCAATGCTTTGCCTGAAGCGGCCATCTGACGGGTGCTTTTACAGACCTGCTGATGAAGTGCGGTTGGCATCAGATGGGCTGTTTCAGACTCCAGCACAAAACTGATGGTCAGGGCATACAGTAACTGCGTGCCGAGTCGGCTGATGGCTTCTTCAAGCGTGTCGGTAGTGCGATGAAACCCCAGGTACGCTGAGTTGGCAACCTGCATGATCCGCGCACCAATTAAAGGCTCTTCAATAATGATTTCAGCAATCTGACTGGCATTGGTCTGCTCATCACTGAGTGCTGTGCGCAATTTTTCGATAATTTCAGGTAATACCGGGAGCTGACTAAGCTGACCCAGGCATTCCTGTTGGGCATGTGTTATTGGTAAAGCTCGGAGTTTTTCTACATGACTTAACAGCTCACCGAGATGTTCATCGCTAAAGGGTTTATTCAGCAGGCTATGAGCATTACCGCTGTTGCCAAGCAGGATCTCATCCCGGGTATCGCCGGTCATGAGTACGCGGATAGATAAAGGGTACTGTTGAGCGAGTTGTTGGAGCAAGTCTGCGCCGTTAATACCTGGCATCCGATAATCGCAAAACACGATATCCGGATAGGCGTGTTGCCGTATCGCTGCCTGCCAGTTGAGAGGCTGGTTAATAAAAGTGACGTCCCAGTTAGGTATGAGTCTTCTTGACGTGCGTTTTATCGCTTTGAGCATAAGTTCATCATCGTCGATAAACACTGCATAATAGTTGTTAGTCATTGTTGCTCTACCGCCCACCTCAAAAGCTCAAAATAACCAGATCCGTCATTATGCTTCCGTTGCCCGGTCAGACCTTTAACAGAGAATCCAACCGTAGGTAACTGTATTACTTGTTATGCTTATATATACGATAATTTTTTGCAAGTTTACTGTTCGTCACCTATATAAATCAATGTAAAAATAAAAAAACAAAGTTATTATTGTGAAAAATGTGACAATAGTGACATTTTGGGAGTGGTGACTATGCATAGTCGTGTCAATCGCATTGCACTGCAGGCGGATGGAACTTTTGGCGACTCAGGCAAAATTGCTGCGCTTGCTGAAGCTGATATTAATATTGCGTTTGGTGATGTCGCGGCGATTTCAGCTCTGGCTGAGACTTCAGATTCTCACTTTCAAGAATCCTCAGCACGGTGGATCGCATCGTCAAGTTGTCTGGGCGCAATGAGTCACCTGGGAACCGATGAAGGCGAGAGTTTTGTTCATGTTCTGTCTTTACAGGATATCGATGGTGGCGCAGGTGTCTCGTCTGCTGATTTAACACCGGGCAGGGAGCGGGCAATTGCCGAAGCAACCCTGGTGCAAGCGATGCAGGATGCAGGCAAACTGGGGGAAATGCCATCGTTGGTGTGGCTCATTGTTGCGCCTGGTCACGAAGAAGAGGTGCTTGATGGCCTGCATGGTGTCCTTGGCGACACCGTGCCTATATTTGGTGGAAGTAGCGCAGATAACACTATCGAAGGGAAGTGGGTGCAATTCGATGGCAGTCAGTTGCGTCATAACGGCATTGTGGTTGCGGTACTTTACCTGACTGAACCGGTATCCTGTTATTTTAGTTCTGGTTATGAACCCACCGAGTTGTCTGCGCAGGTTACGGCGGTGGACGGGCGCAGGTTATTTGCACTGGATGGTGAGCCTGCCGGCACTGTTTATAATCGCTGGCTTAACCTTATGGAACAAGACCCACTGAAGGCGGGCAATATCCTTCAGGCCAGCACCTATTTTCCGATTAGCCGAAACCGCGGGCCTGTGAGTCTTGATGTGCCGCTACTCAGCCATCCTGCCTGGCTTCATGACGACGGTAGCATCGAACTGTTTGCCAGTCTTGACAAAGGGGAACAGATCACACTGATGAGTGGCCATCCTGATAATCTTATCCGGCGCGCAACGGAAGTCACCGAAGTTGTTTTGAGAACCCATGAACTCAATTACGAACGCCGCCCCAAGGCCTTAATGATTGTTTTTTGTGGTGGTTGTATGCTGGCAGTGAAAGAGCACCTGAATGAAATTCAGCGCTCTTTGCTGGTGCTGGCCCAGGGGGTGCCATTTATTGTTGGCTTTACTTTTGGTGAACAGGGCTGCTTTTCCGACGGCATCAGTCGCCATGGCAATTTAATGATATCTGCGACGGCAATAGGGTGAGAGAATCTGTGACCGATGTAGAAAAGCTCCACGAAACAATCCAGAAGTTACGCTACGAAAACAGCCAGCTACAGCGCTTCAAGCAAGTTAACCAACTTATGCTCAACGGCCTTGACGCGATTATGACATCCATGCACCGTAGTGAGGTGTTTGCACGATTGTTTGAAGTTATTGGTGAGATTTTGCCCTGCGACCAAATTCTTATAGCGCACCACAATGAAGAACAAAGTACGGTTATTCCGGTATGTTGCAGCACCGAAGGTATGTCGTTCAAACCATTGCGCTATACCGATCTGACTAACGTCTTTGAAGAAACTATGAATATCTTCAATGTGGCCCTTATCCCCGGCTGGAAAGCACACCTCGGGGGCTGGTTACCCGATGCTAATTCTGTTCTTATTCACCCGATCAGTACCTCGCAGGCGAAATATATCTGGTTGATTTCAGATAAACATATTGGCGCATTTTCCAAGCAGTATGAAGATATCTTCGTGTCTTTTAGTGCGTTTGTCGCGAATACCTTGTCTCATTTTGAACAACGTAGTCTTATCCGCGAGCGAGAAACGCTGCTTGAGGAGCGTGGGCGCATTGAAAAATCGATGATACACCAGGAAAAAATGGCCGCGCTGGGACAACTCGCCGCCGGTGTAGCGCACGAACTCAATAACCCGTTGGGCTTTATTAACAGTAACCTGGCCAGTTTGCAGGATTACTTAGGTGATATCAGTGAGTTTGTCAGTCAGGCGGTAAAGTCGTCAGAATCCATGACTGCACTGCACAAAAAAATGGATATGGACTATATTTTAACTGATACGGATGATTTGATTGATGAGTCGCTGGAAGGCATTCGGCGATCTACGGATATTATCGCGAACCTCAAGTCCTTTTCACACCCGGACGAGAAGACCAGGGTTAACCTGGAACTGAACGCCGTCATCGAGCTGGCACTGACAATAATACGGACCCAGGCGAAAACAGTTGTGGATATTGATTTTACGCCATGTGAAGCAAAACCGGTTATTCATGTTAATGCCAATCAGCTGGCTCAGGTCTTTATCAATATTGTCACTAATGCTATGCAGGCGATGACCGATAATAACGGTAGGATTACAATAACAATTGTAGCTGAAAAGACTGCCGTGAATTGCCGTATTAGAGATAACGGTCCAGGTATGCCGGCTGCAGTAGCAGCCAGAATATTTGATCCCTTCTTCACCACTAAAACCGTGGGAATGGGAACCGGACTGGGTTTGTCAATTTCAAAAGCCATCATCGAAAAATATGGCGGCGAATTACACCTTGAATCAAGCAGCGCCAAAGGTAGTTGTTTTTTAATCCGTTTGCCGCGGATCATCGATTAACTGACACACAGAAGGTGTCGGGAAACAAAAGGGACGTTTACAGCCGGTTCAAAGTGGAGGAATCAATGGCCAGTGAGACAACAGCGAAAGTATTTGAATCGACCTTCGAACAGTGTGGCATAGGCTTGGCCCATGTCAGTCCGGAGGGCGAATTTATTCGCGTAAACTCGGCGCTGAGTAGCTTTCTGGGCTACAGTAAAGAAGATCTGGTCAAACTTGATTTTCAAAAAATTACTCACCCCGACTATCTCGATAAGGATCTTCAGCACGTCGCCGAGCTGCTCGACGGATTCTACGATTCGTATCAAATGGAAAAGCTCTACATTCACAAAAGCGGCAGAATGGTCTGGGGTAACCTGACCGTTACCCTGGTCCGCAATGATGATGACACGCCGGATTTTTTTATCTCGGTGGTAGAGGACATTGATGAGAAAAAGCGCATCGAGCAGAATTACTTTGAATCGCAGGAGACGCTTCGCTCTATTATCAGTTCATTGTCAGATCGTATGGCCGTGAGTGTTGTTAGCCCCGACTTAACCAATCTGGTGTATATCAATGAAGGGTATCAGCGTATCTGGGGGCGCAGTGCTAAGGAACTCTACGATAATCCAAGGAGTTTTATCAGTCATATTCATGTGGCAGACCGGCCCCGGGTGATGGATTTTTACCGCCATACGATTACCAATCCCTGGACTTTTGAATACCGCATTATGCGGGATGACGGTGAGTTACGCTATATTCGTGAGCGTGGCGAAGTGATCCGCGATCCCAGTGGCGAAGTGATAAGCCTGGTAATTACGGCAGATGATATTACCCACAATAAACAAATGCATGAAGCGCTGAAGTCGGCGAATGAACGACTCAATATCCTATCCAGAACCGATGGCCTGACGGGGATCAATAATCGCCGGGAGTGTTTATATACTGGATGCGGAATTTAAACGCTTGAAGCGTATCGGCGAGCGTACTACCTCAACCCTGGCCTTCTTAGATCTGGACAAGTTTAAACAAATTAACGACCAGTTTGGCCATCAAACGGGTGACAAAGCACTGATTATCCTGACTGAGCGAATCAAATCTACCATGCGTGATAACGATTTGGTCGGGCGTTACGGTGGCGATGAGTTTTTGTTGCTGCTAAGGGATACCCGGGACTATGAAGCCCAGCACCTCATTGACAGAATTTTTGCAGAGCCACTGATAGTCAGGAGTGAACAGTCTCAGGATATCCATATCCTGTGCTCTATTGGTATGTCGCAGTGGCATTATGAACTGGAAGGCGTTCAGCAATGGATTGAGGAAGCCGATAAACAAATGTACCACGTCAAAGGCAGCAAGGCGTCTTAACCTTAAACTGACACCCTTCGGCTTTAGCAGAGAAAATACCGGGCCGCCGATACACCTGAGTGCGCTTTAACTAGTCAGGCAGGATAATATCAGTGGCCCCGGGTGTTACTAATATCCCTGTTCTTTGCCCCAGGCTGCAATAATCGCCCGTTCCTCGTCGGTCATATTGGTTTTATTTAAAAACGGCATGTCCCGGGTAATGGTGGTGCGATTAACCAGTTGGCGTCCCTGGCGCTCAATGTTCGCCCAGCTATCGAGTTTTACGCCCAGTGGCGCCACCTTAAAAATATCGTCTGTCGGGTTGGCTGAATGACAGCCAACACAGTGAATATCAACCAGCGTTTGTACCTGTTTATCCAGGGCCGATAATGAGGCCGTGTCGGTAGCATGCCTTTCTACCCCGGGGAGGGCGCTGCTGACTTCGGCTTTTGGCCACGACACCCACAGCGCGACGGCCAGCAAGCCAATCATACCGCTTACCAGAACAGCCGGGCTGAATTTGCCTACATGACGTAAGTTAAAGAAATGCCGGATCCACGCAGATAGCGCCATAATTGCCACCAATACCAACCAGTTTTGCGGATGTTGGTAGGTCATTGGATAGTGATTACTGATCATAATGAACAGGATGGGCAATGTCAGGTAGTTATTATGCACTGACCGCAGCTTAGCACCTGCACCCCAGGCCGGATCCACAGCCTGTTTAGCCGCGACGGCATCCACCATTTTACGTTGTGCTGGCATGATATTGAGCCACACATTGGCCACCATAATCGAGCCTATGAGCGCACCTACATGAATGTAAGCCCCGCGGCCACTGAACCAGTGGGTTGCGAGGTAGCTGGCAACCACTAACAGGGCGGTAAGGGCCACAGCAAACACTTTAGGGTAGTTTGCCAGAGGCGAATGACAGGCCAGCTCATAAAGCAGCACGCCGCCGGCCAGTAAACCCAGACCGCGGGCAATGGCTTCACCTTCGGAAAGCGCCATTACTGAGGGGTCGATCAGATACGCCGAAGCGGCAAAGTAATAGACAATAATTAACAACGCAAAACCGCTAAGCCAGGTGGAGTAGGCTTCCCACTTAAACCAGTGTAGGGTTTTCGGCATCACTTCAGGGCCATAAGCATATTTGCCGACCTCATAAAATCCGCCACCGTGCACGGCCCATAAGTCGCCTTTAATGCCTTTTTGTTTTTTCCATTCCGGCGGTGTTTCCAGGCTGTTATCCAGCCAGATAAAGTAAAATGAAGCGCCAATCCAGGCGATCCCGGCTATAACGTGAAACCAGCGGACAAATAATGAAAGCCAATCAAGCCACGGCATGGTTAGAGCTCCTGTTGTTGATATTGTGGGTGACCCGCCACATAAGTGGCCACCGTTGCGCGGTCATCTCCGAGCATGGTCAGGGCAAAAAGGGTATCTTCGCAGGTGCTCTCTGCGTTGATACGTAATTGAGTGAGTGCATCAAAGCGGGGATTCAGTACCACAAAGTCGGCATCGGTGCCGGGGTTCAGGTTACCAATTTTATCACTCAGTCCCAGGCAGTCTGCGGCGCCCTGGGTGAGCATATAAAACCCTTGCAGAGCAGACAGGTTGTATTGGCGTAACTGACATATTTTATACGCCTCGCCGAGGGTTCTGAGCAGATTAAAACTGGTACCGCCGCCCACATCGGTTGCCAGGGTAACCGGCACGCCAAACTTATCGGCTTTGCTCATCTCAAACAGACCACTGCCTAAAAACAAATTAGAGGTAGGGCAGAATGACGCAATGGCACCGCTTTGGGCCATACGTTGCCATTCACTGTCAGACAGATGAATACAATGACCATATACCGCTCTGGGGCGAACCATATGGTATTTCTCATACACAGCCAGATAATCTTCACATTCCGGGTACAGGGTTTTCACCCAGGCAATTTCATCGTGGTTTTCCGACAGGTGGGTCTGAATAAACACATCGTCGTATTGCTGAGCCAGTTCACCCAGTGCGGCCATTTGGGCGCTGCTGCTGGTGGGCGCAAAGCGTGGGGTCAGGGCATAGTAATTACGCCCTTTACCGTGGTAGCGATCAATCAGGTCGGCACTGTCGCGCTGAGCCGATTCGGGGGTATCCTGCAGCCAGTCGGGACAATGCCTGTCCATGCACACTTTACCGGCAACGGTAAGCATGTTGCGCTGACTGGCAGCGTTAAACAGCGCTTCTGTTGCTACCTTATGTACGCTTGAGTACACCAAGCCGGTAGTCGTACCGTTTTTCAGGCATTCCGTTAAAAAAGCGTCTGCCATAGTGGCGGCAAAGTCGGCGTCTTCAAACTGGCGTTCGGCAGGGAAGGTAAAGTTGTCCAGCCAGGTGAGCAACTGTTCACCATAACTGGCGATAATCCCTGTTTGCGGAAAATGCAGGTGCGTATCAATCAGGCCGGGAATAATCACCTTGCCTGAGTAATCGGTGACTGCCACATCAGCATATTGCGCTTTTAGCGCTGAAAAGTCGCCAACGTCAGCAATCTTGCCGTCTTTGATCAGCAGGGCGCCATCCTTAAAACTCTGCAGGTCGCTCTGATAGTGGGTTGTTGAATGCGGAAAATGGTAAATTGTCCCGCGAATTAATTGTGTTGTTGCCACTAGCTACCCCGGTAACTGCTGAAGCCAAACGGTGAGATAAGCAGCGGTACATGGTAGTGCCCACCGTCCTCGGTCATCTCAAAGTGAATATCCACATGGGGATAGAAAGACTGGCCATGCCGGGCCAGCAGATAATCCTTACATGCAAACCGGATATGGTAAGTACCGGCTGTAAAAGTAATGCCCGGCCAGTCTTTGCAGCGGCCATCGCAGTTAGTTACGGTGGTCACCTGATTGCCATCAGGGGCGGTGAGGGTGACCGGCATATCGGCAACGGGTGTTCCGGAAGTGGTATCGAGCACATGGCTGGATAAACTGATCATGATGAAGATTCCTGTGTTGGCGCTGGACTTAATGCTTTGGTAAGCCGTAACAAGGTGATTTTAATTTGTTCCGCTGCGGCATTGGCCAGTTCGCTGACGGTATCATTGGGCAAGCGTTTTTGCAGGGCTTCCAGCATGGTATCGGCGCTTAACCCCGTGGCACAGATAATAAAAATAAACCCGTGTTTGTTAAGGTATTCATGATTAAGCGTATGCAGTGCCTGCAGTGTTGCCTCGCTGGCCGCTGCGGCACCTTGCTGTTCTGAGGCGGCGGTCGTTTTGGTGTTTGCAAATTTTGCTCTGAGGCTATTCACATCGCCTATCATCGGATGGGCTTCAAACGCCTGACGGTAGTCGCTGTCGGTCAGCGACTCCCACACTTCCACTGCATAACTGTACACCTCGGCCGGGCTTTTATAGGGGCGGCCAGTCACCATGGCGTTAACCCAGCGCTCTGCCGCACAGGTGGTTTCAAACCAGTCGTAAGCGGCGTTATCGTCCAGTTGATTCAGGTCATTGAGGGTCATGAATAAGGTCCTTTGTCATGGCGGTAGTGGTAACAGATGAAGGGGCATCTACCCCGTGTAAGCGCTGAATAATTTGGGCGCTGACAGATACCGCCACTTCCACCGGCAGTTTGCCAGGAATCGCGTTCAGGCCTATGGGGGTAACAAAACGCGCGAGTTGTTGTTCAGACATACCCTTACTTTTTAAACGGTGCACGAAACGTTTCGCTTTGGTTTGTGAACCAATCATACCAACGTAAGGTAAATCCGGGTGCCTGAGGGCTTTTTCTGCCAGCTCAAAATCCAGTTGATGATCGTGGGTCATGATCACCACCCAGCTGCCTTTCGGTAATAAAGGGATTTCACCTGCGGGTTCATCGTCACACAGATAATCGACATTGGCGGCCAGTGGCTGAGTGGGGGTAAGGGCTTCGCGGTTATCAATCCAGCGCACCGAAAGGGGTAACTGGGCCAGAATAGGCACCAGTGCCTGGGCCACATGACCCGCGCCAAACAGTGCCAGCACCTGGCGATGGCTGACATGGGTCTCAATCAGCAGTTTTACTGCGCCACCACAACACTGGCCCAGTTTACTGGCCAGCGGAAAACTGTGTATGGCTTGTTGATTATGGCGCTGGTTAATACTCTCCGCCAGCGCCTCGCGTGCCAGCTCTATGGCTTTAAACTCAAGGTGCCCGCCACCGATGGTATCGAACTGACGATCGGCGGTGACCACCATTTTTGTACCTTGTTCCCGGGGCGTTGAGCCTGCAGTGGTGAGCACCGTAATCAGTGCATACCCCTGGGCATGTTGCTCACAATAGTGAATGGCTTCAAACCAGCGGCGCACCTGCCATTTTTCATGTTGCATGTTATTGCTCTCCAGTGGCATTCTGAATAGCATTAATAGCCATGAGGACTTTTTCGGGCGTAGCTGGGGCAGGCAGATCGGGATCCCGCTTATAATCGGCCAGGCTGGCCACGGCGTCTTTAAGGGCACACCATACCGAAATCGCCAACATGAAGGGCGGTTCACCCACAGCTTTGGAGTGATAAATACTGTCTTCGGCGTTGGGCCGGTCAAACAGTGCCACGTTGAAGTGCGCCGGCGTATCGCCAATGGCGGGAATCTTATAAGTAGCCATGTTATTGGAGATTAACCGGCCTTTATCGTCCCAGCGTAAATCTTCAGTGGTGAGCCAGCCCATGCCCTGTATAAAGCCGCCTTCTATTTGGCCGCGGTCAATGGCCGGGTTCAGGCTGGTGCCTACATCATGCAGGATATCCACTTTATCGACGGTGTATTCGCCGGTCAGGGTATCCACACTGACCTCAGATACGGCCGCACCATTGGCAAAGTAAAAAAACGGCCGGCCAGATCCGGTGTCGCGGTCGTAGTATATTTTCGGCGTGCGGTAATACCCTGTGGCTGATAATGAAATTCGTGCCATATAGGCATTTTGAATCAGTTGGGTGAAGGGTAAGTGATGGCCTCCGCCACTCACCTGGCCCGCGGCGAAAATCACGTCTTCTGCCGGCACGTTAAATTGTTCCGCAAAGAACGCAGCCAGGCGCTCTTTAATGGTAATACAAGCATTTTGTGCCGCTTTACCGTTAAGGTCGGTACCACTTGATGCCGCTGTGGGCGAGGTATTAGGTACCTTATCGGTGCGTGTGGCGGTTACCTCGATATTATCCAGCGTTACGCCAAATTCATGGGCCACAATCTGACCAATTTTAGTGTGCAGACCCTGGCCCATCTCGGTACCACCGTGATTGACCTGAATGCTGCCATCGGTATAAATGTGAAGCAGTGCACCGGCCTGATTGAGGTGCTTGGCGGTAAAGGAAATACCAAATTTAACCGGCGTCAGAGCCAGGCCTTTCTTAATGATAGGGCTTGCTGCGTTAAACGCTTTTACTTCCTCGCGGCGCTGCCAGTAATGGCTGTCGGTTTCGAGTTTACTGATGAGGTCGGGCAGAATATCCTGTTCCAGGGGCATGCCATAGGGCGTGGTTGTGCCATTTTCCGGGCCATACAGGTTGAGCTTGCGCACTGATAGCGGATCAAGGCCTGTTTTACGGGCAACTACGTCCATCATCAGCTCGGCCATAATCAGCCCCTGAGGACCGCCAAATCCACGAAATGCCGTATGTGATACAACGTTGGTTTTCAGGCGATGGCCGGTAATGTGGGTATCACCTAACTGGTAAGCGTTATCGACGTGAAACATAGCGCGGTCGACTATCGCATCAGACAAATCCGGCGAGTGGCCACAGTTGCCTGCTACGGTAACCCTGGCGCCAAGCATTTTACCTGTTTCATTAAAAGCGATTTCATAGTCATTTTCAAAAGGGTGGCGTTTGCCGGTTGCCTGCATGTCGAGCATGCGCGGTAAACGCATTTTAACTGCCCGCCCGGTACGCAGCGCAAAAACGGCGGCCAGACAAGCCCATTGGGCGGCCTGGGATTCCTTACCGCCAAAGCCGCCACCCATTCGGCGCATATCCACCGCCACCCGGTGGAGTTTAACGTCGAGTACTTCAGCAACCAGTTTCTGCACTTCACTGGGATGCTGGCTGGAGGTAAAGATACTCATGCGATCTTCTTCTTCAGGGATGGCCAGACTAATATGACCTTCCAGGTACATGTGTTCCTGACCGCCCACTGAAAGATGGCCTGTCGCCCTGAGCGGGGATGCCGCCAGGGTTTTACTCACATCACCACGACCAAATTCATGAGTGGGACGGACTTTCGCATTGGCGGCCAGCGCCGCATCAGTGGTTAAAATGGCGTCTGCTTCAGCAAAGGTCATGGTCGCTTTTGTTGCGGCCTCCCGGGCCTGTTCCTGGGTTTCTGCCAATACCGCAAACACGGGTTGGCCATGAAACTTCACCTCGTTGTCGAGCAGAATAGGATCGCCGCCAAACACCGGGCCTATATCGGTGTGACCGGGAATATCGGCCACGGTTATTACGTCGATAACGCCAGGCGCTTGCTTCACCGCACTAAGATCCAGAGACTGCAGCGTACCACTGGCTACCGTCGTTGTGCCCACACTGGCATAACACAGTGAAGCCGGGGCAGGGATATCATCAACATACCGCGCTGAGCCCGACACTTGTCTGATGGCACTTTCGTGTTTTTCCGAGCGTAACAGCGGCGAGTGTTCGGCCTTATGGGATGGTTGGTCAACAAGTTTACGCATAAGCTGTCACCCGGGTTGTGGCTAATAGTTCAGTCTGTGTTTCAAACCAGAAGCGCTGCCATAAATTGGCGAGTAATTGTTTACGATAGCTGGCGCTGGCCCGCACATCATCAATCGGCGAAAACGCCTCATCAAGGATTTCCATGCCCAGTTGGCGGGTACTTTGTTCACTCCAGGTTTTACCCAGCAAACGCTGTTCCAGCTCTTCGCAGCTAACCGGGGTTGCGGCCACGCCGCCGAATCCTGAAGAAAGAGCCGTTACCTTGCCATTATCCAGCGTCACCGTGAACACGGCACACACCGCAGAAATATCATCTTCGTGACGCTTTGACACCTTATACGCTTTCATTTGCGTTTGGGCATCGAGCCGGGAAAAGCGGATCGCGCTAATCCATTCTTTGTCTGCCAGCACGGTCTGCCGGTAGCCGGTAAAAAAGTCACGGGCCGGCACTTCCCGGTAGGCACTGCCATTATCAATCATTACTACTGCATTCAGGGCCAGCAGCACAGGCGGCATATCGCCGATGGGCGAGGCATTAGCAACGTTACCGCCAAGTGTCGCCTGGTTTCTAATTGGTAATGACGCAAACCGATCAATAAGTTCATGCAACTGCGGAAATTGCTGATGCAATACCGGTGCGAAGTCATTGAGTGGTAAGGCTGCGCCTACTGTGATGCCATCGTTATCAACGGTTAATGCCAGGCACTCTTTAACCCGTGTGGTGCTGATCAGGGTAGGCAGTGTTTTTAACTGCTGGGTGTATTCGAGGGATAAATCGGTACTACCCGCCACCAGGCGTGCGTCAGGGTGTTCCTGCAACAAAGCTGCCATCGCCTCGCGACTGGGCGGTAAATACACCTTGTTTATTCCCGGCAGTGTGTCTTCGCTGGCAATGGCCTTTAGCTGCTTCAGTACCTCATCTTCCCGGGCGCTGAACTTATCCGCCTGGCGGTTGCCGCAGCTGTCCAGCGTGGCTTCGATAATGGGTCGGTAACCGGTACAGCGGCACAGGTTGCCAGACAAGGCAGTATTAACGGTTTCACGATCTGCCGGTTTATCACTGTGATAAAGGGCGAACATCGACATAACGAAACCAGGCGTACAAAAACCACACTGACTACCATGATGTTCGACCATGGCCTGCTGCACCGGGTGCAGGGTTTTGCCATCGCTGAGGTGTTCTACGGTGATCAGCTGTTTACCATGCAGTGCCGCCATTAACGTAATACAACTGTTGACACTGCGGTAAAAAATCGCGGACTGAGAAAGGGCAATTTCACCAAGAACGACCGTGCATGCACCACAATCGCCCGCTGCACAGCCTTCCTTGCTACCTGTCAGCGATTTTTGTTCACGCAGATATTGCTGTACAGACACTTCTGCAGCGTTATTATCTAGCGTAACCAGTTCATTATTAAGTAAAAATTTAATCATCCTGTGCTCCGGGCCTGAGGTGGCGGGCGAATTAACGCATACCATACCGGAATTACTATTCAAAAAGTAGACCAAGTGGTCAGTTTTTTGTGTTTAAATGGCGCTGCAGCCTCAACTGGGCGCCCGTAGTGCCTGGTTTCACGCCGGCCATTGAGGTTGGCTAACCAGTCTGAACAGAGCGCAGCCTATAAAACGGTGAGCCATTTTTGTGGACTGACCACTTGGTCCGGTAAAAAGTGACTAAGTGGTCAGGAAATTGCTGTAAATCAGAATGAGTACTGAGACAAAGCAACGAGAAAGTGACAATATAGAGCATGAATGTGTGCTGGCTTTAAAACGCCGGACGATGCCTGATGACATTCACGTGCTCAGTCAATTTCAGTGAAAAACAAGGAACGCAGTATTAATGGCGAGTAAATCGAAAATGGACGGTAGTATCGGGGCCAAGAATAAACAGAAAATTCTGGCCGCGGCTGAAAAGGCTTTCGCAACCTATGGGTTTAAGGGGACTTCGGTACAGCAGATTGCTGATGAAGCGGAGTTACCTAAAACCAATATTCTGTATTATTTTAAATCGAAGCAGGGCTTATATGTAGCCATGCTGCAGGACATTATGTCGCTGTGGAATTCCCGGTTCGATCAGGTGACTGAGGAAGACGACCCGGCTGAATCCCTGGCAGACTATATTGCCGATAAAATGACGGTGTCGCGAACCCATCCGCAGGCATCTAAAATCTTTGCGATGGAAGTGCTCAATGGCGCGCCTTATCTGAACAAATTTTTCAGTAATGAACACGTCGCCTGGATGGAAGGGCGGGTAGCCATTTTAAATCGCTGGATTGAACAAGGGCGGATGACACCGGTGGATCCGCTGTATCTGTTATTTCATATTTGGGCCTGTACCCAACATTACGCCGATTTTTCGGCCCAGATCACCAGCTTGCGTGGCAAGACCATGAAACGGGCCGATTTTGATGAAGCAACCCGACAACTGGTGCAATTAATCCTGTCGGGCTGTGGCCTGACTGTCCCCGAAAAATACGCGGAGTTGTAACATGAGTGATTACCCAAGAGACTTGGTCGGTTACGGGGCGAACCCACCGCATCCAAAGTGGCCGGAGAATGCCAGGATCGCGATTCAATTTGTCCTGAATTACGAGGAAGGCGGTGAAAACTGTGTGCTGCATGGCGACAGTCATTCAGAAATCTTTCTGTCTGAAATTATTGGTGCACAACCCTATGCTGACCGCCATTTAAGCATGGAGTCTATCTATGAATATGGTTCCCGGGCCGGATTCTGGCGACTGCACCGTCTATTCACCCAGGCCAATATCCCGGTAACGGTATTTGGAGTGACCATGGCCCTTGAGCGTCATCCTCAAGCCGTTAAGGCGATGCTGGAAGCGGATTGGGAAATTGCTAGTCATGCCCTGCGCTGGATCCACTTTCAGGATATGGACATCAACGAGGAACGGGCGCAGATTGAAGAATCAGTCAATCGACATAAAGCCTTAACCGGCAAGGCGCCCGCGGGCTGGTACACCGGCAGAACCAGCCCTAATACGCTGGCGCTGATTGCCGAGCGCGAGGACATTCTTTACTGCGCCGACTCCTACGCCGACGACTTACCCTATTACGATCTACATTACAGTAAACCACTGCTGGTGGTGCCTTACACACTGGATACCAATGATATGCGGTTTGCAACGCCACAGGGGTTTAACAGTGGCGAGCAGTTTTTCACTTACCTCAAAGACGCTTTTGATGTGTTGTATGAAGAAGGGCAGGACGCCCCCAAAATGTTATCCATTGGCCTGCATAACCGCATTATTGGCCGTCCGGCGCGTTTTGCTGCGTTAAAACGCTTCGTGGAGTATGTGCAGAGTCATGATCAGGTGTGGTGTTGTACCAGGGAGCAAATCGCTCAGCACTGGGCAGAGCATTTTCCATACGGCGAAAAATAACCGTTGTACATTGAGTAGTTATTATAAAAATAACCGTCATACCGGTCCTCGAGCCGGTATCTTCTAATAAGCCAGACTTAGTTAATATAGCCTTTTGAAATCCTCAGGCAGTCTCCACTTTTTTGTCGGGTCGCCGACGCCGACCAGGGGCGGCAGTGAGGCCGCCCGTGGACCCCACTCAGTTCTAAATTGCGAAACAACCTATTGGCCGACAAAAAGGGGCAAACCTAACGCGCTGAGCGGGCGTCCTGCCCGCGCAGCCCTGGCTCGTCGTCCGTGACGAGCCTACGGATTGCCTGAAACCTTTTTGTCGGCCAATAGTTCGCAATAACCGAACGGGTAAAAAGCCGAAGTCTTAGCATCGTATTCTAGCCTTCGAACATCTTTTCATACCGGACTGGCAGCCTTTAAACAACACTGTCATACCGGCCATGGAGCCGGTATCTTCTAAACAGTTTGACTACCTAAAACAGTTTTATTGAGTGAGTAAAACTTTTCAGGAGATACCGGATAGCGGCTAAAGCCGCTTCCGGTATGACGGGTGTGTTGCGGCCTTTAAACATCATTGTCATCCCGGCCCTTGAGCCGGGATAGCCCTTAGGGATTGCCTTCAGGGAGCTATTGAACAGCACTATTTCGTAAAACAGCCACAATATTGAAGTTGT
>NZ_CAJXQY010000073.1 GCF_913058315.1 uncultured Alteromonas sp. | reverse complement strand
TATTAAGTGTAATGCTACCACTTAAAATGGTGTTCGGGTTTAGTCTGCCACTACAGCTTGTCATGTTTGCATGCCAACACTTCTGAATTGAACCATATTCACCCAAAGTGAATTTCGTTGTGTGTCAAACGCAGACTAGTGAATTAGCATTCATCCTAGGGATAAATGGGTTACAGATTGGTATGGGACAGGATGTGCGCTTTTTGCATACATCAATATAATGAATTGAATTTACAATGAATCGTAAAATGAAAAAAGTTTTTCAAATAGTATCAGTAATTGGTTTCGTTTTCGTCACCGCTAAGGTGGCTGCGATGACGGATGAAGAAAAGCAAGAGGTTGTATTTGCCAGTGAAGCAGCGCCAAATCACATAACTGATTCTGCGTCATTCGTTATGTTCCGCGACGGAAAGTTTCAGACCATAAAAAAGGGACGTAATGATTTTACCTGTTTAGTTGTGCGTAACCCACATGGACGGTTTGAACCAGCATGTTTGAATAAACCTGCAACTGAAACAGTATTACTTACTTTAGAATATCACACAGCTCGTCTTTACGCTGGAGCCAGCACGAAGCAAGTGATGAGTGAAATCGCCAAAAAGTTTGAGATGGGTGAATTACCCACGGCAAAAGTCGGGGCTTTGGTGTATATGATGTCGAAAAATAATCAGGCTTACCTAGAAGATACCAACGAGTTGATTTCGTTTCCTCCTCATCAGATGTATTTTATGCCAAAGCTATCAGCTGATGTATTTTCGCTCCCTGAGAGTACGTTTTCTCCGGGAAGCCCTTGGCTTTTTCAGGAGTATCCTCATATGTCCTGCTTGATAGTTTTTACCAAATAATAGTGCTGGATTCATAGAGGGATTAAAGGGGCAACTGCATAATTATGGCAGCGATACGAGACAGTTTTCGATGTGAATTTATTCTTTGTTTAAACGTTGATAATAAAGGAAGTAGCTAAGATTTTTTACACTTTTTGTGCTCAACGCTGCGTGTTTTCACTGAGAACCGAATTCTACTTAAAGATAAAATGTAAAACCAAAAATCTACCTTCCTTATACTTCAGCTGGCCCACTATCGCCGTGGACACGCATATATATCGCGTATCTAACCGCGCTAAATTTGCCCTGGGCAAAAACGTCGACTAATACAATCAATTATTTTTGTCGCTGGCACAAAAAGTGATTGATCGACTCTCCCCCATACCCATTATTATCCGGCTGCGCCCACATCGGAAATACGAGCGGCGTAACCTCTGTTGGTCAATCAGTTGGAGCAGCGGGTAGTGGTTAAACACCCATCCATTAAAAGTTACTTTGCCCCTGACATCAGTCAGGCCGAAGTGGATTTTGCATTCAAATAAGGGGCTCAACTACGCCGGGCACAGCCTTATGGTGCCAGCGAAATACAGTTATCAGGTGTTACCCCATCACCATAATCGCTACGTACTGTTTAATCAGGGCTCAGACTACAATTTAATCTCTAATGTCTGCTTACACCGCCAGGCAAGGTTACTTCAGGGCAGCGGCAAAACAAGGAATATTGTTTGCCCGCTACATTGCTGGGGTTACGACCATCAGGGCAACTTAAAAGGCGCTCCTCACTTTTTGCAAAAACCCGACGGCCAGTTGAAAAAAGTATCGCTTAGTTCATGGCATGGCCTGCTTTTTAATGGCCGGGTACCTGATATGGATCTTAACGAATTGGGCCTGGTAGATTACATCAACTTTGATGAATACCGCTTCGCCGGTCTGGATAGCACCACATACCGGTGTAACTGGAAAACCTTTGCCGAAATTTACCTGGAAAACTATCATGTATTTTCCATGCATCCGGGGCTAAGGCAGTATGTAAAGCCTACTGCACTTAACTGGCAGTTCGGGGATGACTATTCGGTACAAAAAGTAGCTATAGGTAGTGACCTGTCTGGTGCAACCACACCTCATTACCGCGAGTATCAGGACCACCTTTTGGCCCGGTTCAACGGCGAGCTGCCACGCTATGGTGCTATATGGTGTTATCTCTACCCGAACATTATGATTGAATGGTATCCGGATGTGCTTATAGTGAGTACGGTGTACCCTGATGGCCCGCGGCAATGCACCAATCATGTTGAGTTTTATTATCCCGAATCCTTGTTCATCCAGAACCCGGACTACTTTGCCGCCGAAAAACAGGCCTACATGGAAACGGCTGCCGAAGATGAGGTTGCCTGTGCTCTGCTCGAGCAAGGCAGAGAAGCGTTGTACTTCAATGGCGAAGAAGAGCATGGGCCGGTTGAGCCATTCCTGGAAGCCGGCGTGGCTGAGTTTTATCGCTTTTTAGCGCAATAAGTGGCCCCTGCTTTGTTATAAACGGCCGCTGCCAATGAGTCCCGCAATCATACTGGCGAACCCTACGATTAGCGCCCCGTAAAGCCCGATGTTGCCCCAGCATTTTTGCCAGAAGGCCTGACGTTGTAATGTCGTGGATAAGGTTTTACTGTCGAACAGGTCGTACATTATCACCCGCTGCATTTTCTTAACCTGTACACTTAACCCGCCGGCAAATAAAGTATAAGCCAGTACAGGCATTACCCAACCAGTGGTTAACTCGTAAGCGGCAGCCAGCAATACGCCAGTGGCAAGTACCCAGATAACAGTGATTTTACGCAGCTGTTTCAGGCGCGCTTTCTGACTTTCGATGGTCATATGTTTTAAGGGTAACCGGGTACTCCAGAACACACTTAAGGCGCCCAGTAAGGCGGCAAAAAAGGCACCGCTGAACAGGACTTTGAGTATGCCAGCACTACCAGACTTCGCTATAAAGGCGCCGCCGGAGGCCTGGGCCGGTGCACTGACGCTGGCGCCAGCTAACAATATTGACGTAATGGTTAATGTAGGAGCAGTGGTTAAAATAAGCTGTCCATAACGTTCCAGTAAGTTGGCCTTGAGGACTTTTCTTGCCCTGCTCAACCGTTGGCGCACCAACTCTGGCGAAACAGACAGCAACTCAGCCACCTGACTGGCTGATTGCTCTTCACGGTAATACAGCAGCACTATTTCGCGGCTTTCCTCTGGCAGCTCATCCACCACATGGTTCAATAACTGATTGGTTTGCGTACGGCTCAGGCTGGTTTCTGGTGATAATTCTCCATCACAATAAGCGGCGAACAAGGCATCGGCTTCATCTCCGCCCACGCGGTCTGCCAGGCGGTTATCGCGCAGATAATTGTAAGCGGCGTAACGCGCCGACTGACGGACCCAGGGTAAAAAACTGGCTGAGTTTTTCAGCGTATCCAGTTTTTGCCAGCAACTGATAAACACTTGCTGGGTGATTTCCTCGCTGGCATCACGATCCCGGGTAATCGCCAGTGCTATGCTGGCTATCGTATTACGGCTGGCAGCCACCAGCCGATTGAATGCCTGCTCATCGCCATGCTGAGCAGCGCAGACATCATCATTTGATATTAAGGCTTGCACGCTCATTGTTTAGCTCCTTGCTGTTGCACCTGTTCTGTGAGTAAAGATGAGCTCAGTTCATTACCCTGACTATTCGCCGACCAAATTGCAATGACAATAGCCACTATTACGCCAAAAGAACGGGTGCGGGTGTTTTTACAGGCCGCAGGCAGAGAAATTTTCATAACGGTATCTTCCTTTCATTATCCATGTGCAATAAAGAAACCGCTAACCAGCAAAGTGTGACACCCGCTGTGAAAAAAATTTACGCCAGGCCTGACACCGGCTATTGGCGCTCAAACCGCCTATTTGGCACACTGGTCACAATTTACTTTAATCTGCTTTGCAGAATAATTACAGTGCGAACATAAAATCCCTTGCTGTCATACTGTTGAAAAAGAGTGGCAGCACAATATCTTATGAAGGAGCTTTTGATGCGAATGTTACACACCATGTTACGGGTAAAAGACCTGGACGCTTCCCTGGCGTTTTACGTTGACACCATGGGCATGAAATTGCTGCGTAAAAGTGACAACACAGAATATGAATACACCCTGGCATTTGTAGGTTATGCCGATGAGTCTGAACAAGGCGTACTGGAACTGACCTACAACTGGGGTGATAACGAATACGATCTGGGTAATGCTTACGGTCACGTTGCCTTCGCTGTAGAAGACATCTATGCCTTTTGCGAGCGACTTGAGGCACAAGGTGCCGATGTTTACCGTAAACCCGGTCCGGTAAAAGGCGGCAAAACCGTCATTGCCTTTGTGCGCGATCCCGACGGTTATGCCATTGAGTTAATCCAACCTGAGTAAGTGTTTGTGTTAAAAATTGATATAAAACCGATAGCCCTGCTATCGTTGGCGGCGCTGGTGTCATTTCAATGCCTGGCATTTGATATTATTGCCCACCGCGGTGCTTCGGGTTATCTGCCGGAACACACTCTGGCAGCCACCACCATGGCCTTTGCTCAGCAACCTGATTACATCGAGCAGGATTTGGTGATAACCAGCGATGGCGAGCTGGTTGTGCTACACGATATCCATCTTGAAACAGTCACCAATGTAGCAACCATGTTCCCTGACCGTCATCGCGAAGACGGGCGTTTCTATGCGCTGGACTTTACTCTGGCCGAACTCAGGTCATTAACGGTTCATGAACGTACCGACTCCCAGGGCAAGCAAGTCTATGCAAACCGCTATCAGGGTGAGGGGCAATTTAAGGTTGCCACCTTTACTGAACATCTCAGCACCATTCGCTCTCTCAATGCGACTACCGGTGAATCAGTCGGTTTGTACAGTGAAATCAAGTCGCCGGCCTGGCACCGCGAGCAGGGAATTGATATCAGTAAAGCAGTGCTGAAGGTATTGCGTGCGCATAATCTCGATGATGCCGCTGCCAACATCTATATCCAGTGTTTTGACTTTGAAGAAATTAAACGACTTCGTCAGGAGCTCGGTGCCAGAGTCAAACTCATTCAGCTTATTGCCGAAAACAGCTGGAATGAAACCCCTACCAACTACGATGCCCTCAAAACAGTTGCTGGCATGCAGGAGTTAACCCAATATGTACAGGGCATAGGGCCATGGCTGGGTCATGTCACGCGATACGAGCAAGGGCAGCCAACCACAGAGCTCACCGACTGGATGATGGCTGCTCAACAGGCTGGGCTGCTGATTCACCCATACACCTTTCGACTCGATGCGTTGCCGCCAGGGATTTCCGCTGAGCAACTGTTGATGCTGATGGTGAAAAAATGGCAGTTCGATGGTGTGTTTACCGATCAGGTCCCGCCGGTTAAACGTTTTTTGCAAAGCCAGTAAATCCACCCACACAAAAAAGCCGCGAAAGTCAGTCGCGGCTTTTCACAATCGTCGTCAGACTCAGGACTTTGCCATCCTGACCACCACCCTACGGTTTGTTGCTCTTGACTGGCTGGTAGTATTGGGCGCGATATGGCGTTTTTCACCGTGCCCGGTGATTTCAATGCGATCCTCTCCTACACCGAGGTCGGTAAGGTATTTCTTGACTTCGTTTGCTCGTTTTACCGACAACTGCTGGTTATTCCATGAGCCACCGTAACTGTCGGTGTAACCGTCGAGAAGCACCAGTTCAAGTTCGTTATCTTCTCGCAAGTAGTCGCCAATCATCGCCAACCTGCGCTTCGAATACCGTGATAGCTCGGTACTGTTCTTCTCGTAGCTCAGTACCGTGTAGCTGATATCATCAAAGCTGTACGGCAGCAGGTTTGACACACAACTAACAAAGTCCTGATACACCGGAGCAAAATTACTCGCATTTAACCCCACTGCAACTTTGTCATTCGGGTTGTACCAGTCCTGATAATAAATGGTTGGCCAAAAGCCTTTTTCCAGCTCACTGAGCATGGTCCAGGCGGTCTCTTCGGGTAAATCACCATCGTACTGAGTGCGCAATGTCATGTCGGCAATTTGTCGCGCCCTGACACCGGGCATCCATTTCGGCGGGACGGCATAAACCGCTGCCGTGCCAAACTTCTTGGGCAACAGATTCATATCCAGCACAAATTCCATATTGAGTTGTTTGGACGCTTCACTGGTGAACTGCGCTTCCCCATAACCGGGCAAAGTATGGCTAAGCGTACAGCTGAGTCTAGAACTCCTGCTGAGCTGCCACTGTGAGCTTTCTACCGTTGAATGGTACTGACGCAATGATGCCTGAGCCGAGCTGACGCCCATCCCCAGCAAAGCAATGGAAAATGAAATTAGCGAAACCGATTTCAACATGTATAGCCTCAGTAATCGATAAACCTGTAAACCTTCGTCTCTATCTTATCGTCAACGAACAATAAAAGTTTAGCACCGGGTAGATACTCAGCGCTAATATTGACATAATTCTCCCCCTGATGAGAACACTCTTTGATTTATCCATCACCGAGTCTGCTCACCACTAACCGTCAGGTTTACTATTCAACCACCAGATACAGAGTGATATGTCACAAACTATTCCCCCACTGTCACAACGCTTCAGAGGCTATTTCCCGGTCATCATTGACGTCGAAACAGCAGGCTTTAATGCAACCACCGACGCGCTGTTAGAAATTGCCGCAGTCACTCTAAGCATGGACAGTGAGGGCATGTTAGCCCCTGCTGCTACCTACCATGCACACGTGACCCCTTTTGAAGGGGCCAATTTAGAACAGGCAGCGCTTGATTTTAACGGTATCGATCCGGACTGTGCCTTACGTGGTGCTATCAGTGAAGATGAAGCCATGAAAGGGCTGTGTAAACACGTACGCAAACTGCAAAAGGAAGCGGACTGTCAGCGCAGTGTAATAGTGGCACACAACGCCACCTTTGATCAGAGCTTTGTGAATGCCGCAATTAATCGTTGTAATATAAAACGCACACCGTTTCACCCGTTTGTGTCGTTTGATACCACTACCCTTGCCGGGCTCGCCTTAGGTCAGACTGTTCTGGTAAAAGCCTGTCAGGCCGCTGGTATAAGCTTTGATCAGAATGAAGCTCATTCCGCCCTTTATGATGCCGAAAGAACCGCCGAATTGTTCTGCTATATCGTTAATCGCTACGCCAGTCTGGGCGGCTGGCCATTGTCCGTACCTGACGAAAACTAAGTTTAACAATTAACCCTATAACCTGGTCAGGCCCCCCCCTGGGCGTAAAAATTAAAGCAAAAAAAAGAGGCACCGAAGTGCCTCTTTTCATTTCAAAAACGCGATTAAAGCTCTTCTGATTTCTCAGCCAGGTACTTAGCAACACCTTCAGGGCTTGCGTCCATACCGGCTTTACCTTCAGTCCAGCCAGCCGGACATACTTCACCGTGCTCTTCGTGGAAATCCAGTGCGTCAACCATGCGCAGCATTTCGTCGATATTACGACCTAAAGGCAGATCGTTAACTACCTGATGGCGAACCTGACCTTCTTTGTCGATCAGGAAAGAACCACGGAAAGCCACACCCGCTTCAGGATGCTCAACGTCGTAGGCCTGACAAATTTCATGCTTGGTATCAGCAACCAGGGTGTATTTTACCGGACCAATACCACCTTGATTTACAGGTGTATTACGCCATGCGTTGTGCGAGAACTGAGAATCGATAGATACACCGATAACCTCAACACCACGCTTAGTGAATTCTTCGTAACGCTTATCAAAAGCAATCAGTTCTGACGGACATACAAAGGTAAAGTCCAGTGGATAGAAAAAGACGACGGCTTTTTTGCCTTTGATGGCTTCGCTCAGAGTAAAGCTGTCAACAATTTCACCACTGCCTAAGACGGCTGCTGCAGTAAAATCCGGGGCTGGACGTCCAACTAGTACGCTCATATCTATTCTCCATTTTCATTATGTGAATAGCAGTAGTTGTGATCTATATCACATCAGTATCTGCTGCTGCCTGATATAGTGAGTGCATTAAATGAAAATACAATTGACGTTGCGGACTTTTTTAAACTCATCAGACCAGATGAGCCAATATTGACCTGCCAGATGACGGATTCGTCATAAAACTGCACAAAATATTTGCAATAACCTCAAATAGCAATTATTATCATTTGCATATTGATATTGGAGTTAAGGTTCTATGTACGTTTGCATGTGTTACGGTGTAACTGATACCGCGATACGCAAAGCTGTGACTGACAGCGGCGTTGGCAATATACGTGATCTGCGCGAACAACTGCAGTTGGGTTCGCAATGTGGTAAGTGCATACAAATGGCCCAACAGGTTATCGATTCCACCATTATTAATGAAAGCTTGTTTAAGGACGTTGGTTAACGTCCTTTTTTATTGCCTCCCGGCTTACCATCCTGCTTTTAACGCAACAAACCCATAACGCCCATCAAACCCACCCGGACTCGTTGACGGATACTTTGCCCCCGCGACAAAGCGGTGCGGATTGAGCTCAGGCTGAGTATTAAACACATTATTCATGCCCACTGTTAGCTGCCACTCAGGCGTTAGGGTGTACGACCACCGCGCATCCAGAGTAAACCGTCCTGCCGTCTCAATATCGTAACCGGCCGAAGCGTCCAGATGATCTTCGTAAAAGGCGCCATAATAATGCAGTTGCCAGGCCAGCTGATGCGCACCAAGTTGCTGGATCAGACTCACATTCGCCCGGTAAGCCGGTAAGTTGTCTTCCAGCATACGTATACGCTGGGCGGTCAGGTTTATCGTGCCCTCTGTTTGCTCGAAGTCCCTGGCACTCACTCTGGTCACCTGAGTGTCTGTCCAATTCAGCGTTGCCAGTAACTGATGCTGCCAGCCGTAAACGTCAAACTGCCAGTTGAATACTAAGTCCAGTCCTCTGGTGCGAGTGTCAAAGTCATTGGTAAAGAATTTAGCGCTACGGTAGGTTGCGGCCTCTTCAAACCCTTGTTCAAGCAATAATTGTACGCTCGCTTCATTCAGTGCAATGGCTGACGTTGTGCTGATGCGATCCGCTAAATATATCTGATAAAAATCCATGGTTAACTGCGCGTCAGAAGAAAGGTTGGCGACCACACCAACGCTTACATTCACCGACTCTTCAGGCAGTAATGGCGTAGCCCCCAATTCGGTAGCTACGATATTAGTTGGCGGCAGGGTCACCTGATCTTCCAGCCCATTTAAACCAAACTTAGTACTGATATTAATGATATTGCTCTGGCCTACGGTAGGCGCTTTAAACCCCGTGCTAAGTGACGAGCGGTAGGCTATGGCCTGAGTCGCTTGCCAGCGGACACTCAATTTACCGTCAACATGGGTCCCAAAATCAGAAAAATCTTCCGCTCTGAACGCGGCGGTCGTTAACCATTCTTCATTCACAGGCACGGTCAGGTCAACATAGACCGCCCGGGTTTCACGCTGCCACTCACCAGAGGTCTCTGGTCGGTATCCCGGAAACCCGTTTGCACCAACCGAGAATCCGCTATCCAGACCCAGTCGGTTTTGTGCATAGGGTCCTACCTGATAAGACGCCAGCTCACCTTCAATTTGACGGTAGCGCTCACTTCGCCATTCCATCCCCAACGCCAGTGTAACGGGTTGGTAATAACCGACCGGCAGACTTTTTAGTAACCCAAGACTGGCATTATGTTCAATTTGTGCCGCACCGCCAGGAAGAAAGGAAGTTGGAGACTGAGGTCCTAATGACGGGTTGACGGTATCGTCTATGTAATAGCGGATCCCCGAATAGCCGGCCCCTATGCTCACATCGTACTGCCAGGCATCTGCAAGCTCACCACGACTGCCCGCGTAAAAGGTGCCGTCTTTTACCCTGCCACCAAACCGGGGCGTAAAGCCGCCGGGAAACCGTTCATTAAAAGCAAAGCAATTTCGCCCTGTCGGGGTTTGCTCATCAGCAATTTGCTGATAGGGCACGGTAGTGAGCACGTTGCCGGAATCGACCGGAACAACCGGACATTCAATACCTTCGCCGAGACCGTCCAGATCGGCAATTAGCAACTGCGATGGTTGTTGGGTGCCCGTAACAAATACGCCCTGGCGTCGCTGTGGGTTACGAAAATAAAACTCGCCTTCCATATCTCGGCTGGTCCCCAGAATAAAAGCATACAACTCATGGGAATCGGTGACCGGCAATGCCAGATTCGCCGCCAGTTTACTATCCCGATCCATGGCTGCACTCCCCCACATCTGCGCCGGCAATTTGATGGCATCATTACCAGCGTCCAGCAGTTGCTGAGCATCCTGGCGCTGAACACTGCGATCCGTGGGGCGTTGTTGCTGATATTCAGCGCTGAGCTGCAGCGAGCCGTTATTACCCAGAGCAAATCCCTGGGTGAGTTGCACTGCTACCTGCTCACCGTCACCGGCGGAATACTGCCCGCCACTCACCGTTACAGTCCCCTGGCCCGGGGTACTTTTCATTTTAAAATTCATTACGCCGGCAATTGCATCTGAGCCGTACTGTGCCGCCGCACCGTCGCGCAGAACTTCGGCCTGCTCAATAGCACTCACCGGCAATACCGAAATATCCGGCCCCTGGGCACCATCTGACAGCCCGCCGCCAAGAAACGTTATCACCGCAGAGCGATGTCTGCGCTTACCGTTAATCAGGGTTAAAGTGTGATCAGATGCCAGCCCTCGAAGATTCGCCGGGCGCACCAGCATGGCGGCATCATTGGTAGTTTGTGCGCTGACATTAAAAGAAGGGATCAACTGCGTTAAGCCATCAAGCATGGTCTGACTGCCAGCAAAAAACGGATTATCCGTGGCAATGATATCTAACGGCACCGTGGAATCGTAGGCCCCTCTTGCCGAAGCCCTGTTACCTAATACCGAAATACGCTCAAACACCGGCCCTTCTTCCGTTTTGGCTGTCTCTATCGTTGGCGATGGGTCGCTCAGCTGCGGCGCTTCAGGCCTTTGCACTATCGTCAGGTAGCCTTTGTTGTCACGACGTATAGTAAGCGGGGAGTTTTTTAACAGCAGGCTAAGCGCTTCTTCCAATGTGTATCGACCGTGGAGAGCAGGCAACACGATTTGCTCGGCAATCTCAAATGGAAACAGCAGAGTGGTTCTGGCCTGACCGGCCAGCTCAATGAGGGATTTGTCTGCGGTTTGCGTCCTGACTGAAAAATCATAGGTCGCCATTGGCGCCCCTTCCTCAACAGCACTAAACGCCGGTAGAGCCGGGCTGACAGCGACCAGTAAAACAGTGAAAAGCCAACTGATAGTGTAACGGTTACGCAATGTTACTTGTTAAGGTTAGGTTAAATTCCGCTAATAGTTACACAAACCTGCAAGTCGTGCACTTTTTTATCACGAGTCTTTCGCGGTATGCAGATGAATGGTCTTGTCGGCCGCTTCATAAGAGCTGATAGCAAAGCTATTCTCCAGCGCCACCAGCAATCCTTTGATGTCACCCACTCTGAAATAGCCGGCCACCCTTGTGGTGTTGAGGGCAGCATCATCTATCACAAACCGCACCTGTGTGTAGCGACTGATTTCCTGCAACGCCTGTGGCAATTGTTCACCGGTAAACACAATCTGCCCGTCCTGCCAGGCAAGACTCTGAGCGATTTCTGACTGGGTCAGCGACACCCGCGACGAGACAGTTTCATCAACCAGTACTTTTTCTCCGGCGAACACCATGACTCCTTCCTGAGCAATGACCGGTTCAGCATGCTGTTCTTTATCAGCCCCAAAGGACTGGCTGGATACCCTCACTTTACCTTCCGTAACGGTCAGCTCAAACGCCTTGTCCTGTGTAAACTGCATATTGAATGCGGTGCCAACGGCGGTGACCGCATTATCGCCAGCCGACACGGTAAAAGGTTTAGACGGATCTTTTGCCACCTCAAAATGCGCTTCGCCTTGCAAAAGCACTACCTGACGGGCGTCAGCATAAAAGCTGACATGTATCTCCGTATCGGTGTTTAAAAACACGGTGGAACCGTCGGCCAGGGTAATGGTTTTTTGCTCGCCCACCAGCGTTTGGCTGTGTTGAGTCAGCATGACCTGTTGCGGCGATACTGACGAACTGGCCAGCCATTGCCAGCTGATTAGTCCGGTAAGCATAATAGCGGCGGCCGCAGCCCCCCACCAGCGCTTCACTTGATTCGGCGCAGACCGGCCCGGTAAGGGTGTCAGTTCCCGCACGGTGTTCATTACACTCATGTCATCCCACAGTGCAGCCATTTCGGCCAACACTTTCTGATGGGAGGGGTTGCTGGCAACCCAGGCTTTGAGTGCTTCCGTTTCCTGCCCGGTGAGCCCACGATCAATAGCGGCTATCCAGTCGCATGCGCTAGCCTGTATGGTTTCTTTGCTGTTGAACTGACTTACATTACTCATAACTACTATTGACCTACCCCAGATTTGACTGACTATCGTCAGCACGCTGAGGTTGCTGTTGTCGTGCCAGAAACTGGGCGCATTGCATAAGCCCTTTGGCAACGTGTTTTTCCACTGTACTTTCACTAAGTTGCAGAAGTTCGGCGATATCGCGCTGACTCATATCGTACACTTTCTTCAACAAAAAGACGCGCTTTACTTCCGCTGACAAATTTTCCGTTGCCTGGCAAAAGTGAATAAATCGTTGTTTACTTTCAAACTGTTTTTCCAGCGACGAGTCCATGTTGCTGTGTGACAGCAGATCCATATTATCGACCTGGTCATTCAGCTTATGCGCCGCCCGGGATACATGATTGAGTGCAAGGTTACGCACTGTTTTCAACATGTAAGTCCGTTCGTACTGAATGTCCTGTTTTAACTCAGCTTCATAACTTTTAACAAAAGCGTCCTGCACGATATCTTCAATGTCGTTATCGTCAACAATACTGGCTACCGCTCGCATCAGACGGTTGCGGTATTTTAAATAGCTCGCAGCAATTTTAGAGTGTCCGCTCATTGGTCAGTATCTGGCAACATGGCTTATTGTTAGTTGAAATCAAAGGGCTGGCCGGGCAATCCCGACCAGCCAATGGCATCATTTTACCTTAAAAAGTATAAATACCTCTTACATAATAGAAGCCACCATTGATCCCGATAGGCGATGTCGTCGGATATTTAGAACCGGCAATTTCGTTATCCCACATCACGTTACGATCAGGGCGCTCATCAAACAGGTTCTTCGCGCCGACAACCAGTTGCAGATCGTCGGTGAAGTGATAGCCCACTTCCATATCAAAGGTAAACTCTGCACTAACATTATCGATAGGCAGCCCTGAATCCAGGTGATCTTCATAGATACTGCCAGCATAATTCATGCGGCCCAGGATACGCCAGTCACCATTAGTATGATTCGCTGTCAGGCTGTAACGAATGGCCGGCAGGTTATCTTCCAGCATATGAATCCGTTCGGCTGAGATGTTATCCGACGCATCATCGACGGTAGTCGATGTCCAGTTATAAGCCAGCGCAAGCTTGGTTTCACCGCCGTACATGTCGAAAGAATAGTTGGCGACGATATCCACACCTTCTGTGGTGGTATCAAAGTCATTGGTAAAGAAGCTCACTTCCGAGAAGCTTGAGGCATCCTCTACCCCCAGAGCAAGCAAGGCTTCAATGTCTTCTTCCGTTAAACGGATCCCCGATGTGGTGCTGATCCGATCGGTCACTTCAATGTGGTAGTAATCCACAGTCAGGAACAAGCCGTTGTCAAACTCAGCTACCATACCAACGCTCATGCTTTCTGATTCTTCCGGCGTTAACTGTGTACCGCCTTTTTGTACTGAAATAGGATCGGTAGGCGGTAACGTTGCACGGTCGATAAGGCGTCCGTCTGTACCAAACGCGGTGGTTACGTTACGTACATTACTCTGGCCAATAGTCGGCGCTTTAAAGCCTGTGCTGTACGCTCCACGGAACGCTATATCGTCTGTAGCCTGATAGCGCAGTGACACTTTGCCTTTGGTGGTATCACCAAAGTCAGAAAAGTCTTCATAGCGCACGGCCGCCGTTAGTAACAGGTTATCAGTCAGATACGCTTCGGCGTCCAGGTACAAGGCAATATTGTGGCGCGAGGCTTCACCGGCACTACGGGTAGACAGGCCCGGGAAACCATTAGAGCCAATGCCGAACCCCTGAGAGGCCAACGGACCAATGGCAAAAGACGCCGGATCGCCTGCCTCACTTTCGTAAGTTTCATGACGGTACTGGAAGCCACCAGCAAGGTAGACCGGCTCAGATAAACCCATTTCAATCGGCTTGGTTAAGTCGATATCCAGTGATTTTTCGGTTTGGGTGTAAGTACCCGGTTTAAATGAGGTTGGCGTATCCGGCCCCAAAGATGGGTTAATGGTATTGCTGATAGCAAAGTCAACGGAGTTCTGACCAAAGTTCAGGCTTACGTCATATCCGATTTCATTGCCCAGTTCACCGCTGGTACCAAACACCAGTGACATGTCTTCCACAGTGCCGCCAAAACGCGGGGTAAAACCGCCCGGAAACATTTCGTTAAAGGCGAAACAGTTAGGGTTATTGGCTACTTGATCAAGATAAGTCGAGTCTGTCAACACGTTATAGCCAGTCAAATCTAAAGAACCATCAATGAATTGACCCGCACGAATGCCGGTTGGACAGTTCCCCGACATATCACCAGTTAGATCACCGACCAGTAGCAATTGATAGCCTTCGTTAATATCACCATCTTCGTTAACTGTTAGAACGCCATCACCATTAATATCCGCAGCTTCAAAGCCACCGTCGTTTACACCTCCACGAGTATGCGGATTACGGTAATAGAATCCGCCTTCCACTTCACGTTCGGCGTAATTACCAAATAGGTAAACCTTGGAATCAGCCGACAAGTCCATACCAAGGTTAGCAAATAATTTTAGATCATCCTTTATCTCCGGACTCCCCCAAATCTGCGCAGGGTTGGCAATCGCCATATTGCCAGCATCGGCTATTGCAGCCGCATCATCACGCTGTACACTGCGCGAGGTTGGATTAGCGGTACGATATTCACCGGTGAAGTTAGCGAAACCATCGTCACCCAACGGTAAACCGATGTTACCACTTAACTGCATCATGTCGCCGTCGCCTTCATAGTGTGAACCGTAGCGGGCTTCAAACATACCGCCTTCAGCACTGTCTTTGAGCACGAAGTTGACCACACCGGCAATAGCATCTGAACCGTACTGAGCGGCGGCACCGTCCCGTAATACTTCAACCTGCTTTAATGCCGCGGCAGGAATAGTAGAAATATCGGGGCCCTGGGCACCGTCAGACAAACCGCCGCCAAGGAAAGTAATTACGGCAGAACGGTGACGACGCTTACCATTAACCAGCACCAGAGTATGATCTGAAGCCATACCGCGCAGGTTAGCCGGACGCACCAGAGTGGAAGCATCATTAATTGGCTGATCGTTAACGTTAAACGACGGCACCACGGTTTGCATCATGGATACCATATCGGTAGAGCCCTGATTAACAAACTCTTCTTCGGAAATAATATCGATAGGTACCGCAGAATCACCAATCGAACGCGGCGCGGCACGGGTACCGACAACAGCGATTTTCTCAACCGATTTAGCGTCGGCATCATCCTGAGCAAGCGCAGGGGTAGCAACAACACTGGTAGCCGCAACCGACGCAGCAAGCACCAAACGAAGTTGCGCTGAAATTCTCGTCAAACTTGTTTTCATAATGGTTTCCCGGATAGTTTTTCTGGTCGGTACTGCCATCTGTTATATTCAAACAAAATACCGGCCTTTTTATCTGTTTATTTTTACCTTCAACGCTGCCTCGGCGAGCCGTGACAGCAAAGGGTTTATAGACGCTAACCAGCTAATAAACAAACAAAAAATGCCAAATTAAAAATATATTTTGAAGTGATAGAGGATTGAGTTTGGTGACTTGTCTATAGATATTTGGCCAGATAAAAAAATACCAATTTACGCTGTGTTTCCAAGCTGTTCCGGGTAATTTTCAGGCATAAAAAAACCGGCTCAGTTGAGCCGGTTTTTGAGCATACAGATGACTACTCAGCTTTGGTTTTTGCCGCAGTGTCTTTAATTAATGGCTGTAATTCACCTTGCTGGAACATTTCCAGAATGATATCGCAACCTCCAACCAGTTCACCGTCGACCCATAATTGTGGGAACGTTGGCCAGTTAGCGTAGGCTGGCAGCTCAGCGCGAATGTCGGGATTTTGCAGAATATCAACATAAGCAAACTGTTCACCACAGGACATCAGTGCCTGAGATGCCTGAGCTGAGAAGCCGCAGCTGGGTAATTTAGGAGAGCCTTTCATATACAGCAGAATCGGATTTTCTGAGATTTGCTGCTGAATGCGCTCTAGTGTGGTTTGTTCACCGTTGTTTTCCATGGATGCCTCTTAAATATTTACCTTTGCAGGGATATGTATGCATGTACGCCTTTTTTCAAGGGCGGGTAGCTACGATTGTACCATTAATATCTACCGTGCATAAATCCGGATTTCACAGTTTGCCCTGGTCGAAGTGATCCGATAAGTGCATTTATGCCTATGATATACCAAGCTGGTGTTGGAGTTTCACAAGCGCTTGGGCTAATCTGTAATACAAATAGTCAGTCAGCTTGTTACGACACGCAACAGCATTTGGATTGGTTATCGGTTTTGTGACTGCGACGTATCAGGTTCCCGCCGCCAACTAACTCAAAAAAGAAAAATTTCATCTAATTGTCATTGGGTTAAATAAATCCGTCCCTATATCATACGGTGTCGGGATAAATGACCGTTAGATAAAAAGACTTATTCTGATAACAGACTACGTACAACTAACCAAGAAAATGGAGACTCATATGGCTTTTGAACTACCAGCGTTACCTTATGAAAAAGATGCTCTGGAGCCACACATTTCTGCTGAGACGCTTGATTACCACTATGGTAAGCACCACGCTACTTATGTAACCAAACTGAATGGTCTGGTAGAAGGTACTGATCTGGAATCGAAGAGCCTGGAAGAGATCGTTAAAACTTCTGAAGGCGGCGTATTTAACAACGCAGCGCAAATTTGGAACCACACCTTCTACTGGCACAGCTTAAGCCCGAATGGCGGCGGTGAGCCAAGCGGTGCTCTGGCAGATGCCATTGTTGCAAAATGGGGTTCATTTGAAGACTTTCAGGCAGCATTCAACGACAAAGCGGTTAACAACTTTGGTTCAAGCTGGACCTGGTTGGTTAAAACTGCTGACGGTAGCCTGGATATCGTTAACACCAGCAATGCTGGCACCCCACTGACAGACGACAGCCTGACGCCAGTGCTGACCGTTGACCTGTGGGAACACGCTTACTACATTGATTACCGTAACCTGCGTCCTAAGTATTTAGGCGGCTTCTGGGCCCTGGTTAACTGGGAATTCGCGGCGGCAAACTTCGGCGCGTAAGACTATTTTCGTACCCGCGTCCAGCGGGTACGATCCTTCACTCCCCCACTGATTATTTTCACTTTTTTCCCCTTCGCACCGCCCTTTGCCAGCCCTTATTTCACTTGGGCCTCATGATTTTATTAACATTTTTGTTGCAAAAATAAACGACGAATAACAGCCTCACCCCATTGTTTTCTGAAATTATAGGTCTATGCTGGAAGTACGGGAGACCGTTTTTTATACAGGGGTATTTATGGGTATTTTCGAGCATTACCAAGAGCGCTATGAAAAACATAAGCAAGAAGAGTTTACCATTCAGGAATTCTTAGACATCTGTAAAAACGACCCGATGGCCTATGCAAATTCCGCTGAAAGATTATTGCAGGCCATTGGCGAGCCTGAAATGATAGACACATCAAACGATCCGGCACTCAGCCGCATTTTCTCTAACCGAATTATTGCGCGTTATCCAGCCTTCCATGAATTTTTTGGTATGGAAGAAGCCATCGAGCAAATTGTATCCTATCTGCGCCATGCCGCTCAGGGTCTGGAAGAGAAAAAACAAATTCTGTATTTACTGGGGCCGGTTGGCGGCGGTAAATCATCATTGGCAGAACGGCTCAAAGAGCTGATGCAAAAAGTGCCAATCTATATGATCAAGGACTCACCGGTTAATGATCATCCATTCTGCCTGTTCGATGTGAATGAAGATGGCCATATTCTGGAGAAAGAGTATGGCATTCCAAAGCGGTACTTAAAAACCATCATGTCCCCCTGGGCCAGAAAACGTCTGCATGAATTTAATGGGGATATCAGTAAGTTTAAAGTGGTAAAGGTTTACCCTTCTATCCTCGACCAGATGGGCATTGCCAAAACCGAACCCGGTGATGAAAACAACCAGGATATTTCTTCGCTGGTCGGTAAAGTGGATATTCGTCGGCTGGAAACCTTTGCTCAGAACGATCCCGATGCGTACAGTTATTCCGGTTCACTGTGTAAAGCTAACCAGGGGCTGATGGAGTTTGTTGAAATGTTTAAAGCGCCTATTAAGGTGCTTCACCCCTTGTTAACGGCTACACAGGAAGGCAACTACAACCCCACAGAAGGGTTCTCTGCACTGCCTTTTGACGGGCTCATTCTGGCCCACTCCAACGAATCCGAGTGGCAGTCATTTCGCAACAATAAAAACAATGAGGCCTTTCTCGACCGCGTATATATTGTAAAAGTTCCTTATTGTCTGCGTGTGTCAGAAGAAATGCGGATTTACGACAAACTGCTGCAAAACAGTGAGCTTCATGGCGCGCCTTGTGCACCAGATACGCTCAAGAGTCTGGCTCAGTTTATTGTGTTATCACGGCTTAAAGATCCTGAGAACTCCAGTCTGTACTCTAAAATGCGGGTATACGACGGTGAGAGTCTCAAAGATACCGACCCGAAAGCCAAGTCTTATCAGGAGTATCGTGACTACGCTGGTGTAGACGAAGGCATGGAAGGTCTCTCTACCCGTTTCGCCTTTAAAATTCTGTCGCGCGTGTTTAATTTCGACCACGCTGAAGTAGCGGCCAATCCGGTGCATCTGTTTTATGTGCTGGAACGGCAGATTGAGCGTGAGCAGTTCCCACAGGAAACCGCAGACCGTTACAAAGAATTCTTGAAAGGGTTTCTTATCCCCCACTATGTGGAATTTATCGGTAAGGAAATTCAAACGGCCTACCTGGAGTCTTACTCTGAGTATGGTCAGAACCTGTTTGACCGTTATGTTACCTATGCCGATTTTTGGATCCAGGATCAGGAATACCGCGATCCGGAGACCGGTCAGTTGTTTGACAGGGCTTCATTGAATGCTGAGCTGGAAAAAACCGAAAAGCCGGCTGGTATCAGTAATCCGAAAGATTTCCGCAATGAAATCGTCAATTTTGTGTTGCGTGCCCGAGCCAATAACAGTGGCAAAAATCCAAACTGGACCAGCTACGAAAAACTGCGCACCGTGATTGAGAAGAAAATGTTCTCCAACACGGAAGATTTATTGCCGGTGATTTCGTTTAACACCAAAGGCTCAGCCGAAGATCGTAAGAAACATGACGACTTTGTGAACCGTATGGTGGAAAAAGGGTATACACAAAAACAAGTACGGTTACTGTGCGAATGGTACCTGCGTGTCCGCAAAGCATCTTAGGGTGCACTTTAGCGTGAAGGGGTTGTATGGCACATTTCATAGACCGCCGGTTAAATAGCAAAGGGAAAAGCACCCTTAACCGTCAGCGGTTTTTAAAACGATACAAGCAACAAATTAAACGCGCTGTGTCAGATGCCGTCGGTCAGCGTTCGGTGACCGACGTCGAGTCTGGCGAAAGCATCAGCATCCCTAAACAAGATATCTCCGAACCATTATTTCACACCGGCAAAGGGGGTAAGCGCACCGTTGTTCATCCGGGCAACGATCAGTTTACGGCGGGCGATCGCATCGACCGGCCCCCCTCTCAGGGTGGGCAGGGCTCAGGCCAGGGCGATGCCGGTAACAGTGGTGAAGGCGAAGATGACTTTACCTTTTCAATTTCTAAAGACGAATACCTCGATCTGTTATTTGAAGATTTGGCGCTGCCAAATTTAAAAAACAGTCAGTTTGATCAGGTTGTTCAGTACGAAACCTACCGGGCGGGTTATCAAACCGATGGTGTCCCCACCAATCTCGACATTGTGCGCTCCTTGAAAGGCTCGATGGCCAGACGGGTAGCGTTGACCGCAGCTGATCGGCGCAAACTACGCGAGGCTGAGGAAGAACTCGAAAAACTGAAAGCCGATAAGCATGACAACACGGTAGCGATTATCGAACTGGAAAAGACCATTGGTGCTTTGAAAGCGAAAATTGCCGGCGTGCCGTTTATCGACACGTTCGACCTGCGCTTTAAAAACTACGCCAAAAAACCGGTGCCCACCAGCAAGGCCGTCATGTTTTGCCTGATGGACGTGTCCGGTTCAATGGATCAGGCCACCAAAGACATGGCTAAACGGTTTTATATCCTGCTTTATTTGTTCTTAAGCCGAACCTATAAAAACGTCGAAGTCGTCTATATTCGCCATCATACCCAGGCCAAAGAGGTGGATGAGCAAGAGTTCTTTTACTCTCAGGAAACCGGCGGCACCATTGTATCGAGTGCCTTAAAGTTAATGGATGAAATCATTACTGAGCGCTATCAGGACAGTGACTGGAACATCTATGCGGCTCAGGCTTCAGACGGTGATAACTGGGCCGATGACTCGCCGCAGTGTCGTGAACTATTAATGAAAAAACTGCTGCCGGTAACTCGTTACTTTGCGTATATCGAAATCACTGAGCGCCAGCATCAGAGTTTATGGCGCGAATACCAGAGTGTGGAGGAAGCCTGCAGCAACTTTGTTTGTAAACACATTATCTCGGTCAGTGATATTTATCCTGTGTTCCGTGAACTGTTTGAAAAAACCAGTGAAACCAGCGGAGGTAGCTAATGACGGCTGAATTAGCAGAAGCTAGAAAAACGCTCAGCGACGGGCCAGACTGGACTTTCGACATGCTGGCCCAGTACGAAACCGAAATAGACCGTATTGCCAAAGAGTACAAACTCGACATTTACCCTAATCAGATAGAAGTAATCACCGCCGAGCAAATGATGGACGCCTATGCCAGCATTGGCATGCCCATTAATTATACTCACTGGTCTTTTGGCAAAAAATTTATTCAAAATGAACAGCAATACCGGCGTGGGCAGATGGGTCTTGCCTATGAAATAGTAATTAACTCCAATCCTTGTATTGCTTATCTGATGGAAGAGAACACCATCACCATGCAGGCCCTGGTAATGGCTCATGCCTGTTACGGGCACAACTCATTCTTTAAAGGCAACTACCTGTTTCAAACCTGGACCGATGCCAGCTCGATTATTGATTATCTGGTGTTCGCCAAAAACTACATTGCCAAGTGCGAGCAAAAGTATGGTTATGAAGAAGTCGAGCAAACGCTGGACTCCTGTCACGCCCTGATGAATTTTGGCGTAGACCGCTATAAACGTCCGCAAAAATTATCCTTGCAGGAGGAAAAGAGCCGTCAGAAACAACGCGCAAAGTACCTTCAGTCTCAGGTTAATGAGCTGTGGCGCACCCTGCCCGACAGCAAAGAAAAAAACCAGCCCCAAGCGGCGCGTTTTCCGGCTGATCCACAGGAAAACCTACTGTACTTTATCGAAAAGAATGCACCGCTACTGGAACCCTGGCAGCGTGAAATTGTGCGAATAGTACGTAAGGTTTCCCAGTACTTTTACCCGCAGAAGCAAACCCAGGTAATGAACGAAGGCTGGGCGTGCTTCTGGCATTACCATATTTTAAACAAGCTCTATGATGAAGGCCTGGTAACCGATCGCTTTATGCTGGAGTTTTTACACAGTCACACCAGCGTAGTCAGCCAGCCTGACTATAACAGCCCCTACTACAGTGGCATCAACCCTTATGCGCTGGGCTTTAATATGTTTATGGACATAAAACGGATATGTCAGGAACCCACCGAAGAAGACCGCTACTGGTTTCCGGACATTGCCGGCAAAGACTGGCTGGAAACCGTGCATTTCGCCATGCATAACTTTAAGGATGAAAGCTTTATCAGTCAGTTTTTATCGCCCAAGGTCATGCGTGACTTTAAACTGTTCGCGGTAGAGGATGATTCTGATAAGCCCTACGTGAGCGTGTCTGCTATTCATGATGAACGTGGCTACCGCGCCATCAGAGAAAAGCTCTCCGCTCAGTACAACCTGAGTAACTTAGAGCCGAATATTCAGGTGTATAACGTGGATGTGCGCGGCGATCGGTCTCTCACTTTACGGTATGTACCACAAAATGGCATTCCACTGGCTGATAGTAAAGATGAAGTGATGCGTCATCTGCATAGGCTATGGAAATTCGACGTGAAACTCGAACAAATTCATGATGATGGTGAACCTGGTGTTATAGCCCGCTGTATCAGGCAATAGCGATCAAGGGGTCAGATTCTTTGAAACCATTCCTTAAACTCTTCAGAGCGTCTATCTCCTCCGTGTTCAAGATATCCGGCAAAGCGTTCAAGCTTTGCGGATATCTGCTTTACAAATTTATCATCGCCCAGCACCCTGGACTTATTTATTGATAATCTAATCTTGTTCAATATCTCATTTGATAACGAGTTGTCGAGAAGACGGTTATAGGCCAATTTTCGACTCTCGGCGTCAATGCCGAGGGATAAATAGAGAGGATGAGGCTCTATCATAGCAATATTTTTATTACCTCCGTTTGCATGATAGCTACTCCATACGTAATCTTTTGGATGATCTACCATTTTTGCTCTGACCGGATTTAATTCTATATATTGGTAAACCTGCAGCAGGTACTCATCAGAGTCCACCAAACTTGATTTAAATCTGCCTTCCCAAAGCGTGCCAGTTCGATTGTAAGTGGTATTGAAATAGCGAACATAATAACGCCCTAAACTCTGCATAACATGACTAATGCCCTCATAGTCTGATGCTTGCAATAGTAAATGAACATGGTTTGTCATTAAGACAAAACAATGTATCTGCACATTAAATTTTTCTGCACACGCTTTAAGCTTTTTAAGGTAAACCGCATAATCTTTACCCTGAAAAAAGCATGCTTGTTTATTATTCCCGCGTTGAACAACATGTACGGGCATATTTGGAACCAATATCCTTGGACGGCGAGCCAATTTAAATTCTCCCTGAAAACAAACTGGCTTAATTCTTATTTGAAAATCCACCAAATTATACTGGTCAACAGGTCAGTTTTTTTTGCGGTGAGCTAAGGTTTTACCTCACTATGAGAAAGTATTTTCAAAGAACCTGACCCCTTGATCGCGGCAGACTCGCAGGCTATGACTTCAAACTGATAGGGAATAGGCACACTGCCCTGCTCCTTCATCTTCTGCTGTTCGCTTTCATCAATAGCTATTGGCGTAACAGTAAGAATTTCAAAATCATTGATTTCAATGACCCGGGCATCATCCGGATGAACGCACCGGGAGCGCGAGTCGGCTTCATTGTTATAGATAAACTCGGCCAACAAGCGTTTTTGCGCGCTGCGAAAGCTATTAGTGTTGCGCTGAATTTCTTGCTGCAGCGCCTGATGAGACGCATCAACAGTTGCAGCTCTTGCCGGATCATCCTCTTCATGTGACTCAAAGAAACCTTGCGAAGCTGCAGTGTAGCTAGGGCCAAGCAAAGGCGTATCGCTGGTAATTACCCCCACTTTAGCGGCCAACGCAGATAAATTTACGAATAATATCAGTAGCCAGAGATAACGCAGAAAAGCCGTTGACAATACATACTGATGCTCTGGCTTATGCCACAGCCCATGCACACCGAATGGTTTAAGGATGACCAGTAGTATCAGGTAAAAAGGCAACAGCGCCTGTAACATCA
>NZ_CAJXQY010000072.1 GCF_913058315.1 uncultured Alteromonas sp. | reverse complement strand
CCTTTTTTACTTTGTTTTTCAGCGCTAAGGCGGTGTTGTAGTCGAGGTGGTCATAGTGGTCATGGGAGATCAGCAGCACATCAATCTCTGGTAAATTGTCCACTGTAAAGATGGTAGTTCCCTTAAATGCTTTAACCATAAACGAGAACGGCGAAGCATAGTCACTGAAGACCGGATCTACCAGAATGCGCTGGCCATTAAGTTGCAGATAGAAGCCTGAGTGGCCTAGCCAGACGATCAGGTTTTCCTCGCGGGGCAGGCTTTTAAAGTCTATTTTATTTACCGGTACCACACTTTGCGGTGCCAGATTATCGGCCGAGGAGGTAAGGTTACCCCACATCACTGACCAGGTACTGACGCCTTCTTTGAGTACCGGACTGGTTACCTGATTATGGAAAGCTTGTTTCCCGGCATTGTAGTTAGCTGACTCCGTATAGGCCTTCTGCTGTTGTGCGTCCGGCGCCGCGCCAAACCGGGCGAGGTTGAGGACCACACAACCACCCAGAATTAGTGTGGCCGCGATAATCAGTAATACTGTTATAACGCTTTTCATTTTGAGTCGTCTCTTTGCTGCTGCCGGGTCTGGTATTGCCATGATACCGGGTCATTATCACAGACCATTGCTGCCTCTGACAGCCACAAAAAGCCTTATCTCTTGCCTGATACTCTTATTCCGGCAATTGCCGAAGGTTTAAATAAGCGTTGAGAATTGTTGATCCAAATCTAAGTTATTTCATTCATAGCCAAAGGGATAAGAGTGCTCTGGGGCCCCTTTGTGGTGAGATAAGCGGGTAGTTGTTGAGAGGTCAAAGATAATCCCATGCACAGTAAATCCCACCCTGCGGAAGTTCCATTAAATGACACCGATGTGTTGCTTTCCACGACGGACATGGATAGCCGGATAACCTATGCGAACAGTGATTTTTGTCGTATCGCCGGATTCAGTAAAGAGGACATGTATGGTCAACCCCATAATCTGGTGCGCCATCCGGACATGCCGGCGCAAGCTTTTGCCAACATGTGGCAAACTATCCGGGCTGGTCAGTCGTGGATGGGGCCAGTTAAAAACCGCTGTCGTAATGGCGATTACTACTGGGTTAATGCCTTTGTTACCCCTATTCGCGATAGCGCAGGCAATATTTGCGAATATCAGTCGGTGCGCACCAAGCCGGATCCGGAGGTGATAAAAAGAGCCGAACAGACTTATCAGCAACTGAGCAATCATAAGGATAAGCCGCAGTTGTCGCATCACGCCGATGCGCTTCCTCAATTCAAATGGGGGCTGATATTACTGGCCGGATTAAGCTTTTTGTCTGCCTTTTATAGCGAGCTTTCTGTCTATGTGAATTTGGTTGTGGGTCTGCTGGCGGTGGCAATGTTTAGCGTTTTTATGCGCTGGTCCGCCCGCCTGCAGACACTGACTGAAAAGTCCCGCCGGATTTTTGATAATCCTCTGATGAGCTTTCTATACTCGGGTCACCGGGATAGTCTGGCGGCCATAAATCTGGCGCTTGAAATGCAGCAGGCACAGTTAAAAGCGGTAGTTGGCCGGGTGAATGATGCGTCACTTAACGTTTGTGAAAATTCTGCCAGCAGCCTGCAGTGTAGTGATGAAGTCAGTTTGCATTTACAGCGTCAGATCGGTGAAGTCAGCCAGGTTGTTGCGGCAATGGAGCAACTGTCGCAGACCATTGGTGAAATATCGGGTAACGTTAACGGAGCCGCCGAAGTGGCGAATGAGTCTGAGGCCAGCACCTTTTTCGGCAAAGGCAATGTCGAGGCAACGATTCAAAACATTCAGAGCCTTAATCGCTACCTGCAGCTTGCCGATCAACAGGTTGCTGGCATGAGCAAAAGTGTGGCGGATATCAGCCAGGCCCTGCAAGTCATCGAGGGGATTGCCGTGCAAACCAACCTGCTGGCAGTCAATGCTGCCATCGAGGCCGCGCATAGTGGTGAGTCAGGTAATGGTTTTGTAGTGGTGGCCACTGAAGTCAGAGAACTGGCAACCCGAACGCAGAAGGCTACAGATTCCATTAAACAGGTGCTCGAATCTCTTTCTTCCCATTCAGGCAGTGCTCGTCATGGAATGCAGCAGGCTCTTAACTCTTCCCTGGATTGTGTGGGGCTGGCTGAAAGCTGCGGTTCGAGCCTGATGACGATTCAAAATGAGGTGAGTCGCCTGGCCGACCTCAACCGCAGTATCGCCGCGGCTATTGAACAACAGTCGGCAGTTGCCACCGAAGTAACTGGCAGTATCAACAATATCATGGCGCTGGCATCACAAAGTGGTGAAGTGAGTTCGCAAGCCAAGGCGCTGAATGCCTCACTGATGGATAAAGTTGAAGAACAAAGCGCGTTAATACGGCAGTTTGTGTAGGCAGAACATTCATATGGGAAAACCCGGCTCTGAAGTGAACCGTAGCGGCGCTTTTGCGGTACTCATACCACAATCAAATAATGAGGCAGTTTATGTGGTGTGCAGAGTGTGAGTCGATTGACGAGTATTTTTATTCCAAAACGTACTTTTGGTTGTTTTTACCCACCAGCGAAGCCATCGATAAAGTGACTAAAATGGCTGAGTATGCGAAGTATCCGCTGGAAAGTGTGGAGCATAAGTGTTTGCGGGTGCAGGTTGAGCAAGGCCAGACGGGGAACTTTCTCAATCAGCTCAATGGTTGCCTCGATGGGCCTGAATTTGGCGGTACCAAGGTAACCACTTCTGCCCAGCCGTCACAGCTTTCCATTGAAGAGATAAGCAGAATGACGACGGCTGAGGTACTTACCCGCCGCTATCAGGCCCAATGGCTGACCGAAGCCATGGACAAGCATACTTATGAAAGCTGGTTTCAACCTATTGTCAGGGCCGGCAGCGATGTGACAGACCCGTCAGTATTTGCTCATGAGTCACTGTTTCGTATCTTTGATGCTAACGATTCCTTAATACCGCCTGGCTTTGCGTTCTCGCTGGCCGAGCAAAGTAACTTGTTATTTGCGCTGGATCTTACTGCCAGACGTTCTGCGGTTGAGTATTTCTCACGGGCCAGACTGAAGGGCAAGGTGTTCATTAATTTTAACCCCTCAAGTATTTACGATCCGGCGTATTGCTTGCGTGCCACCGCGTCTGCCATCAGCGAGCTTGGCCTAAAGCCCGCTGATGTGGTGTTTGAAATTGTAGAAACCCACCGCGCAAATGACATGAACCACTTAAAGGGGATCCTGTCGTTTTACCGCAGCTCAGGATTTGGTGTGGCGCTCGATGATATTGGCTCAGGCTGGTCTGGTTTAAATCTGCTGGAGCAGTTGAGACCAGACTACGTGAAAATTGATATGGAGCTAATCAGCGGCATCGACGAAAACGCTTATAAACAAAACATTGTTAAGCACCTGATTCAGATAGCCCGTAAAAATCGTACCGAAGTAATCGCTGAAGGGATAGAAACTGAGGCTGAGGCGGAAATGCTCACCGAGCTGGGAGCGGACTACCTGCAAGGGTATTACTTCGCTAAACCAAAACGCTACAGTGACCGCATCAGCAGCGAAGAGCGTGAGGCGATTTATCAGTCAACCCGGCCTATTGAAGAGGCAAAGAAAGCACACCAACTCTCATAGTTCGCACTGAGCGCATTTGAACAATAAAAGACAAGTGTTGTTTACATTTGTCTTTTTTTAAACTACATTAAGTAAAGTTTATTTTACTTTATGGAAGGTTTAATTGATATGAGTGACTCTCAGGAACTTAGCCGCCGGCAGCGCAATCAGCTTAATCACCGCCGACTGGCCGGTTATACACTGGTATGGCTGTTGTCGTTAGCTCTGGTGTATTTTGGCCACCGCTACTTGTGGGCGGGATCAGCTCTGGTGACCACCGTAATGGTCGGGCTCAATATTATTGCGGGTATCGCAATGATGATGGCCAACAAAAAACTGCTTGCCGGGCTGGATGAGCTGGAGCAGAAAGTTCAGTTGGAAGCCATGGCCCTGGCGTTAGGTGCCGGTTTGGTAGGAGGGTTTGCTTATTCAGCGCTGAGTCAGACTGGAGTATTGCCGTTCCATGCGGAAATTTCACACCTTGCCGTGTTCATTGCGCTGACCTATCTGGTTGCCATGGTTAAGGGAGTGAAGAAGTATCAATGAAAAATCGATTAAAAGTACTCAGAGCAGAACGTGACTGGACCCAGGCAGATTTAGCCGAGCGTCTGGATGTATCGCGACAAACGATCAACGCTATCGAGAAAGGCAAATTTGACCCGAGTCTGCCGCTTGCGTTTAAAGCATCACGATTATTTGGCTTAACCATCGAAGAAATATTTCAGGACGAGTAACCCTTAGCAAGCGGAGAAAATTATGTACAACCTAACCTGTAATACAAAAAATCATATAACTATCGCACTGATATTTGCTGCCGTAATGTTGTTGAGTAGTTGGCTTATGAGAGGCGATGAGAACTCAACAGCGGTGTTTATGAGCCTAATCGGTACCTATCCAATCCTGGCCCGTCTGCTTAATGACAAACGTTCAGCAAGGTGTTAGTGATGCTATGTAGTGCGCCTGTCACTCGCTCCTTAGTCGGGTTTCACTTCAGGTGCCCGGTTGCGAGTACGCGGCCAGTTGCTCAAACAGCTTCTGACGTTCCACCGGCTTGCTGATGACATCGGTAAAGCCGGCTTCGCGGTAGGCGCGCACATCGTCCTGCATGACATTGGCAGTAAAGGCCAGAATGGGGACGGCGGTGTTGAACTCGCGTATTTTTGCGCAAGCTTCTATGCCGCCCATTACCGGCATCCTGATGTCGCACAAAACGAGGTCAAAATGGGCGGTTTTTACGGCATCCACTAATTTGGCCCCGTTATCCACAAACATCGCCTGCGTATGGCATTCCTGCATAAACGCATCCACGACCAGCTGGTTAATTTCATTGTCTTCAGCAATAAGGACTTTTAAGCGGCTCAAATCCGGCGCCTGTGTCACTGAACCTTCGGTTTTCGGTGCATCTGATAGCCCAACTGAACAAGCTGAGCGGGGGAGTATTACCGTAAAGCAGCTGCCCGCTTCTGGTTGGCTTTCTACCTGTATGTCTCCTCCCATCAAGGTAATGAGCTGTTGAACAATACTTAGGCCAAGGCCAGATCCTCCATATTGCCGGGTGGTGGTTACGTTTGATAAAGAGCCAGGCTTAAAGTCCCTGTAGTGCCAATAAAAATGATCAATCCAATCAACAGGCTCCGCTACAAGAATAGAAAACTTTGCGCAGATTTTCTAATTTTGACTACCTTTTAAGAAATAAGGAAAGTTATGTAATGGGTTAATGATGAGTTGTTTTAGTGGGTGAAATGGAAGGCAATGTGAGCACTATGGACAAAATAACTGACAATCCGCAGCGAGAAATTAATAGCGCTCAACACTGTGGGGGCTGCTATTTGCGTCATGCCGACGTTACTAAAGCATCATCGTCTTGCCGATTTTGTTTTACCGGTAAGATAGTTGCCCCGGACACGCTAATATTACCGCCGGTATGGACTGGCCTTAACGCGTTGTCTGTCTTTTCTGCTATACAGAAATTATCCCTGGGCTTACTGCAAAATACGACCCTGAAAATTGATTTTTCTCAGGTTGAGTTTCTTGATTCATCCGGTCTTGGCGCGCTGGTGGGGTTGCAAAAACAACTGGTTCAAAATCATACCGTGATACAAATTATAGGCGCCGACGCTCATGCTCTGCGTTTACTCAAAACGGCGAATTTGCATCAGATGTTCATGATTAACTAGCGGCTGGCTCGGCTAGATAAATTTACTGAGATGCGGGTGTGCCAGTTCTATCCATTGCCGTAAACATGGCTCATCAATAAAGCTGAAATCGGCAAAGTCGAACCCGGGAGCCACCGAACAACCAACCAAAGAGTAGTCTCCGGTAGAGACGGCAGCCTGGTAATGACCGCCTGGTACCACAGTGGCCAGATCATCATCCTGACCGCCGATGCGTTTTTCATGTAATTGTTGCTGATGTAGCTGATACAGGGTCAGCGGAGCACCGTCATAGTGATTCCATATTTCATCATGCAATACTTTATGGAAACGGCTGACCTGCCCTTTCAATAACAGAAAATAAATATGGGTAACTGCGGGGCGCGGCAGTCCGTGCTTGGGCGAACTGACTTCTGCTGCAGAGCGATAAATCTGACGATAATAGCCGCCATCCGGATGAGGTTCCAGACCGAGTTTATTAACGATAGGGTGCATTTATTACTCCACTGGAGACTGTGACCAAAAATCCCGTTTCTGGCAGAAAAGTCTTAAATACAAGCCGTAGCGGCATGTTTAAGGGTAAAGCATACATAAGGGAAACAGAATGTGCATCTCTTTTATTAAATAATTGTTAATTAATTGCAATGGAATATAGCATAAAATACAGCTCTGAACTTATTACACACCCGGGTACGTATATATTTCATAAGGTCGTTCAGAAGTGGTCCCGTAATAGTTGTAATTTTATGAAAATAAACAGGTTTTTTTATGGTTGGGAAAATGCATGAACGGTTAGAGGTTAGTAAACACAGCAATTAAAAAGGAAGCGTAAAAAATGAAATATCAAACCTATTCGCCGCTCAAGGTGAACGATCACACATATTCTGCGATCAGTTTTGACAAGCTTTCCAATCAGTACGACCTGGCCAGACTGCCTTTTTGCATTAAAATTTTACTCGAAAACCTGCTAAGACATGAGCACACTGACTTTGTCAGTGATGCCGATATTGAAACCATCGCCCGGTGGGACACCAGCGATGCCAGCGATCACGAGATTTCCTTCGTGCCCGCGCGGGTGATTTTGCAGGACTTTACCGGTGTACCGGCCATTGTCGATTTGGCTGCCATGCGTGACGCTATCAATCGCCTTGGCGGTGACGCTCAGGCTATAAACCCGCTTAACCCGGTTGAGCTGGTAATCGACCACTCGGTCATGGTGGATCATTTCGCTGAAGAAGATGCGCTTAGTAAAAATACCGCCATCGAGGTAGAGCGTAACAAGGAGCGTTATCAGTTTTTAAAATGGGGACAATCGTCCTTCGATAATTTTAAGGTGGTGCCACCGGGCCGCGGGATTGTGCATCAGGTTAACCTTGAGTACCTGGCGCGTTGCGTATTCGCCAAAGAGCAAGGGGATGAAACCCTGGTCTATCCCGATACGCTGGTGGGAACCGATTCGCACACCACCATGATTAATGGCCTTGGCGTCCTCGGCTGGGGCGTTGGAGGAATAGAAGCGGAAGCCGCAATGTTAGGCCAGCCGGTGACCATGCTATTACCTCGGGTGGTGGGCTTCCGGTTAACCGGTGAATTGCCGGCCGGTGTAACGGCTACCGATATGGTGCTGACTATTACCGAGCAACTACGTAAGCACGGAGTGGTCGGCAAGTTTGTAGAATTCTATGGCCCGGGACTCAGCTCGCTGACTACCGCTGATCGGGCAACCATCGCTAATATGGCGCCGGAATACGGTGCAACCTGTGGCATTTTCCCACTTGATGACGTGGCTCTTGATTACTTGCGCCTGACGGGTCGTGACGAGCAGCAAATTGAGTTGGTTGAGCATTACGCGCGGCAAACCAGTCTGTGGCACGACGATAACAGCAAAGATGCTGAGTATCATGAAACCCTTGAACTGGATCTGGGCGAAATAGTGCCGTCAGTTGCCGGGCCAAAACGTCCTCAGGATCGAATTGCTCTTGATAATGCGGCTGCCGCCTACAACGACTGGCTGGCGCAACAAATAGACGTTGCTGATGTCACCGAGGAAGCTGATTTTGTTGCCGAAGGTGGCGACGCGCCAGTCGTAGACGAAGATCACGCTTCATATGTGAAACTCAAGGATGAAGCGTTTAATCTGGAAGATGGCGCAGTAGTGATTGCTGCCATTACCAGTTGTACCAATACATCCAACCCTTCCGTGTTAATTGCCGCCGGTCTGGTGGCTAAAAAGGCTGCCGAACTTGGTCTTACCCGTAAACCGTGGGTGAAAACCTCACTGGCACCTGGTTCGCAGGTGGTTACTCAGTATCTGGAAGACGCGGGCCTGATGCCTTATCTGGAACAGCTGGGCTTTAATCTGGTTGGCTATGGTTGTACTACCTGTATCGGTAACTCAGGGCCACTACCTGATGCGATCGAAACCGCTATTCGCAAAGCCAAACTGTCGGTGACTTCGGTACTTTCCGGTAACCGTAACTTCGAGGGACGCATCCACCCGGATGTGGCCGCCAATTATCTTGCCTCGCCACCACTGGTGGTTGCTTATGCACTGGCAGGTAACATGAAAATGGATATTGCTAATAGTCCTTTGGGTAAAGACGCGCAGGGCAGTGACGTATACCTTAAGGACCTGTGGCCCACACAGGAAGAGATTCAGCAGTATATTAAAGACAATGTGTCCGGCGAGCTGTTTAAAGCCAAATATGCCGATGTGTTTAAAGGCAGTGGTGTGTGGAATGAGCTGGAAGTCTCGGATACTTCGGTTTATGACTGGCCGGACTCTACCTATATCGAACATCCGCCATTTTTCGAAACTATGTCGACCACGCCGGACCCTATTGGTGCTATCAACAGTGCCCGTTGCCTGGTGAAAGTAGGTGATTCAATCACTACCGACCACATATCTCCGGCGGGTGCCATTGCACCGGAGAGTCCGGCTGGCGAATACTTACAGGAGCTGGGGGTAACGCCGGAGCACTTTAACTCCTATGGCTCACGCCGGGGTAACCATGAAGTAATGATGCGCGGTACCTTTGCCAACGTACGCCTGAAAAACCAGTTAGCGCCAGGTACCAGCGGTAGTGCCACCACGCACTTCCCAAGTGGTGATGCCATGTCGATTTACCATGCAGCCATGCGCTACAAGGAAGAGAAAGTTCCGGCCATTGTGATTGGCGGTAAGGAATACGGCACGGGATCCAGTCGTGACTGGGCAGCCAAGGGACCATCACTTATGGGCGTGAAAGCCGTGATTGCCGAGAGCTTTGAGCGAATTCACCGCTCTAACCTGATTGGTATGGGAATTCTACCGCTACAGTTCAGCGAGGGAGACAGCGCTGAATCGCTGGGTATCGAGGGGAATGAGCAATTCTCTATTGAACCGGTGGAGCGTGGTCAGAAAACGACCCAGATGACAATTAAAAAGGTTGATGGCAGCACGTTAACGGTTGATTTAACCGTACGGATTGATACCGCCAATGAGTTTACCTATTACGAACATGGCGGGATCCTTCATTACGTGATCCGTGAGTATCTTAAAGCCTGATCGGCAGGCACCAAAAAGGGGCCGAGGCCCCTTTTTGGTTTTCACTCCTAAACCACCTACTTCAGTAGGTAGTTATCATTCGTGGTAGGGCTTGGCCCATATATATTAGTCAGCAAATAATGATGTATATAGATTGTTGTCGGAGTCGCCGACCGCGACCAGAGGGTGTTGTGCGACCCGGTGACCGTGAACCACTCTGGACTCCCCGCAGCCCTTATCAGTGAAAAACGTCATCGTCCCTTGGCAGAACAAACTAGACCGTCAATGACGGCACATCCATGTGTCGCATCGACTGAATCCTCATCCATGATGATTCTTCCAGTTTGTTATGTATGCCAGTGACAATGACAACACTGAAGAAGGGCACAATTTTTGTTCTTTCTTCGATTTAAATAGAGCCCCCCTTTTAGGGGGTTAGCGCAAAGCCACCTTCTTCAGAAGGTGGATTATTTACATTTGTTGTAAAGTTTAGTACTTACCGTTCAGGCGACTGACAGTGAGGTAACCTTGCTTGATGGTTTCGACCATATCATCGGTTTTGTCGCGCTCAACAAATTTATGTTCAATGCCCGAGAGTTCGCCGTTAGCAAAAATGTCGTCAAAGTTGATGGTGCCTTTACCCACGTCAGCAAATTCGCCCTGGGCGTCCATGTCTTTCACATGCCATAATTTGAAGCGGCCCGGATTGCGTTTAAAATAGTCTACCGGGTTCAGGCCGGCTTTTACGGTCCAGTATAAGTCCAGCTCCATGGCAAGCAGGTCGGCATCACATTCATCGAGCAGAACATCATAAGGGACCTGACCATTCATGTTTTCGAATTCGAAATCATGGTTGTGGTAGGCCAGCTGAATACCATTGGCTTTAAAGGTTTCGCCGAGTTTGTTGAGGCGTTCAGCGAGTCGCTGATAACCGGCTATATCTGTGCTGCGATCTTCAGGGAAGATATACGGCACTACCACGTATTTGTGGCCCATGGTTTTAGCGATTTCGATCTGTTTTTCAACGTCAGCGTCGGTAGACATAAATTTAAGTAATACGTGAGAGGACGGCGCGGTTAAACCCAGTTCGTCCATTAACGCTTTAACGTCTTTAGGGTCGTTGTCGTAGAAACCGGCAAACTCCAGCTCTTTGTAGCCTACGCTGGCAACCAGTTTTAAGGTGTCAGTTACGCTTTTTTCCATCATGCTGCGCAGCGTGTACAGTTGCAGGCCAACGCGATTGACTTTGGCGGCAGTGGTCACCGTGGATGCTCCCCCACAGGCTGCGGCACCAAAGAGTGCACCAACGCCGGTGGCCGACATTTGCATAAAACGGCGACGACTCAGCTTGCTGGCAGAGGCGGTGGTAATGATTGGGCTGTTTTTACGGTGTTGCGACATAGGTTTTCTCCCTTTTATTGGCATATTCACAGCCTTACCGGTTGCGCCGGGGCTGGCCCTGTGCTGTTTCGGATAATTAACTGGTACGGCAGAATGACTTTTACTGCACGTTTGGCTTTGCCCTTTAAAACATCAATGAGCAGGTTAATGGCGGTCTCACCAAATTCCTCTGCCGGCTGAGCGATAGTGGTTAATGGTGGATCGCTGAATTTTGCAAAGGCGATATTGTCGAAGCCGGACACTGAAATGTCTTCAGCAATGCGTAAACCAGCGGCTTTCAGGCGACTGATAGCGCCCAGCGCCATTTCATCGTTTTCGCAAAAAATGGCGCTTACCGGGTGTGACTGGCTAAGGATGCGGTCGGCTGCATCGTACCCGGATTGCAGCGTAAAGTCGCCGTCGAACATCAGCTCTTCGCAGTATTTGAGTCCGGCTGCCTGTAAGGCATCTTTAAAGCCCAGCATCCGCTCACGGGTTAACGGGCTGGACGCCGGGCCTTTGATCATAGCGATATGCTGATGGCCGAGTTCAACCAGGTGTTCGGTCATTGCGGCGGCGGCCAGACGGTTGTCCAGTGAGACTGTGGGGCACTGTGGCGTATCGAGAATTTCACAGGCGTTAACCATAGGCAATAAGCCCTGATCATCTGCGTCATTATCACTGAAGGGGTTAAAGGCCCGAAGTTGTACCACGCCATCAGCTTGTGATGTATGGATCATCCGGGCGTAATTTTGTTCGGTAGCACTATCACCCATGGTATTAACCAGCAGTAAAGAATACCCCTCAGCAGCAGCGGCTTCCTGCATGCCACGGATCACCCTGGCGAAAAACACGTTAGCCACGGTAGGCACCAGAACTACAATATTGTGGGTTTTGCCAGAGCGAAACTTCACCGCCATCAGATTGGGTTTATAGTTAAGCTGCTCAATGGCGCGGGTCACTTTGGCCCGGGTTTTTGGCGATACCAATTCTGGTTGCTGTAACGTTCGTGACACCGTGGCCACCGAAACGCCTGCTAGGTCAGCAACTTCTCTTATATTCGACAACTAATCGCCCCCACATAACCACAGTGAATAATGTAACCGATAACATTTATTGTTTTTTTATGTTAACAAAGTTTCTGTTTTCAGGTAGCTAAAAATGCGTGTTTTCCGCGCATTAACCAAAAACCACTCCATTTTATTAACATATTTGTCATAAATTTGGACTAGATCTGGTGAATAATCTTGTTATACTCCGATGTAATCCGTTACATTTTTACATCATTAACAAAAAGTACACAAGTGCGTTTTGGACGAAAACTGCAAATCGAGGTTTGAACGTGGCAAAAACTGAGAAAATTCGCTTAGGCATGATCGGCGGCGGTCAGGGCGCTTTCATTGGTGCGGTGCACCGTCATGCAGCCGGGCTGGATGGACATTACGAACTGGTGTGTGGCGCGTTTAGTCGCAACCCGGAAAATAACCTTGAAACAGCTGAATCGCTGAGTATTTCGGCGGACCGTGCTTATCACAGCTGGCAGGCGCTTATTGAACAAGAGTCGAAGCTGCCAGAAGAACAGCGCGTGCAGGTACTGGCAGTCGTGACGCCTAACCACTTACACGTTGAAGTTACCAAGGCTGCACTCGAGGCAGGCATTCATGTGTTCTGCGAAAAGCCACTGGCGATTTCCCTGGGTGAAGCCAAAACACTCAAGTCAGTGTTACAGGAAAAGCCTGTATTACTTGGTCTTGCGCATACCTATATTGGTTATCCCATGGTATGGCAGGCGCGGCATATGGTGGCTAACGGCGAGCTGGGTAAAATCCGGAAAGTCTTTGTGGAGTATCCGCAGGGCTGGTTAAGCGAAGGTATCGAACTACAGGACAACAAGCAGGCAGGCTGGCGTACCGATCCGAGCAAATCCGGCGGTAGCGGCTGTATGGGCGACATTGGTACCCACGCGCTGAACATGGCTGAATTTGTGTCTGGCGACAAGGTAACCAAACTGTGCGCCGACATGCATATTCACGTGGAAGGACGTCGTCTGGACGATGATGGAGCGGCACTGCTGCGCTTTGAAAACGGCGCATCTGGTGTGCTGATGGCAAGCCAGGTGTGTGCAGGTGAAGAAAACGGCCTGAAAATCCGTGTTTACGGTGAAAAAGGCGGCTTAGAGTGGATGCAGATGAACCCGAATTCACTGCTGGTGCGCTCGCTGAGCGGTCCGATGGTGACCCTGCGCGCAGGTGGCGGAATGCCTGGTCTTTGTGATGAAGCTAATGAACGCTGTCGTATTCCTGGTGGTCATCCGGAAGGATACCTGGAAGCGATGGGGAATCTGTATACCTTCTTTGCTAAAGCGGTACGTAGTGGTCAAACCGGTAAAGCCGAAGGAGTGCCAGGTCTGGAAGACGGTTTACGCGGTAACGCGTTTATCGAAACCATGCTGGCGAGTACGGCCAGTGATGCCAAGTGGACCGATTTTTTCGACGCTGAATAACACGCACCTAATTAACGTATTAAGCAGGAGAGTAAACTATGTCTGCGATTAAAGGCCCGGCTATCTTTTTAGCCCAGTTTGTCAGTGATAAAGCGCCATTTAATAAACTGGATACCATTGTTAAGTGGGCGGCTGAGAATGGCTATAAAGGCATTCAGATGCCGACCGGCAACGACGATATTTTTAATTTAGAACTGGCGGCTAAAAGTCAGGACTACTGTGATGAAGTGATGGGCATTTGTCGCGATGCTGGCATTGAAATCACCGAACTTTCAACGCATCTGCAAGGTCAACTGGTGGCGGTGCATCCGGCTTACGATGAGCTGTTTGATAACTTTGCACCCAAACACCTCCACGGTAAACCGCAGGAACGCACGGAATGGGCGATTGAGCAATTAAAGTTTGCCGCTAAGGCAAGCGAACGGTTGGGACTGAAAGCTCATGCAACCTTTTCCGGTGCGTTGCTGTGGCACCTTGTTTATCCATGGCCACAGCGCCCGGCCGGTCTGGTAGAGCAAGGCTTTGCTGAACTGGCTAAACGCTGGAAGCCAATTCTGGATGCATTTGACGAAGCGGGTGTGGATGTGTGCTACGAAATTCACCCGGGTGAAGACCTGCACGACGGCGCAACCTTTGAGCGTTTCCTGAAAGCCGTGGATAACCATCCGCGTGCCAACATTCTGTTTGACCCCAGCCACTTTGTGCTGCAGCAACTGGATTACCAGGACTTTATCGACCGTTATCACGATCGCATCAAAATGTTCCACGTTAAGGATGCTGAGTTTAACCCTACCGGTCGTTCCGGCGTGTACGGCGGCTATGAGGACTGGAAGGAACGTCCCGGACGTTTCCGTTCATTAGGTGATGGTCAGGTTGATTTCAAATCTATCTTCAGCAAGCTGACCCAGTACGGGTTTGATGGCTGGGCAGTGCTGGAATGGGAATGCTGCCTGAAAGACTCCGCGCAGGGCGCCGCCGAGGGCGCGCCGTTTATTGCCAGCCATATCATTGAACCCACCAAGCATGCGTTTGATGATTTTGCCGGCGCTGAGGCGAGTGAAGAGCGTAACCGCCGGATCCTGGGTTTAAAAGATTAATAACAACACGTAACTGGTACAAAAAGTACGGTCAGTACAGACATTTGGCGAGGAGCCTATGAACACAATAACAATACGTCTGAGTATTATGATGTTTCTCCAGTTTTTTATCTGGGGTGGTTGGTTTGTAACGCTGGGAACCTTTCTCGGCGGTACGCTCGGTGCGTCGGGCAGTGAAATCGGTATGGCGTTCTCAACCCAGTCATGGGGCGCGATCATTGCACCGTTCATCATTGGTCTGATTGCTGACCGGTTCTTTAATGCCGAGCGTATTCTGGGCATTCTGCACCTGGTGGGCGCGGCACTAATGTACATGATGTATATGTCTACCGACTTTGCCGGTTTTTACCCTTATGTACTGGGCTACATGATTGCCTATATGCCCACCCTGGCACTGGTGAATTCAGTGTCGTTTGGTCAAATGTCAGATCCGTCTAAAGAGTTCGGTAAAATTCGTGTGTGGGGCACCATCGGCTGGATTGTTGCTGGTCTGGTTATCAGCTACGTGTTCTCGTGGGATTCGCAGCAAGGTATTGCTGACGGCATGCTGCGTAACACCTTTATGCTGTGTGCAATTGCCTCGCTGGCACTGGGTATTTACAGCTTTACGCTGCCAGCCACGCCACCGGCTGCAAAAGGTTCAGAAGCGTCCAGTCTGGGTCAGTTACTGGGCCTCGACGCGCTGGCAATGCTTAAAGATCGTAACTTCTTTGTGTTCTTTGCCTCAAGTGTGCTTATTTGTATCCCACTGGCTTTCTACTATCAGAATGCGAATCCGTTCCTGACTGAGATTGGAGTTGAGAATGCCACCGGTAAAATGACGCTAGGCCAGGTATCAGAAGTCCTGTTTATGCTGGCGCTGCCGGTATTCCTCAACCGCTTTGGCATCAAAATGACGTTGTTACTGGGCATGGCTGCCTGGGTATTACGTTATGCATTTTTTGCCTTTGGCGATGCAGAGTCTGGATTGTTCATGCTGATTATTGGTATTGCCCTGCACGGTATCTGTTATGACTTCTTCTTTGTGTCTGGCCAAATCTACACTAATGCCAAAGCCGGCGACAAAGTAAAAAGTGCCGCTCAGGGGCTCATTACCCTGGCAACCTACGGTGTAGGGATGCTGGTGGGATTCTGGGTAGCCGGTCAAATTACCGATAACTATGCCGGAGACGCAGGCCACGCGTGGCAACAAATCTGGCTGTTCCCTGCGGCGTTCGCGGCAGTAGTGCTGGTGCTGTTCCTGTTAATCTTCAAAAAGGAAGAGGTTAAGGCTGATGCCTGATAAGCCAATGAATTCTGCTTTGTCGGACGCGCTCATCGCGCGTCGCGACCTGCTTAAAAAGCTGGTGCTCGGGGTAACCGGCGCCAGTCTCAGTTCGTCCGCGCTGGCGACTTTGCCAGAAGACATTGCAGGGTTAAAGCTGAAAGGGAATATTCATCATTCCGTGGCCCGCTGGACTTACGGCGAATTAACTATTGAAGAGCTGTGTATTGCGGCGAAAGCCATTGGCTTTAGTGCCATCGACCTGATTGGGCCTGCGGATTGGACAACGCTCAAAAAGTACGGCATCGACAGCTCTATGTGTAACGGTGCCGAACTCAACCTCGAAGACGGTTGGGCCGATCCGAAGTTCCATGACGAGCTGACAGAGCGCTACTTGAAGCATATCGATTTAGTCGCTGATGCCGGCTACCGTAACCTGATTTGCTTTAGTGGTAACAAACGCGGCGTAAGTCCTGAAGAGGGCCTGAAGCATGCCGTAAACGGTCTTAAACGCGTTATCGGACACGCAGAAAAGCGTGGCGTTATCCTGCAAATGGAGCTGTTTAACAGCAAGGTAGATCACCCGGATTACTTTGCCGATAATTCGGCCTGGGGGATTGCCCTCTGCCAGCAGCTCGGTTCAGCTAATTTTAAGCTGCTTTATGATATTTATCATATGCAAATTAGTGAAGGTGACATTATCCGCACGATTCAGGATAACCACGAGTACTTTGGTCACTATCACACTGCCGGCGTACCCGGCAGGCATGAAATAAACGATACTCAGGAGCTTTTTTATCCGGCGATTATCAAAGCAATTAATGCGACAGGCTTTAGCGGATATGTGGCTCAGGAATTTATACCAACCCCAAAAACCATTCAGGGTCAGATTGAATCGCTGCGCGAAGCTATTCTGATTTGTGATGTGTGATTGGGCAACACATAAGATCGGTTAGAGACACTACACGATTTAAGGGGAGAAGTAATGGCAGATAATGTCTATGATGCAATCGTAGTTGGTTCAGGTATCAGCGGCGGTTGGGCAGCGAAAGAGCTGGCTGAAAAAGGGCTTAAGGTTCTGATGCTGGAGCGCGGTCGTAATATTGAACATATTAAAGACTATGTGAACGCCCACAATGAGGCGTGGAATTACCCGCACCGTGATCTGGCTACGCAGGAAATGAAAGAGCTTGAGCCGGTTATTAAGCGCGATTACCCACTCAATGAGTCCACCTATGGAATGTGGGAAAGTCACCAGACATCTCCTTATGTCGAAAAGAAACGCTTTGACTGGTATCGCGGCTATCACGTGGGCGGACGCTCACTGCTGTGGGGTCGTCAGAGTTATCGTCTTAACGAAGCTGATTTTATGGCCAATGCCAAAGAAGGCGTTGGGGTTGACTGGCCGATTCGCTACAGCGATATGGCGTCTTGGTACGATTATGTTGAGCGTTTTGCGGGTATCAGTGGAAGCCGGGATGGTTTGGATGTGTTGCCAGATGGCCAGTACCAGCCGCCAATTCCATTAAACGTAGTAGAAAAAGATCTCGCCAAACGATTGCAGAAAGCGTTTAAAGGTACTCGTCATATTATTAATGGCCGCAGTGCCAACATGACTGAACCCAAGCCTGAGCAGAACCGGGTAAACTGTCAGTACCGCAATAAGTGCTGGCTGGGTTGTCCGTTTGGTGGCTATTTCTCTACGCAGTCATCAACGCTACCAGTGGCGATGGCTACCGGCAACCTCACTGTACGTCCGTTCTCTATCGTGACCCGTGTGCTCTACGACAAAGACAAAAAGCGTGCAACGGGCGTTGAAATTCTCGACTCTGAGAATAACCAGACTTATGAATTCAAGAGTAAGATTGTGTTCCTCAATGCGTCAGCGCTGAACTCGGTGTGGATGCTGATGAACTCAGCCACCGATGTATGGGACGGCGGTCTGGGCAGCAGCAGCGGTGAGCTGGGCCATAACATTATGGATCACCACTTCCGCGTAGGGGCGTCGGCCGATATTGAAGGTTTTGACGATAAGTATTATTACGGACGTCGGCCGTCTGGTTTCTATATTCCGCGTTTCCGGAACTGGGGCGATGATAAACGTGATTATCTGCGTGGCTTTGGTTATCAGGGCGCTGCCAGCCGTCAGGGCTGGAACCGCAACGTGGCTGAAATGGGCATTGGCGCCGATCTGAAAAATACCCTGAGCGAGCCGGGTGGCTGGTCGATTGGTATGACGGCCTTTGGTGAAATGTTGCCAAACCACGACAATAAGGTTTACCTCAACAAAGCACAAAAAGACAAGTGGGGCTTACCCGTGCTGGAAATGGACGTTGAGATCAAAGAAAACGAATATGCCATGCGTAAAGACATGATGAATGACGCGGTGGAGATGTTTGAAAAAATGGGCCTCAAGAATGTTCAGGGCTACGACGCAGATTATGCGCCGGGTATGGGGATTCACGAAATGGGTGGTGCGCGCATGGGCCGCGATCCTAAGTCTTCAGTGCTGAACGCTCACAATCAGGTGTGGGATGCGCCGAACGTATTTGTCACCGACGGTGCTGCGATGACTTCGGCGTCCTGTGTTAACCCATCGTTGACTTACATGGCATTAACCGCCAGGGCTGCTAACTTTGCTGTTGAAGAATTGAAAAAGGGGAACATCTAAGATGGACAGACGCGACCTTCTTAAAATGATTGCGGCCTCTACCGGTGCTGCCTTTGTTGGCGGTAATGCGATGGCCTGGGGGTTAAAAGTGCCTGCCACCGACCCGGCAAAAGTGGGCCTGAGTAAAGATGATATCAGCCTGATGAGCGAAGTGGCGGAAACCATTATGCCACGAACTGACACCCCGGGCGCCAAAGATGCCCAGTGTGCACAAATGATGGCGGTGCTGGTAGCAGACTGCTATACGCCGGTTCAGCAACAGGCGTTCAAAGACGGCCTGCGTAAATTGAACCTGGTCAGTGATGAGCGTTTTGATATGCCGTTCCTGACCCTGAGCAATGCGCAGCGTTTTGAATTATTAAACGACCTCGACGCTCAGGCCAAAGAATATAATGCCGAGCGTAATTTGTGGGGCGCGGTAAATCAGCGTGCTAACAGTCGAGATGCGGACGATACCGATCCGTTACCGCACTACTTCACTATGTTTAAGCAGCTCACCCTGTTTACTTTCTTTACATCTGAAGTAGGTGCCACCAAGGTGCTGCGTTATGTGGGGATTCCGGGCAAATACGATGGCGATATGCCATACGAAAAAGGTGACAGAGCCTGGGCGACCTAATTGAAGGCCGTCGATATTTTGCCAAACAAGAGGACACAACTTATGCGTAAGAAAAGTATAGCAACCGTTGCTGGTCTGGCGCTGTTATCGCCAGCGTTGGCTGCCTGTGCTGCCCAGGAAGAAAAACTGGAGCCGTGGCAACAGGCACAGAAGACGGAAGTTTGGGAGCCCGTACCGGAAGTGGTTGAGACGCCGGTGGGTAAGGCCCCATCGGATGCCGTGGTATTATTTGACGGTACCGACCTGTCAGCCTGGGAGTCAGTGAAAGGCGGCGAGGCTGCCTGGACCCTTGGCGGCGATACCGTCACCGTGAAGCCTGGTCAGGGGAACATCCGAACCAAGCAGTCGTTCTGTGATGTGCAATTACACGTAGAATGGCGAGCGCCAAAACCTGAAGCGGGGATGGAAGGACAGTTACGCAATAACAGCGGTGTTTTTTTCCAGGAACGCTATGAAATTCAGGTGCTCGATTCTTACCAGAATAAAACCTATCCGAACGGACAGGCTGCATCGGTCTACAAGCAAACCATTCCACTGGCCAATGCCACCCGTCCACCAGGTGAATGGCAGGAGTACGACATAATCTTTACCGCACCAAAGTTCGACGGTGAAGCGCTTCAGTCGCCCGGCTATGTCACGGTTATTCATAATGGTGTAGTAGTACAAAACCATGTGGAAATTCAGGGCACGACTGAATGGATTGGCGCTCCCAAATATAAAGCCCATGGTTGTGCGCCTATCCAGTTACAGGATCACGATAACCTGGTGAGTTTCAGGAACATATGGCTGCGCGAACTCTAAGCTGTCAAACTAGCATTAAATAAAATACCCGGCTCTGCCGGGTATTTTTTTGCGGTAATTTATTGGAACTGATTATGATTGGCGAATTCGCCGCGTTGGCTGCGGCGCTCTGCTGGGCGGTGTCTGCCCGGTTATTTCAGATGCTGGGAAAGTCGTTTACCCCCCTGGCGCTCAATTTTTGGAAAGGGATGCTGTCTGCCGGATTGCTTCTGGCTGTGTCGGTGGTGTTTTTACCTCCCGTAGAAGCATCGGGTGCAGTTTGGGGCTGGTTGTTGCTAAGCGGCGTTATTGGTATTGGCCTGGGCGATACTTTTTTCTTTCAGGCGCTTAATAAAATCGGTGACGCTCAATCTATCCTGATTGCAGAAACACTGGCACCGGTATTAACCGCGTTACTGGCCATGGCATGGATTGACGAATGGCTGAGCTGGCAGCAGTGGCTGGCGGTGGCGCTGGTGATCATCTGCGTGGACGTAATTGTGAAAACCCACAAGCGCGCGGCGTTAACCTTATTTTCGCCAACCGGTTATGTTTATGCTGCGCTGGCAGCGCTTTGCCAGGCCGTCGGGGCTGTCATTAGTCGCGATGTGCTGACTTCCTTTGAGATTGATGCCTTTAACGCCAGTCTTATCCGGCTGCTGGGCGGCCTGCTGATTATTTGTTTGCTGATGGTGTTTACCAGATAGCGCTGGTTGCCTACAACCACTGATAAGGGCATAACCTGGCGACTGTTTACACTCGCAGTGTTTATCGGCACCTTTATGGCGCTGACCTTACAAATGCTGGCGTTCAGTTATACCAAAGCGGCCATTGCCCAAACCCTGCTGGCAGCCAGTGTGTTACTTTCTCTGGGCATTGGCTGGATGCTTGGCGACAGACTAAGCCGTAATGTTTCGGTCTGGTCTGCGCTGGCGGTTGCCGGGATTGCCATGTTGGTGTGGCTGGAGTAGCATATTCTTATTACTGTTAGGCCAGAGTACATCATGTTTGACGTTATCAATGTTATCCCGTTTATCTTCGCCTGCCTGTTACTAAACATTCTGCCCGGGCCGGATTCGTTATACATCATTGCTCGCAGCGCTACTCAGGGCGCTCGCGCCGGGGTGGTGGCCTTGCTGGGGATCATGTCGGGTGTCAGCGTGCATATTGTGGCAGCAGCGCTGGGGCTTAGTGCTTTGCTGGCCACTTCGGCCTGGGCATTTACGGTGATTAAGGTGGCGGGGTGCGCTTACCTGTTATACCTTGGCTTTTCTATGCTAATGGCAAAACGACCACAGCAAGACGGCGCTGAGGCAGAACAAAACCTGGAGTTACCTCGTACCGCCAGTTTGCAGCGAATATTTGCCGGTGGTTTTTTAACCAATGTGTTAAACCCCAAGGTGGCGCTTTTTTTTCTGGCTTTCGTACCACAGTTTATTCCTGCAGAGGTGGCCGATAAAACCGGTATGTTTCTGGCTCTGGGCGGCATATTTACGCTGACCGGGACGTCCTGGTGTTTGCTCCTGGTTATTGGAACGGTGTGGCTCCGTAAGCGTCTGTCGGGCGTTGGCCGCTTAAGCTTCTGGTTAAATAAGGCGGCGGGCGGCCTGTTTGTGTACTTTGCCGTGAAACTGGGACTGGCCAGTGCCTGATAACGCTGGCTAATCGAATCGTTTTGGTTGATCATAAACGCCGCCGGCGCTATGCTCTGGCTAAATAATGTACAATCAACATAACTAAATTATAACGTTTGATGGTTACTGCTGTTCGCTAGCGATTGGGTGTAACGTTATATAAGCCGGACGCTTATGACGCCATTCAAACGCAACCTTTCCAAGCTACTGTTTATCGCGCTGGTGCTGGCGCTCGGCACTATCATTTCCGGCGTCATTTATTATTTCAAAATGGATAGTAACGAGGATACCCTCAACACGTTGCTGTTTCGCGAACTCAAACAAATAGAAGGCACGCTCCACCGTAGTTTCGACAAGGTTAAAGTCACGTCTCAGTATATCCTTGCCGATGACAATGACCAGCAACAGTGTGATGTTAACCAGGATGTGTTGAAAACAGCCATCGAAAAACTCTCTGTTTCAGACGACCTGGCCGCCATTCAGGTGGAAGAAAAAGTCACGGTTTCCGCACCGCCGTCATCCTCCTATGCACTGTCGTTTGAGCCATTCGACCAGGCCAATTTTATTAGTTACAAAGCCTGTGAGGCCCCGAACACTAAGAGCGCTTATTTTAAACTTCATTTGTCGGGTAAAGTCAGTGATTCTTTAGGCCAGCGGGTCGCACGCTTTCAGACAGTCGCTCTGGTTGATGGAAATGGCAATGTGCTATCAGTGGTTAATCATGCATCGCAGTTAAGTGACGAAACCGAACTGCTGATCAAACGCATTACCCATTTACACCCATCCACACAGTCAGCTACAGCTGAGGCAACCCCGGCTAATATGGTGATTGAAGGGACGAATTTTATAGATACCCAGGTGAGCGATATCGACTTCAGAGTGTACGTGCACCCGGTAATGGAAACCGCCTTAACGGTGGCAGGGCAGGAGCTGTATCTGGTTGGGGTGATAGAAAAAAGCGCGATCAATCAACAGAAACTAAAGTTGTCTCCCACGCTGCTCATGTGGCTGATTTTAGGCCTGCTATTTTTAATCGCCATCACTCCCCTTATTAAACTGCGCTATATCAGTACTACCCATGCCATCGCCAGGGGCGACAAAAGCCAGATAATACTCGGTATGACGATAGCCATTGGTATTGTCACTATAGGGTTAATTCAGGAGTTGTTTTTTAATTATTTTGCGGAGGTAAAAGCCCGGCAACTGCATTTGATGCATCGCGAAATCAGTCATGACTTTGTGGAAGAAGTGAGCACTGTGCTAGACATTGTGGAACAGGCTACCGATGACAAGTGTACACGTCATCGCCCCGCCAATGGCGAGTCTGGTGTGTATGACAATCAAATTTGTGAGGGCCCCTTGACTGCTGAGAGTCATCCCTCACCAGGCGCTCTGGCACACAAGCGAATTGTAGAAACGGTGGCGGTAATCGATGCAAATGGCACGGTGAGTACCGACTATCCTGTGCTGTATAGCTCGGAGCATCTGGTCTTCGAGCAAACCATCAACCTGGCTAGGCGAAACTATGTGAAAGCCGGTCTGGCTGGTCAGTTCTGGCAGTTGTCTCACTCAGACGATGGCAGGATGTCGCGGTTTTTCATCCAGCGGGTGTTTAACATTGAAGACGGCCGTAAAAATGCCATGTTGTCGATCCCGTTTGCAGCAGGTAAATTTGATGATGAACCGGCGCCATACAGTGTGGAAGCGTACAGTCAGTTCCGGCTGGCCCAGACTTTTTCGAGCTATCAGAAAAAAGGCTTCCAAAAGCCGCTCCAGCAAAGTGCCAATGCTGAGCCAAAGTTAATTATTGCCGGCACCCGGTTGGGTAGTCTGGTTGACCGGGTGATGCCTAATAATTTTGGGTTTGCAGTGATAGACGAAGACGGCAACGTGTTGTTTCACAGTGATGATTCGCTGAGCCTGATTGAAAACTTTTTCACTGAGACGAACCGTAATCCGGAACTGCTGGTGGCGGCCGAACATAATCAAATACGCTCACCCACGTTAATGCAGCTCGATTATAAGGGTAGTCCTCACACGGTTCTGATTGGCGCAATGACAGCAACCGGTACTGAAGCCGCCACGGTTAATAGTATTCCCTGGCGACTGGCCGTTTTTTTTAACCCCGAGGCGCTGCAAACCAATAATATGATCCTGGTGTTTCTGGCGGTCTTCTTATTTCTGCTGGTTGTTATTCCGGCATTTATAGTGTTGCGTTACGGCATTGTTCAGCGCTTCTGGCAGGAGTTGGCCTATTTTGATGAAAAGCATATCAAGCGCTATAAAACCTATGCGCTGATTCTGTTTGCTACCGGGCTGGGTATTCAGTACCAGACCGGGGTTATTCTGCCCTTTACCAGCCGCATGGTTATGTGGGCTGGTAGTTGCACATTGGTGGCGATATTTTTAACCCGTATGTTTCGGGTGAACACCACACATTATGCTTTATGGAAGCGCCCGATAACTGGCTTTGTTGCCATCACGGCATTACTGTTTATTGTTGATATGCTTAATCAGTCTGGTGTTCAGCGAGAGCTAATACC
>NZ_CAJXQY010000071.1 GCF_913058315.1 uncultured Alteromonas sp. | reverse complement strand
GCCTGTACAATACTATTCTGTTATAGATATTTGTTTTATTTCAGGACATTTAGGGTGTCGTAGTGTAGGAGAAGTGACACATGCCAGCTGAGAAAGAAACCAAATCCCTTGGTCTTTTGGCACTTGCCGGGCTCACCCCGTATCAGCCAAAAGATGACGAAGAGTATATGAACGATGCTCAGATGGAGCATTTTCGTCAAATACTGAAAGCCTGGCGTAACCAGTTGCGTGAAGAAGTTGACCGCACGGTTACTCATATGAAGGATGAAGCAGCGAATTTCCCTGATCCGGTAGACCGCGCGGCGCAAGAAGAAGAGTTCAGTCTGGAACTGCGTACTCGTGACCGTGAGCGTAAACTGATCAAGAAAATCGAGAAAACCCTGAAACGTATAGAAGAAGACGACTTTGGATTCTGTGACCAATGCGGAATTGAAATTGGTATTCGTCGCCTCGAAGCACGTCCAACAGCCGATCTGTGTATCGACTGTAAAACCATGGCTGAGATTAAAGAAAAACAGCTTCAGGGATAATGATAATTGCCGGCCAGTGGTTCGATGGCTGGCCGGTACGTTATTATTTGTCTTTTAATATTGTCCGATTTAACCGGATGTTTTCCCCGCGTCTTCCATTATCACGGTGTTTAACAACGTGACTCATTGTTCAGAACAGACTTACACCGGGCGTTTTGCTCCCTCTCCCACCGGGCCGCTACATTTTGGCTCGTTAATCGCTGCCTTAGCCAGTTTTCTTGATGCCAGAGCCAACCACGGTCAATGGCTGGTTCGCATGGAAGACATAGACCGTCCGCGGTGTGTGGAGGGGGCCGATGAGCGTATACTGGAATGTCTGGTTGCTCATGAATTAAGGTGGGATGGCGAAGTACGCTATCAATCCGAACAGTTAAATGACTACGAAGACGTGTTACAGCAACTCTTAGCACAAAAGGCCCTGTATGCCTGTGAATGCACCCGCAAACAAATAAAAGCAACCGGCGGGGTTTATCAGGGCACATGTCGCGAGCGAGACCTGCCGCCTATGGGCAATGCGTTGCGACTCAAATGCGATCAGCCTGTTACCCGGTTTACCGATCAGTTGCTTGGCCCGATCACCATCAGCGATCCCCATGCCCTCGAAGATACGGTATTGCGCCGTCGTGATGGCCTGCATAGTTATAATCTGGTGGTTGTGGTGGACGATATAGCCCAGGGCGTTAACCACATTGTTCGCGGCAGTGATTTACTCACCACTACCGCTGCGCATCTGACGTTATATCGCCAGCTTGGCAAAACACCGCCTTCTTATACACATATTCCGGTTGCAGCCACCTCGTCAGGGCGTAAACTAAGCAAACAAAATCATGCCCGGTCACTGGATAACCAACGCGCCCTGCAAAATTTGCAGCAGGCGTTAAAGTTTCTCGGGTTTAGCGACATTGCCAACCACCATAACTCGATATCAGCATTACTTAATGCAGCGATAGCAGCCTGGCAGTATAATAAAATACCGAAAAGACATGAAATTATTGTCGACGGGGCAGAATCTACTTATCATGATGCCCCTGAGAGTTAAGGAGTAGTTACCATCATTACCCGCGTTCTGGACAAGATGAAACGCGCATTGAGTCGCGACAGTGAGCAAACACCGCAGATAGAAGGGGTGGTTATCCCTCGCGCTGAGCATGCAATATCCCGGGAAGACATCAGCGATAATGCCCTGAAGGTCATGTATCGCCTCAACAATGCAGGATTCTCTTCCTACCTGGTGGGTGGCTGTGTGCGCGATCTTATGCTGGGCCATAAGCCAAAAGATTTCGATGTCGTCACCAATGCCACGCCGGAGCAAATCAAAGGCCTGTTCCGCAACTGTCGCCTTATCGGTCGCCGTTTCCGCCTTGCGCACATTGTATTTGGCCGCGAAATCATCGAAGTCGCCACGTTTCGGGGTCATCATAATGAAGACCAGTCGATGGCCAAGCAGGATGAGCAAGGGCAACTGGTGCGGGACAACGTGTTTGGCACTATCGAAGAAGATGCCGAGCGTCGTGACTTTACCTTCAATGCCATGTACTACGATGTGGCTACGTTCTCAGTAACCGATTTTGCTAATGGTATCAGTGCGATTAAGCGTCGCGAAGTCGACTTAATCGGCGATCCGGAAGTACGGTATCGCGAAGATCCGGTCAGAATGCTGCGTGCTGTGCGCTTTGCAGCCAAGCTGGATATGACCATCAACCCGCGTACTGCTAAACCCATTTATGATTTGGCGCATCTGTTGTCAAACATTCCTCCGGCGCGCTTATTTGAAGAAATGCTCAAACTGTTTTTATCCGGTCAGGGTCTTAAGACTTTCCGCATGCTGCGTGAATATAACCTGCTGGAGCCGCTGTTTCCTATGCTCGGTAAGGTATTTTCAGCCGCTGACAGTAAAGAGATAGCGCTGATTGAGCGGGTACTGGTGAATACCGACGAACGGATTAACACCGGTCAGCGGGTTACCCCGGCATTTTTGATTGCCACACTCTTATGGTACCCGGTTGAAGAGCACGCCACCAAACTACAGTCCGAGGCGGGCCTGAACGCCCACGATGCGTTCAATATTGCCATGGGCGATGTATTACATCGTCAGTCCCAACGGATCATGATCCCCAAACGGTTCAGTACCGTGGTACGGGATATCTGGCATCTGCAGCAACGACTGCCGCGACGTTTTGGCCGACGGGCATTCCAGCTGTTGTCACACCCTAAATTCCGCGCAGCCTATGACTTTTTGCTTGCTCGTGGGCAGACTGAAGGTGGGGAACTGCTGGAGCTGGCTGACTGGTGGACACAGTTTCAGGACGCAGCCCCCAACCAGCAAAAGAAAATGCTGAACACGCTGCGCCAGGAAGAAGGCGGAGCGCAGCGCAAACGCCGTCGTCCACGTAAACCTAAATCCGATAACCATGTCCAGTAAACATACCGTTTATATTGGTCTGGGCAGCAACCTGGGCGAATCGCTGAGTCAGTTAATCTCAGCCATCTGCGCGCTGCGTGAATTGCCGGACACTCAGGTCCAGAAGGCTTCCTCTTTTTACCAGAGTAAGCCTATGGGCCCGCAGGATCAGCCGGTGTATATAAATGCGGTTGCCCGGATCGCCACCCAGTTATCCCCCCATGAATTATTAGCAAGTCTGCAGAGAATTGAACATCATCACGGACGGGTACGAGAGGGGGAACGCTGGGGCCCACGCACCCTCGATCTGGATATTCTGCTGTATGGCAACGACACCATCAAAACCGATGATCTGGTTATCCCTCACATAGGCATGGCCGAACGCGAATTTGTATTGGTACCGTTATTTGAAATTGCCCCGGACATGATTATGCCGGACGGACTGCCGCTTTCAGTGTGGGTATCACGCTGCTCGCTGGACGGTCTCAAGCGCCTCGCCTCAATCAACGAGTCATCCACTCTTTAACGGCCAAGCGCCTTTATTGCATTGGGAGAATGCCCATGAAAAAAGTCACCATTTCGACACTCATAAAACAAAAACAACAGGGTGAAAAAATCACGGCCCTGACAGCCTATGACGCCAGCTTTGCCAAACTATTTGATGAGCAGGGTATTGATGTACTGTTAATCGGTGATTCGCTGGGCATGGTGTTACAGGGCCAGGACAGTACCCTGCCGGTTACCACTGCCGATGTTGCTTACCATACCCGCTCGGTCGCTGCTGGTGTGAACGCCGCTTTTGTTATTGCCGATATGCCGTTTATGTCTTATGCCACACCCGCCCTGGCTTATGAAAACGCCGCAGCCTTAATGGCCGCCGGTGCCAGCATGGTAAAACTGGAAGGCGGCGCCTGGTTATGCGAGACCATTACCGGTCTTAAGCAACGCGGTGTGCCGGTATGTGGTCACCTCGGCCTGACTCCGCAATCGGTGAATGTCTTTGGTGGCTTTAAAGTACAAGGCCGAGAAGAAGACAAAGCCCAACAGCTCATCGATGACGCGCTGGCGTTAGAAGCCGCTGGGGCACAAATGCTGGTGCTTGAGTGTGTGCCCACACCACTGGGTAAAGCGGTCAGTGAAAAGCTGAGCATTCCGGTTATCGGCATTGGGGCAGGCGTAGACACCGATGGCCAAATCCTGGTGATGCACGACATGTTTGGCGTTAGCGCCAATTATATGCCTAAGTTTTCTAAAAACTATCTTACCGAGACCGGTGATCTGCGCAAGGCTGTCGCCCTGTATATTGAACAAGTGAAAAATGGCCTTTTCCCGGGCCCCGAACATAGTTTTGAAAAATAATGCAATTTATTGAATCTCTAAGCGCTTTGCGTGAACTTCGCCAATCGTGGCGCAGCAACGGTCAGACCGTGGCATTTGTCCCTACCATGGGTAACCTGCACGATGGTCATCTGGATTTGGTTAAACAAGCCAAAAGCCTGGCCGATAAAGTGGTGGTATCCATTTTCGTTAATCCCATGCAGTTTGGTGCCAACGAAGATTTAGATGCCTACCCACGAACGCTCGATGCCGATCGCAGCAAACTTGAAGCCCATGGCGTGGATGCATTGTTTTTTCCGGCGGTTGAGGATGTGTACCCACGCGGCTTAACTGAACAAACGATTGTAGAAGTACCGGCCATCTCTGAGCTGCTGTGCGGTGCCAGCCGCCCCGGTCACTTCCGCGGTGTGGCAACCGTTGTTTGCAAACTGTTCAATATGGTGCAGCCTGAGGTTGCCTGTTTTGGCGAAAAAGACTTCCAACAACTCCAGGTGATCCGCACCATGGTGGAAGACCTGTCACTACCCATTAGCATTGTTGGCGTGCCCACAAGGCGTCAGGAGGATGGTCTGGCGATGAGTTCTCGCAATGGCTACCTTAGCGCTGAGCAACGGGCCACTGCCACGCGAATATACGCCGCCATGAAGCAAATGCACGAGGCGATTACCGCCCGCCAGGAAAGTTATGACGATATCGAACGCAAGGCATCACAAACGCTGATGACCGCCGGTCTGACTCCGGATTATGTGACTATTCGTAACGCAACGACCCTTCAACCCGCAACGCCTGACGATACTAATCTGGTGATCCTGATTGCAGCGTTTATGGGAACCACGCGTTTAATCGACAATATGCAGTTAACACTGGATCAGGCTTGATCCAGTGTCTCGGCGGTGTTAACCGCCTGTAATTCCTGCCACACGCGGTTGCGGGTTGCAATCGCGTGCTGCTCTTCAAGAATGGCTTTAAGATCGCGGGTTTTAGTCATGGGATTGGCCAGTACAACACGAAAGACCGTGATTGGATAAGCGCCATATACCGGGCATTCCAGTCTGGTCCGCGAAACGAATGATTTACCCGCTTCACGTTGCAGTTTTTGCACGTTTACCACCAGGCGATCCACTTTACTGTTCAGTCGCTGAGCCTGAACCTGAGGCAGCATTTTCAGTTGTGCCTGAATGGCCGCCGGGCACACCCGGTATGTCATTATCGACAATGTTGGTGAGGTAACCAATTCAAAATCAGGATGAGCATCAATCATTGCCGCAAACTTTTTGGCTTTTTCGATACTCTGATTAATCAACAGCTCATAGCCACGGCGCCCCAGAATATGCAATGACGAATAAACCATCATGGCCATGCCATTACGCGAACCTTCCAGAGTGGTAGCGCCGAGATCTTTTGAGCCTTCACGCAGGATATACTGTGCATGATGTCGAACGGCGTTAGCATCTTCCGGGTTCTTAAACAGCGCCATGCCAGCCCCCATGGGGACATACATTTGTTTATGCGCATCGATGGTTACTGAATCAGCCCTCTCAATGCCTTTTAAAATGCCGCGGTAGTGCTTTGAGAACAGTGTTGCACCACCCCAGGCTGCATCCACATGGAACCAGCAACCCAGCTCTTTTGCCACATCTGCCAGTTCGTCCAGCGGATCGACATGACCGGTTTCGGTGGTTCCGCCAATGCCGACAATGGCCAGTAATTTATTACCTTGCGCCTGATACTCACGGCCCTGTTTTAACGCCTGAGCAGGATCTAAAACCTGCTCAGGACAAGGCAGGGTGATAAGATTTTCACGTCCGATACCCAACACATCCACGGCTTTCGATAAGCTGTAGTGACCCCGTCGTGAACACAGCACGCCAAGGTTATCAATATCATAATGACGATAAGCACTCGCCAGACCTGCCCGGGCTACCCCCGGGAAACGCCCCTGCGGCCCAAGGATCTTGTTGCGGGCTACCCAAAGGGCGGTGATATTAGCAACGGTGCCACCAGAGCAAAACGCTCCCAGCGCATGACGGGCACTGTGCAGATATTGCTCGTAAAAGGTTTCGTTCTGCTCATACACCAGGTTATGCATCATCCCCAGCACCTGACGCTCCAGTGGCGTGAAGGCTTTGGACGTTTCGATTTTTACCAGATTCTGGTTCAGACCCACCAGCAGCTTAGCTAACGACAGATGAAAGTACGGCAAGGCCGATGTCATGTGGCCAATAAAGGTGGGGGAATAGGTATTCACTGAATGGGCAACCAGCTTTTCCAGCAGGTTTTCAGCGTGCGTTGAGACGAACTCCGGCGACTCAGGCATCATTGCATCGGCAAAGTCCTGCTCGACCTCTTCCAGCGAGGTTTTCTTAGTCACCACGTGTTGCGACAAGAAATCCAGAATATTGTCTGAAAGGTGTTCTTCAATTTGTGCCAGCTTAGAGTCTTTGTGCTCTGGCTTGGTAAAAACCCGAAACAGGTGCTTCAAGCTTACTTGTGCTTCACCCACACTGTACACCTCTCGAATTGAAAATGATAACTGCGCTGATGCCTTGTTACACTTACTGTTTAACGTTCACGCAACATCGCCATCCGGCACAACCTGAAACTCATGCCGGATACTTAGCAATGACCTTTCATAGCCTCAGACTGTAACGCAGATTCCCCGCTACGCCAAGGCCAGCCTATGGTTGTTACGCTAAACAACCGGTAGAAAGATCGTTCTGGGCAGCCCCCAAAGAGAATGCGATTATAAGGATTTTCTAACAAAAACCCATGAAAATCTGTCATATTAGTGTCACAAATACAGATTTTAACCGCTTAATCGATGCTACTTAGCTCTCACCCACCCCAACGAGTCGCCAGCATTGTTGTCCACTATCCTGATATTTTTCTTCGAATGGTGTGAATGCGGGTTGCTCCGGATTGACCTCAGAGATATCGCACTGCATGGCGTATTTGGCTGCTGACACAGCGAACTCCTCGAGATAAATCAACCAATTGCTGCGCACTTCAAGGCGCGGCGAAAGCGCCATCAGGTCGGGCATTGCCTGACTCGCGTGCCAGCGCTTTTGTACCTGCGAAGGTTTCGGATAAGGATTGGGATACAGCAGGTAGTGAGCGGCGATATGCCAGGCGCTCTGATTGCTGGAAGCTCGCATGAGACGCCAAAAATCGACCACATCCGCACGCACCACCTGGTAATTATTCTGCCGGGTCTCATAATGCTGATGTTTGTTAACTCGCAGTGCCGATTTATCAATACCGATAACCCGCGCCTCAGGATAGCGTTGAGCGAGGCCTGCGGTACTTTTACCAACGCCACAGCAGGAGTCGAGGATGACTTCTCCCTGCCAGTCACTCAACCAGTCTTCGACCTCATCGAAAGCCTGCTGGGTATGGCCATGGATCGGGCGACGATTTTCAGTACGCTGGTACTTCTCAACAATCGCCTCCAGCTTTTCGTGCACACCACTTTGCTGACTTTCTACGGTTCTGGAATTGCCCCGCATGATCAGGAACGAATTCCGGTACCACGTTTCAGTAACGTGTAAGCAACGGTAAATAATGCCAGATTAAATAACACCAGCAGTCCCATTGCGAGACCAATATTCACATCTGAGACGCCTAAAAAGCCGTAGCGGAAACCATTAACCATGTAAACGATTGGGTTTGCCTTACTGACCCACTGCCAGAACTCCGGTAGGAGTGTCAGCGAGTAGAACACCCCGCCCAGGTACGTTAGTGGCGTCAGCACGAAGGTTGGAATAAGGCTGATATCATCGAAGGTCTTGGCAAAAATACCGTTAACCAAACCGGCCGTGGCAAACAAGGTGGCGGTAAGTAATAAGGTCAGCACAATGATAGCGAGGTTATGGATATGAACATCCACAAACAGCATAGACACCACCGTTACGATGAGTCCGATTAACATTGCTCTGGCCACACCGCCCCCCACATAACCCAGAATAATCACGGAGGTAGGCACGGGTGCTACCAGCATTTCTTCTAAGTTACGCTGAAACTTTGCGCTAAAGAATGACGATGAGACATTGGCATAAGAGTTTGTGATCACCGACATCATGATCAGGCCAGGCACAATGAACTCCATGTAGGTGAAACCGCCCATCTGGCCAATTCGTTCACCTATGAGGTTACCAAAAATAACAAAATATAAGCTCATGGTAATAGCAGGCGGTACTAGCGTTTGGATCCAGATCCGCAGAAAACGCGTGCACTCTTTGATCCAGATGGTCGTTAAAGCTATCCAGTTGTTTCCGGCAGACATTACACCGACTCCTTACGTCCGGCTTCAACCAGACTGACAAATAATTCTTCCAGACGATTGGCCTTATTGCGCATACTCATTACCTGAACCCCCTGTTCGGTCAGCTGACTAAACACCGGATTCAGGCCATCTGATTTCGCCACGTCGACTTCCAGAGTGCTGCTGTCTAGCAAGCGATATTCGAAGCCTTTCAGGTTAATTTCGGCCGTTTCGCCCTCTAAATCAAGGACAAAGGTTTCAATATTAAGCTTCGACAATAAAGCCTTCATGGACGTGTTCTCCACAATCAGGCCTTTATCGATAATAGCGATATTGCGACACAGCATTTCGGCTTCTTCAAGGTAATGCGTGGTCAGAATGATGGTAATTCCCTGCGCATTGATTTCCTGCAGGAATTGCCACATGGAACGCCTGATTTCGATATCTACACCGGCGGTAGGCTCATCGAGAATCAGCATTTTGGGCTCATGCATTAAGGCTCTGGCAATCATCAGGCGACGTTTCATTCCCCCTGACAGCTCTCGGGCTCGAGCATTGCGCTTTTCCCACAAATCGAGTTGCGATAAATATTTTTCGGCCCGCTCGTGAGCAACGTTACGAGGTACGCCATAGTAACCGGCCTGATTAAGCACGATCTGTAAGACAGTTTCAAACTGGTTAAAATTAAATTCCTGGGGCACCAGACCAATGCACGACTTAGCCAGTTCCTTTTGTTTGTCCAGATCGTAACCGAACACTTTTACGTCACCTGACGTTTGATTAACCAAAGAGCTGATGATGCCAATGGTTGTTGATTTGCCCGCCCCATTAGGGCCGAGCAGGGCAAAGAAGTCGCCCTCTTGTACTGTCAGTTCAACGCCTTTTAAGGCATGAACTGAGCCACGGTAGGTTTTTGTTAACCCCGAGATTGTTAACGCTTGCATGCTTATTTCCGTGATTATTGTTGTGCCGCCCTATAGCGGGAATCAGCTTAAGGGTATGACTACACACCTTATTGGCTTAACCATCCAGCCCTTCCGTTTATTATTGAAGTTTCGTTTAACGGGTGGGAGACTTGCGCACAACGGGTTCAGAAAGATTTTTTGTCCCACACGATATAGTAACAAATTTACAAATTTAAAGGGCCTAGTTTGCCGGACAAACCATTCCAAAAAACCAATTGCGTATATAAAAATATACCATAAGGCGATTAGACATACCAAAAGTATACCTTTTGCCAGCGTCTGAGGTTTGTTAACTGCAGACGACGTGCTATTTTTGTACATTAGCAATAACTCATCTAACTACCGGTGGCTCGATCGTTCTCTAATGCCCATTCAATCCACTAAAAATACCGAGTCAAGTCTGGTGTTGATTGTAGATGATGATCACATCAGTGCTACCCTGATTTCCAGCATCCTTAACAAAGTTTGTCGTTGTTTTACTGCCCTGTCTGCGGCGGATGCCATAAAGTTCTGTGAAAACCAGTTACCTGACCTACTGGTGGTTGATGTAAACATGCCGGGCACCAACGGTCTTGAGCTTTGTCGTCAGCTTAAAGCACGCCAGGATACAGCCAACATTCCGTTAATCTTCATTACTGCTGAATTGGGCGAAGACGCTCAGGTTAGCTGTTGGCAGGCCGGTGGCAACGACTTCGTCACTAAACCGATAGTCGCCCAGACAATCGTACACCGTGTGCGCAACCATTTGTTGAGTAAACTGCGGCTGGATGCAGTGATCAAACTCAGCTTCGAAGACTCACTGACCGGCCTGTATAATCGCAACTATCTCAATGAAGAGTATCCCCGGCTATCGCGTCAACTGATGCGCGATCATCAGCGCTTGGGTCTTATTATCTTCGACGTGGATTATTTCAAACAATACAATGACACCTACGGCCATCTGAAAGGGGATATGTGTCTGGAGAACGTCGCAACCGTTCTTAAAGGGTATACGCGGCGCGCCCGTGATGCGGCAATCAGGTACGGCGGCGAAGAGTTTATCCTGTTGCTACCTAATACAGGGTTATCCGGTACCCGGGATATCGCCAACCAAATTCTGACCGACATTTATAATCTGAATATGGCGCACAAGCACTCACCTTTCGATCGGGTAACGCTGAGTGCCGGTGCGGTAAGTGTGCAGAATATGGATCGCTATACGCTAAATGATGTCATCGAACAGGCTGATATCAACCTGTACGATGCCAAACTCAAAGGTAAAAATAAGGTTATCTCCGGCTAACACTTAACGTTGTGCCGTTAAGGTTGGATCTTCCTCACCTAACTCAATTACCACTTTCCGGTCGAAGAAGGTACCTTCATATTCTTTATGTTGGCTCCGTTCCTCTCCCAAAGCCAGGGTCAACACCTGTTTTTCATCCACTCCTTTATTGAGCAGATATTGTTTTACACTAATAGCGCGTTGCATTGACAGCGCCTGGTTATATTTAGCATCCCCTCTTTGGTCGGCATGTCCGGTCAGGCGAGCCTGGAGTGAAGGATAACCGCGTAATGCTTTGGCAATCAGGTCCAGCTGTTGCTGATAATCTGGAGCAATGTCATAGGCACCGGTCTGAAACTGCACCACACTTTGCAAGGTAATAGCCGGCGTATCCTGGGTTCGGGTATCACTGACCTGAGTTGTCAGACTCGCCTGCTGTAATGCCTGTAGCTGATTTCGCATGGCCAGCAAGGAGCGATCCCGTTGAGATAATAACTCCGCCTGAGCCGTCAGCCTGGCCTGATTGGCCTGCAGTGCTTTATCCTGCTTGATATCGTTACCTAAGAACGCTCCCACAAAGCCTGCCACCGCAGCGCCTACCGGGCCAGCCACCATGGCACCTATCACCACGCCGGAGCCCATACCAATGCCGGCGGCATGTTCATAAGTGTTTTCTTTTTCGCTGGCCATAGCTTGGGTTGCTGACGTTAAGCATGACATGGCTAGTACTGCTGAAATGATTGTTTTACGCATAATAAGTATCCTCTGGGTAATGAATGTGTGTTTCGCTGTGAACGATATGAATTACACCAGGAGGATATGGCGCAGCAGGTGTCAGGTTGTGGCAATGCACTGAACAAAAAAGGAAAACTATGGCAAGTTATGGCGCTGTTGGCAGGTAAAATGTGTGTCAGGTGGCTAAAATCCGCTTTAGCCCGCGCAAAAGTGGCAGAAAAATGGCAAGCTCGGGGAAATTGTGCCGAACTTCCGCCTAACCGGTTTGACTAAGTTATAGTAGGGGCCGGTATTAGACAGGATGAATGATGTATGCCAAAAACCATTGCCATCGTTGAGGATGATATTGCCATCCGCGATAACTATACAGCCGTACTGACCGGACAGGGCTATACCGTTCAGGCCTACGCCGACCGTCCCTCTGCCAGTCTGGCGTTCAGTCAGTCACTGCCGGACCTGGCCATTATTGATATTGGCCTGAATGACGAAATGGAAGGCGGCTTTATGTTATGCCAGCAATTACGTCAGCTTTCTCAGTCGTTACCGATTATCTTTTTCACCGCCCGCGACAATGATGTGGATACGATCAGCGGCCTGCGTATGGGGGCAGATGATTACCTGACCAAAGACATCAGTATGGCGCACCTGCTGGCCCGAATTGCCGCCCTGTTTCGGCGCACCGATTTACTCGCCACCCCCAAACAGGATTCAGACACCATTCGTCTTAGTCACCTTAAAGTCGATGTCAGCCGCATGACGGTTAGCTGGAAGGATATTCCGGTAGCACTGACCGTCACGGAGTTCTGGATGTTACATGCCCTGATTAAACGTCCGGGTCATGTAAAAAGCCGCCAGCAGCTAATGGATGAATCGCGCATGGTGGTGGATGATTCCACTATCACATCGCACATTAAACGGATGCGCAAAAAATTTGTTCAGCTCGACGACAGTTTTGACCACATCGATACGGTATATGGCATGGGGTATCGCTGGCAGCAATAGCTGACCGGTGCAGAAGGAACCAGGTTGGTGAAATTGCGCTTTTCTATTCGTTTACAGTTATTGGTACTGTCGCTGTTTTTGTTTGCCATCCCATGGCTGGGTTATAAATATGTCTGGGAACTGGAGCAATACCTGCGTATCGGGCAGGAACAAACGATGATTGGTACCGCCAGAGCCGTGGCCACAGCCCTGCATGAACGCCCGGCCCTGTTTGACAGCCAGTCCGCTTATCTGCAAAACGTGCGGCCGGGAACCGATCTGTATGCACCGCCTATTGATGTGCCAATTCAACTCGATGGTCGCCTGCAGGAGTGGCAGGCGGTGTCACCGCTTATCCAGTCTTACAGTGCCGACAATGTAGTAACCTGGTTTACGGAGCAAAACGCGCCGGTGACACTCTCAGTGGAGCACATGGTGGGGCGCTATGATCAGTATTTTTATGCCATGTTTGCGGTTACCGATGACAAGGTGGTCTTCCGCGCGCCGAATAGCCTGAGCGTCGACCGTTCAGACCACCTGCTGATTGGTATGCTGGATGCTCAGGATACCCTGCATCGCTACATTATTTCACCTTATGACTCCGGCTGGGTAAATGCTTACCAACTCGACGAAGATCCGCGTCGTTTCAGGGCCGTTAACAATGCGCTGGAAATTCAGGGACGCTGGGAAATGACCAGCACCGGGTATAACGTCGAGCTCCGTTTTCCTATCACCATGACCTCCGGTGCCCTGGCATTTGCCATCGTGGATGTCGACGATCCGCTCACTCGTAACAAACAGTATGCAGTGGGCACCGCTAATCCGAACCAAAGTGATGACCTCGGCACAGTAGTCACCCCCTCTCCGGAAATAGAGCGAATTCTCTCGGGACTGCGCTATGCCGACTCCCGGGTTTGGGTCATCGACAAACATAAGCGGGTGCTGGCCCGCTCGGGCTCTATTCATTCGTCTCTTGGGTTTAACGCAGGCAGTCAGGAAAATCGTAGTCAGGGTTGGTGGCACTATATCGAACAACAATGGTTACTGCCGCTGTATTATCAGATTCTCACTCGTCCGCCGGGCGATTTCGTAGACGAACTGGCTGATGCCTACGCACTGGCAGGTAAAGATATCAATCACGCCCTCATTGGCCAGCCGGATTCACTATGGCGACTAACGCCGGATAACAAAGCAGTGATCCTGTCTGCCGCCTACCCGATTTATATTGGTGACTCGGTCATGGGCGCCGTTGTGGTGGAGCAAACCACACATGGTATTCGCACGCTGCGAAACCGCGCTCTGGAACAGCTTTTCCATGTCATCCTGGCCGTGATGCTACTAGGCACCCTGGGCTTACTGATGTTCGCTCACCGGATTTCTAGCCGGATACGCAATCTGCGTGATGACACTGAAGCGGTAATCGACTCCAATGGCAAAATTATTGGCAGTTTACCGCCGTCTCGTCATGGCGATGAAATTGGCGATTTATCACGCTCTTTCAGTGCTGTACTGAGTCGGCTCCAGCAATACAACTCGTATCTGGAAAATATGGCTTCCCGTCTTTCCCATGAATTACGTACGCCTATCGCAGTGGTACGTTCTTCGTTAGATACCCTGACTGAAGTACAGGATCCGGCTCAGCAGCAGGTATTTTTAAGCCGCGCACAGTCGGGGATCAGCCGTTTGAGCAGTATTCTTAACAGCATGAGTGAGGCCACCCGGCTGGAGCAAATGATCAGTCAGGAAGACACTGAACGCTTCGATATTATTAAAGTCGTTGGTGGCTGTGTGGAAGGTTACCAGCATGCCTACCCCCATCGGCAGTTTGCACTGAAACTGAGTTGTGAAAAGGCCCAGCTCAACGGTTCGCCGGATCTGATAGCGCAAATGCTGGATAAAATCATTGCCAATGCGGTGGAATTCAGCCAGCCAGAGAGTACCATTGCCCTGCATATGTGGCAGGAACAACGCACGGTTAAACTCAGTATTACCAATACCGGCCCACTGTTACCCAAGGGAATGCATGAGCAACTGACCCAGTCAATGGTATCGGTAAGAGCAGAAGGTAACAGCGCCGATGGTCCGCCTCATTTAGGCTTAGGCTTGTATATTGCCAATATGATTGTAGCCTTTCATAAGGGTAAAATTGAGCTTCAGGATTTACCGGATAATACCGGGGTGTGCGTGGTTATTTCATTGCCGGTCACGCCTAACTAATCAAAAGGGCGAAAGAATGAGTGAAGCCGATCCGCGAATTATCGCACTGGAAACGCAGTTTAGTCACTTACATGTACAGTTGTTTGATACCTTTAGTCACGCGCAGTCAGCCGTGATGACGGTAATGCAGACCGGCCGGGATATTGACCGAAATCACGATGACTTTCAGCAGCTTAAACGAGATTTTGAAGTGACGGTTGCGATGTATCAGGGCGCCGACAAGGCAATGCAGGAAAAGATAACCGCCACCCGAAAACTGGCAGATAATCACCAGACCACCAATGTACACCTGACCCAGGTTTGGGCTGCCGCGGTTTCTGCTTTGTCGTGCGATCGCATGCTGGCTCTGATCCCGCAAGACCTACTGGCCGATCCATCGGTAGCAGGCGAATTACAGCAAAAGCATCAGGCGCATCTGGCCATGTGGCAGCAGCGATTGGACAACCCCTAGTCTGCAATTAAAGCGCTCAGCAACTTTTATTTAATTTTGTTTATGGTTATGCAGAGTTAAAGTGAAAGGTAAAAATACAAGAGGCATTGCGCTCTTCATTATTTTGTTACTTTCTGATGTGCTGGTTATAGTTGGTGTTGTTCACGTGAACAGAAACTACTGTAAGAACACTGAGTCAAATAACTCTGGCTAGTGAGTTGCCGCTGAGTAACGACTAATCACCAACCAGATTGTTCCTTCTTTGATCATATCAAATACCGTCAGGTCGGTACCTGATTACGTCGCTCTACGCTTGCTTTGTCTTGCGACGTGCAACTAAAAGTCCACAGAGCCCTAACATCAGGACCGGCAAACTAGCAGGAGCGGGAACGCTCTCGACTGATGGATCAGTAGCGGATATCGTTAGGTTTACACGGCTGATGCTGCCGCCACTTTCTGTCCAGACTCCCATCCCTGCAACGCTGGCTGATGAGCCGATAACGTTTTGTGTTCCAAAACGAGTAAGCACTACAGAATTACCTAAAATCGACGAAGTATAGGGAGAAGTACCATAAGAATTAACATCACCTCTGTTCCCCAACACGCCAATCACGTCGCCCATTTCTACTTGAATGGCCAAATCACTGATTGCTGTGGCCTGGTTACGTACCTCAAACAGAATATCATACACGTCGGTTGACGATGACCATGAAGGGGGTACAGATGGAAGTCGTAAAATGGAAGTGGCAAAGTTTGCAGTCGACGCGTCAGTTGGGACGTCAATACCTACAATCCAGAAATCAACCGGTGCTGTAAACCAGAATCCTCTGACATTGCCTGAAAAATTACTGTTGTGGGAACCTACATCGATAGTTTCGGTCGACGTTGTCATTAACGACGCGTGAGCGCCACCAACAGACATAATGAAACACCAGATTAAAAATAACTTCTTCATTTTCTACTTCCTGCCTTGTCAATATACTGCCAACGGATTGTTGCAATCCAGTTATACATAAATCAGGCCAGCTTTAATTCGCTTTGCATGATTAACCAGGTAAGTTTGCAATTAGAAACCAAAGCAGGAGAGTTAACGCCTTGTAGAATTTAAAAATTATTTTATTAGAGGTAATTTATTGAAATATAAATAACCTCATGGTTTGATGATATTAGGTACCGCCAACACCAACCGATACATCGTTTTTGTAAAGAAAACCGACATCAAAAAAGCTTTTTATAAAAGCCTTATCATCAGGCTGTAATTGTTGCATTTATAATTACTTACGAGCTGCCGACGTCATGCTGCTGTCGGGCACATTTTTGAGCATCATCAGCTGTTTTCGACGATGCATCACATAGGCCAGCCGACGCATACTGACATTGGTATCCTTTTCATCCTCGATATCCACACCCAGTAATCTTTCGAGCAAATCTTCGAGCGTCAGGATCCCTTCCAGACCACCGTACTCATCAACAACCAGCACAATATGCACGTGATTTTTAATAAACTGGTCAAATGTGGATGATAGCGGCATAGAACTCAGCACGGTCACCATGCTCATACGGTATTGCGACAACAGGTTATCGCCATGACCTTTTGCCTGGGCAACCAACAAATCGGACCGCATAACAAAGCCGGTGATTTGCTCAGAGTCATCCTCTTCGTAAATAGGAATGCGAGAGTACTTAATACTCCCGTGTTTATGAAAAAACTCGGTGATGGTGAGGGTTTCCGGCACCGAAAAAACCTGCGTGCGGTGTGTAATAGCATCCTTCACAGCCAGTTCGTTGAGGGTCAGTAAACTCTTCATGAAAGAGGCTTCATGTTCGTTTAGTTGTCCTTCTTCTCCACTGAGTTCTGCCATCGCATGCAGTTCAGCACGGTTAAGTCCGCGCAACGGACTTTCCTCTTTAAAACCTTTGGTTAACCATTCTGACATTTTCACAAAGGGGTATAACAACACAACCAGGTACTTCAGAAAATAAGCAGTAACCGGTGCCAGAGAGCGCCAGAAAGTCGCCCCCAGTGTTTTGGGTATAATTTCCGAAAAGATCAGAATCAACAACGTCAGAATAGCCGAAATAAGGCCCAGGTAAGCATCACCAAACACTATCGCTGCCTGGGCACCGGCTCCTGCCGCCCCCATGGTGTGGGCAATGGTATTTAACGTCAGTATGGCTGATAACGGTCGGTTAATGTCTTCGGTAAGATGGCGAAGCACCGCACCACTGGGCTTCTGCTCTTTTTCAAGAACAGAGATATAGGCTGAAGAAACGCTCAGGATCACCGCCTCAGCGATGGAACACAAGAATGAAAATCCCAGTGCGATAATCACGTAAACGAGCAATAAAATCATGTAAAGCAGTCCATTGAATCAAGTGTACAAAGGGTATTATGAGGCCTTATACGATGGATACAAGCACAGTAGACGGTAACAAACTATCTAATACCAAAGAATAATTAACAAAATCAAACCGGCTTGTTACATTATAGTTACATTCGATGGAAAAGAGGTTCGAATTATGGCTAAAGCTAAATTGTCAGATCAAGTTTCACTGGTGTTATATTCTGTTTCGTTAATGATCATTACTGCGGGTGTTTTTAACGCATATCTCTGAACGTATCGCCATTAGGTATACGTTGCTAGCACAAAAAGTTAAAAGCCGTCAGATTCTCTGACGGCTTTTTTCATCAGGCCGATTGCCGTTTGAATTTTCGAATCACCGACCACGATTCCAGCATCACCAGTACACTAACGATCAGTACTACCGCATCCAAAAGAACCAGCAGATAGTTACCGTCAAGATAATACTCTTTTAGCTTAATAATCCCCGCCAGGAACGCCATCACAATAACGAATGTCATGGGCACCAGAGTATAAACCGCCGGACGCTTCATTTTGATTAACATGACTGAGATAACCAGCAAGGTCATACTCGCCAGAATCTGATTGGTTGAACCGAACAATGGCCAGATAATCATGCCACCGCTGCCCGAGGAGCCCCCCGCACCAAATGCCAGTAACAAACAGCAGGCTACCGCTACCAACGTGGCAATAACGCCATTCTTGAGTACCGGCAACTGATAGATTTCGCCCCATTCCTGAATGATATAGCGCTGTAAACGCACTCCGGAGTCCATGGTAGTACCGGCAAACAGCACCACCATAGTGGCCAGTATGGTCGATGAAAAGTCTACCGGTAATCCCCACCCCTGCTGGATAAGATTAGCACCACCGGTAATAAACGCGGCCACTGAGCCATCGCCAAGGTGACTGTACACTTCATGCCACTCTTCAGGTGAAGCCGCTAATGCGACACCACTTACCGCAACAATAGTCACCAGCGCCAGACAGCCTTCGCCTACCGCACCAAGGTAACCAACAAAGCGAGCATCTGTCTCTTTGTCCAGTTGCTTAGAACTGGTCCCCGATGAAACGATACCATGAAAGCCCGATACCGCCCCGCAGGCAATGGTTACGAATAGCAGAGGAATGATACTGGGCGTATCAACCGCAGTCTGGGTATTAAACGCCGGGGCGGTAATATCCGGTAACGACACAAATACCGCGCCATAAAGTAAAAACAGTCCAACCAACAGTTGCATACCGTTTATAAAGTCACGGGGCTGGAGCAACATCCACACCGGCAGTAACGAGGCAATGGCAGCATAGGCAAACAGAATAATGATCCAATTGGCGTTAGCCGATAAGCCAAACAGAGTGTCCGGTAATTCAATGGGTATGTAGCTGCCAGCAAACACGGAGGCGTAAAGCACAATAATGCCAACCAGACACATAGGGATCAGGCTAAAGTTTCGTTTCAGTAACTGGCCAATCACCAAGGCTACGGCTATCGCCATCCAGGCTGGAAAAACCGCATTGGGCTGCGATACGAATGATTTTGCAATCACGACCCCGAATACCGCGTTGACCATCAGCAGTACCAGGAAAACAACCACCATGAAAAGTGAGCGGGTACGCTTACCGATAACGTCCTCCGCCAACGCGCCCATGGACTTGCCTTTATGGCGGCTACTGGCCCAAAGGGCGCCCATGTCATGTACACCGGCAAAAAACATGGTACCAAAAACAACCCATAACACTGCCGGCACCCAGCCCCAGTACACGGCAATAGCCGGGCCCACAATGGGCGCAGCGCCAGCCACTGAGGTAAAATGGTGCCCCCACAATACCACTTTGTTGGTTGGCACAAAGTCTACGCCATCCTGCAACTCGTGAGCAGGCGTTTTGAAGTTGGGATCAAGCTGGAAAATCCGTTCCGCGATAAATTTTGAATAAATAAACCAGCCCAGTAGCATTCCAGCTATACCGAGCAATACAATTAACACCGAGGCCATTTGTTCACCTTTTTATGGTTAATCCATCGAGCCGGTTACGCCGGCCGATCATGATTGCCGCTTAAAAAAATTCAGGTCTGACAGACCTTGCTGCGCGATTCTAGCGCTTTTTTTTCATTGCATTGTAGATTTCTTAATGACAATAGACCAATTAACGGCTGAGCAGGATAAATGCAGACCCACGCACTTTGTTACGCTGCCCTTTCCATCACAAGTCACTCTTCCTCACCCATAATGCAGGTTGTGAGACCAGATAAAACAAAAGCGACAGATGAGCCTGAATGGCAAACAAAGCCCCTGCGCCGGCCCTGACTAACTGATCAGGTAATTAGCCCGTCCCTGACTTTTCACCTCGTACATCGCTTTATCAGCCTTGGCTATCCAGTGCTCAACGCGGCTGTCACTTTCATCGACCAGTGTTACGCCAATGCTGGCTGAAATGGATACCTGCAAATCCGGACTTACTTCGATGGGTTCTTCAAGGCTGTGCAACAGCGTATTACAAAGTGTATTAAGCGAAGAATAAGGCAGCTCCTCACGCTTAAAACCAATTACAAATTCATCGCCTCCCCAGCGACAACATACATCGGAGGGACCATTGAATAAGGTTTTAATCCGATGACTGCATTCAACTAACACCACGTCACCAGCATCGTGTCCGTAGGTATCGTTTATGGGTTTAAACTTATCCAGGTCGACCAGCAGAAATACACAGGAATAATCTGCGGTGGTTTCGCGCAACAGGTACTCTAATCGTTTCTCGCCACCAAGACGGTTATACAGGCCCGTTAACGCATCGTGCTGAGCCTGGTAGCGGACTTCAGCCTCACGCTCTTTGCGGTCGGTAATGTCGTTAATAATCACCTCGAATAACACATCATCTTCTTCCCTCGCCACCACCCGCTGGTCAGACACGGTAGCAAACAGACAATGTACCCAGCGGCGACTGCCATCCACCTGATAAGATAAGTCCAGGCCTATAGGCTTGCTATGCAAAGAGGCTTTTAACGAGGCAATAACACTCGAAACAGACTCCGGATCATCAAACATCTCAATGAAATCAGACAGTGAAGAGTTGGTACCCACAATGTGGTTAAATTTAGGGTTCTCGATAAGGATCCCCTTATGTGTAGAAATAAGCGCTACGCCTATCGACGCTTTCTCGAATAATAATCGCAACTGTTGCTCTAGCTTTTCAGTATGTACCCGCAACTTTCTTTCAGCCAGGAAGTTGGCCCGAACCGCCCGGATCAGGCCGTTGATTTGTTCGATTAGATAACCCAGTTCATCCTGACGTTTGTAATCAATATCGAGCTTTTTAAGATTTTCCGGACTCGTTGGATCAACGGTTTCAAATGCCTGCTTGAGCTTTATCAAGGGCATAGACAAGGTATATTGCAGAGTGCCGGCAATAATAATGGTAATTAAAAATGACACCAGAATAATCTGGATCGCACTGGCCTGAGCTTCCTGAAGTGCCATGTCCCGAATAAAAGCGGTATCGGGAAATAAATCCAGTTCACCAATTAACTCTCCCTCATTGAAAGGATGAAACAATTCCCGCTCAATGGGCGTGACCAGCGGCAGTTCTTCTGTGTTGGTTAAATTGGTCGCTAACACCGCTCCAGCCGCGTAGATCCTGGCCCCGCTAACCATATCGCTAATCACTAAGCCGTTGATAATTTCGTTAGCGAGTTCTTCATCGTCAACATATGCAGCAATAGCAGCCGTTTTTACCGCACTGGCAGCCAGTTGGTCGACCAACCGGTAACTAATTGACTCCTGTTTGTCTAGCGCCAGGCGGAACACCAGCAAACTACCACTGAGCGACAGGATTACACCAATTACTGCCACAATAATTGCCAGCCTGACATTTAGCTTTTGAGTAAACGGACGCTTATTCATGCTAACCACACTAGAAAATGGTGCTTACATTCAGACTAAGTACACTGACATGGCGGTGATCATCAATACTTTGAAGACTATTGCCGCCCCATAAACCTGATCCCGGGCCGTTTATTTTATAGTAAGTCACCTGCCCTTTAGCCACCCAGCGAGGCGTAAAGTCCCACCGCATCCCCAAAGAAACAGAGTGCTGATCCATACGGGCAGAATCGTAGAGCGTCTGGAAATTGCTTTGCAAAAAAGCCAGCGTTTGCTGCGTTTGCGGGTCGTCTATCAAATCATATCTTGGTTGTTCGATAATGTGCCGGTCGTAGAGGGAGTCGAGCATTGCAAAGGTCATGTAGGGAGTAATTTCTTCAAACTCGTAACCCACACTAATGTACCCATAGCCCAGATCGCCGGTTAACCCCCAGTCGATGTTAAAGTAAGCCACTTCCGACTTAACCAGCCAGTTATCTCGGTGATAATTAACTCCCAGAGCAACGTACTGAATGCTCTGATCTTTAAAATCCAGGGACTGCAGAAGTTCGCCCATAAAGGGCCACCACTGAGAAGGATAGCTGGCGGCTAAATCCTGTAACTGATCAAGGCCTTCTATGCGCGCTTTGTGGCCATGAAAATGACTAAACGTGCCTTTAAATAACCAATGGTCTGTTTCGTACGTCACCGAGCTGTTGAGTACATAATCGTATTCGAGTACCGACACTGAATCGCCATTGAGCAAATCGGCTTTACTGTTACCCATTGCCAGGGTTGCCTGTAGCATCCCGTCACCAATGAGATTGCGGTACTGTAGCTCAATACCATCAATATAAGTCAGGTAGGAAGAAGGGGTATAAAACTCCATTGGAGGCGTTGCCCATAAATAGCTGTAGCCTAATTCCAGATACTCAGAAAGAATATAGGCGTTATTATTCAGGCGCCCGAAACGCACAGAATAGTTACGGTCGATTTGATACCGGATAAACGCCAGATCGATATAATCAGACAGCGAATCATAATTTTTATTATCCAGAATACTCTGTACTACTACGTCGACCTTGTCGTTAACCTGATAATTAACCTGTAGCCCTATCAACGATTCAGTGAGTAAATTAGTACCCTCTTCCGGCCACCGGTTAATGGCTGAGCGAAAAATTAATTCGTCGCTGCTGCTTGCAGTGACGCCCAGGGTAGCAAACCCACTGAGCGTAACCTGAGCATAAGAGGGGCCGCAGAGCGTTATAAGGCAACTGCTGAGCAGTACCAACGCTGCACAGTTGCGCTGTTTATTCCAGAACAAGAACAATTTTCATCTCCTCTGAAACACGGTTAACGGGGATGTAGGACATTGCTGATTGGTTACTCAGAAGAAAGTTGAGACTTTCTTCCGGGGATACAACCTGGACCGGCGGTTTGGCCCGCCCGGAAAAAATTAAACGCGACCAGTAGGCATTGATCTGGCGTTCACTTTTATTAACCAGGGTTTTATAAAACATTGTACGGAGCGTGGAACCGTTTTCGTAATCCACCGGCTGCACTTTGTGACCACTTTCAAGTACATCAAATCGACCCATGAAGACATCAACCAGCTCACGTTTGCTAATTGCTTCAATTTTACTGCTTTTAGCAACCACAATTGCTATTGCTGTTTCAGACGCTATTGCTCCATCGCTTTTTGCAAATAGAAACAGTAGAAATAAAAGGGAAAACCTGAATAATCTCATTGATATATCTATGTTAAGGCCAGAGTACCATTGAAACTCAGAAAACAATTTTTAGTGTAGATTAAGCATAGTACTAAACGGGTGTAGTGAAAGTTTTTTACCCTTATTTTTGGCAAGGATGACGGAATTCAAACAACCGCGTCATCCCCGAACCGACTACGTCGTCCCGGAAGCTCGCAAAGCTATCCGGGATCTCCCAACATGATGTTGTAGAGTTAAAAAGTACTATTGCGAAAGGGCTGTATCTGGTGAGTCAACCTTTTAAGGAGAACCCCGGCTCGGAGGCCGGGATGACGGCAGTAAAAATCGTCATCCCAGCAGGATCGAGTAGGAGGCGGGATTACTCCCGCCGTCCTCTCACACCACCGGGCATACGGTTCCGTACCACGGCGGTTCCTGTCTGTATTGACCATAGCCAATACCTGAGTCTGTTTCGTGCATCGTGTCGCCGCTTTACCGTTTAGAACTCCGCAAACACCGCCCAGGTTTCCGACCCTTCTTGTATATTTGTCCCGGAGCAATGATTCTTCATTGCCTTGTGTTCCGATAACGCGAGAGCACGCGTGACTTGCCGCTCGTGACAGGTTCAGCCCTTCGTGCTATCGGTTTACTAGCACTACTACGGCGTCTGCTGACTTCTGATATCCCATCCCTACACCTCACGATGCGGGTAGCTCTTTAGCAAAATATCAGACCTCCCGGGGTAATTCGCGCGACCTTCCTGCTTATGCCTGTCGGCTCTACGTTGCTGCATTCCGTGCAAG
>NZ_CAJXQY010000070.1 GCF_913058315.1 uncultured Alteromonas sp. | reverse complement strand
TAATAATCACCTTTCTATTTGCTGTTTCTATGGTGATAGTGTGCGCCGTTAGAGCGGAAAAAACGCTGATCCAAATCAATAGGAAATGGCCCGCTTTTGGCAAAGCATGACCTGGATCAAAAGAATGCGGCAAAGCTTATATACAGTAATTTAAAAACTATAGTTGATAATAATTATCATTTAGATTAGATTATAAATGCCTGTTGGGTTTCCGGAAATTTTACGGTCTTGGACGGAATCCCACTTCTTACAGGCGGGCTTAATGCCCGCCTGTTTTTTAGAGTAAAATCAGCCAGTCGCTCCCTCATCACCCGCTAATCAAACAATTTCCAGAACCAACTTTTTTGCAGATCTTCTTCGCAGGTTTTCAGTTGCGTGGCATACCGTAACGAACGTGCTTTTACACGTTGTGAGACTTTAACCAGCCAGGATTTTTTCAGGTAGGTTTTGCGCCGGTAACCGCCCCAGCCTTCGTGGTAATTAAGGTATTGTGCATAGGCGTCCCATTTCGATACGCCATTGATCTTATGGGTTTTGCTGATAAACCAGCCCATGAAATCCATGGCGTCTTCAAAGTCATCCCGATCGGCGCCGGAATTGCCGGTTTCACGAATGTAATCACTCCAGGTGGGGGTTTTTGCCTGAGAATAACCATAGGCAGAGCTCACCCTGCCCCAGGGAATCAAACCAAACAGAATGTAGTCTCTGGGTGGCAGCGCGTCGTGGCGAAACGAACTTTCCTGATACATCATGGCCATGGGGACATGAATAGGCACCCCCCATTTATCCTGCATGTCCGCCGCTGCATCATACCAGTCTTCTTTCTCGTAAAAGATTTCACACAGATTACTGGTATCTTTTGGCGGCGTAGTGGCACAGCCACTGATCACGATCGGCAATAAAATCACCCAGCCGGAAAAAAAGATGCAAATTTGTTTGAACTTTTTGTACATACGCTGTCCAAATTACTGTTCCGAATGTGTGTTTCCCTGGAACAAATTCTTATGCCTGACCCTTGTCAGGCATTTTTTTTGGCCGGCTCCCGGGCAAAGTAATCGGTAATAAACTCACTGAAAGAATCAGTATCAGACGCTTCAATCTCCTGCTGGGCTGCAACAGAGCGCTGAGCTTCGGCGACAAAGTCTTCGGCCGATTTAAAATGATAATTAAAGTCACCGATTTGTTGACGGTACGTTTCCGCCAGCTCACGCCCTACTACGGCATTGTCACCCTCTGCCAGTAATTTGTTAAGCCAGCGCCCTGAGAACGTTAACTCAGGATCTTCAACTTTTTGCCATTCCCGTTTAACCGCCTCACTGTAACGATGGTCAGCGTAATTTTCATCCATAATAGCGGCGACTTCAGCATACCGTGAGAACAACGCTTCTGCCCAGTCGCGCATGGCAACCTCCTGCTCGTTTTGCAACAGAGTCAGGCCCGGTTTACGCCCTTCCACAACGACACGATTAAGGTTCACTTCTGTTTCCTTATATCGCTCTGCATCAAACTTGGGGCTTTCAGTAAGCAGACACGCCATTAAAAATACGTCCAAAAAGTGCATCTGCTCTTTGTCGATACCAACCGGACTGAATGGGTTGACATCCAGCGCTCTCACTTCGATGTAGCTGACACCGCGAAGGGCCAGTGCGTCGGTTGGTTTTTCACCTGACGCGGTAGGCTGTTTTGGCCGTATTGGCGAATAAAACTCGTTTTCAATCTGCAGCACATTTTTACTGAGCTGCTGATAATTACCGCCTTCACCGGCCGCAAAACCGCTGTAATTTTTGGACGGCGTATACATGGCTTCCCGCAATAAACGCACATAAGTATCGATAGAGTTATAACAAATGCGCAGCGACGACTGCTCATTACTGGTATAGCCTAATCCACTCATACGTAATGACGTCGCATAGGGCAGATACAAGGTGCCGCGGCCGAGCTTTTTAAAATCCAGCCCGTGTTCACGACCGGCCACAAAGGAGCTGCATAAGGCTGGCGACGCCCCAAACAAATACGGGATCAACCAACAACTGCGACGATAATTCCTAATCAGACTGAAATACTGTTCCGACACCCAATCCTGGGTTGCTTCAACGCCTTTCTGTGTGGCCAGATGTTGCCAGAATGCATCGGGGACGGAAAAGTTGAAATGAACACCTGAGATCACCTGCATCATGCTGCCGTAACGGTTGCGTAACCCCATACGATAGGCTTTCTTCATTTTACCCACGTTGGACTCGCCAAAATAAGCAATTGGAATGTCCTGAGCATTCTCAATAAAACACGGCATACTGAGCGGCCATAAGCGCTCCTCACCAATGTTATCGATAGTAAATTTATGCACGTCTTCTAACTGCGCCTGCGTAGTATTGACGTCGGATTCAGGGGGAGTAATAAACTCGAGCAATGATTCAGAGTAATCCGTGGTAATACTCTCGTGCGTCAAAGCCGCTCCCAGAGCCTTCGGATGCGGTGTGAGGGCCAGCATCCCGGTTGGATTTATCCGCAAACATTCGCGTTCAACCCCACGTTTAATATCGCTGAGTGCACAAAACGCAGAGGCTGATTTAAGGGCGTCAAAATCATAAGAAAGATCGTGAGTCAGTGGGCGCAATGTCGATTCCATAATGTCGGTTGCGACTTACATTGGTTGCAAGACGGTTAGCTATGGGCCGTATAATATCAAATATTTATATCGACCCAAGCATAATTCACAGCACAATGTCGTTAATTGATAGCGCCTGGTCTGTGAAACCACTAATTACCGGAGCTAAGGGGTGGTCGTCGGACTGACTTCCTTGATCGGTATACCCAGACTTTCAAGCTGCGGCAAAATCACATTTTTATCACCCACAACAATAATTTGCAGTGATTCAGGATGTAACGCTTTAGCCGCCACCGCATCAATTTCTGTTTTGCCGATATTCAGCAATATAGCTTTTTGTGCTTTTTTATAATTTACCGGCAGGTCGTACGCCAGTAAGCGCCGTAAAAACGAGGCCTTATCCAGCGGTGTTTCATACTCCAGCGCCTCGCTTAACGTAAAGGCGTTTTGCATATAACTGAGCTCAGCATCGGTGATCCCCCGCTGCTGGTAATGATTAATTTCAGCCAGCAGCTCCATAATACCCGCCGCCGTGTACTCCTGTTTGAGATCGGCACCGGCTTCAAACCACCCCAGGGTTTTACCGCCATTAAAAGCTGAGAACGCTCCATAGGTATACCCTTTGTCCTCACGCAGATTGAGATTGATACGGCTGTTAAAATCATCGCCAAGAGGAAAGTTCATCAGTTGCGCGTAAAAGTAGTCGCCAGTAGCATCATAGGGCATTGCACGTCTGACCATTCTGACCAGGCTTTGCGCGGCACCAGGCACGTCAACCAGCAAAATTTGTTGACCGTCATATTCCGGAAAGTCGCCGTAATCGGCAATTTGATAATCCGTGCCCTGCCAGCTATTAATAAAATCAAAATAGGTGGTGATTTGGCCGGGCGTCATATCCCCTACCACCACAATAGTGCCTTTAGCTGGCACATAGTACTGCTCATAAAACCCTTTAATATCGTCCAGGGTAATGCGTGATACCGTTTCTGCCGTGCCACCAGGCGGCAAGCCTACGCGGTTCTGCTCACCCCACAACACCGCGGTTTTCACCTGTTCCATAATGGCGCCGGGTTCTTTGGTCTGAGCATTAATATTATCCAGTAACTGTTGCTTGATACGCGCAAAGTCTTCAGCTTTAAACGCCGGGCTAAACAACTTCTCTTTAAGCAAGGCAAGCGTATCGGTTAAATGTTCAGTTAGACTGGAAATAAACACCTGGGTGTAACGACCGTTACTGGCAAAACTGATAGATGAGCCCATTTTAGCCAGCGCATTAGACATTTCTTCATTGGTAAAAAGCAGCGTTGACTCATTCATCATCAGGGCGGTAAATGTCGATAAACCGGCTTTGTCTGCCGGATCCAATAACATACCGCCATCCAGGTCCAGAGTGATGGTTACAGTTGGCGTTTCATCGTTAGTGACTCCAAGCACCTGAATGCCATTACGTAACTTTAATTGCCAGAAGCTTGGTATAGTCACCACCGGTGGTTCACCAGCCGCCGGCATCTGACTACGATCAAAATCTGACTCTGGCAACTGACTCGTCAACGTTGGCGATATTGTATTCACCTCAGCAACCTGACGCTCAGGTTGCTCTGCGGTAGCAGGCTTTACTGCCAGTTCAGGTTGCCCGTGCGGTACCACACTAAGAATCACCGCCGCCTGACCCTTGATATAGCGGTTGAACACACGATAAACATCGTCTTTGGTGACCTCGGTATACCGTTTAACGTCTTCGTTCATCAGATCCGGTTTACCAAAAAACGTTTCATTATACGCCAGGGTCGACACCTTGCCGCTGACACTCTGCAAGCCGTAAATAGTCGACGCTTTAATATTGGCTTTCACTCTGATCAGCGCGTCTTCATCGAAAGGGCGGCTTTCAAAGTCTGCCAGAATCGCTTCAATTTCGCTGTAAATAGCGGCCAGTGAGTTATCCGACTCTGGCGAAACCAACGCCACCAGATTAAATTCGCAGGCCAGTTCGCTGCAGGGGTGCGAGACTCCGGCCTGCACCACCTTCCCGGTTTTCACCAGCCTTTCGTAAAACACCGACGTTTTGCCACTGCCCAGAATGCTGGCCAGCACATCCAGCGCGGCTTCATCTTCGTGTCTTGCATACACCGTTGGAAAGACAATTTGTACCAATGGCAGATGCACATTATCTTCCATGGTGATAAATTTATCGTCATTAAGCGTAGCTGGCGCCGGGGCCTGGCCGGTAACCTCAGGTCCACTGGGTAAAGCACCAAAATATTTCTCAATCCAGGCTTTCGTTCGGGCAATACTGATATCGCCACCAATTGATAAGACGGCATTGTTAGGCCCATACCAGCGTTTGAAAAAGGCTTTTAGATCGTTAACGTTTACCCGATCCAAATCCTCGGTATAACCGATAGTTAACCAGGAATAAGGGTGACCTTCAGGGTACAGCACCTCACCAATTTTTTCATGACGCCGGGCATAAGGCTGATTATCAATCCGTTCTGCCCGTTCGTTTTTTACCGTTTCACGCTGGATTTCAAACTTTTCCTGAGTTACCGCTGGCAATAAAAAGCCCATACGGTCAGACTCCAGCCACAAGACTTTTTCCAGTTGATTGGCTGGCACGGTCTGATAATAATTGGTTCGGTCGCGATTGGTGGAGCCGTTTAATGTGCCGCCCGCATCAGTAATGAGTTTAAAGTGTTGTTCGTCCGCCACATTGGCGGATCCCTGAAACATCATGTGCTCAAAAAAATGCGCAAAGCCTGTTTTACCCGGCTCCTCTCTTGCCGATCCCACATGATAAGTAACATCTACGTGCACCAGAGGATCAGAGTGATCCTCGTGTAAAATAACGGTAAGTCCATTTTTTAGTTGGTATTTCTCATAAGCAATAGCAACAGGTTGTGCTACACTTTTTGTATCAGCCGGTGAGAGATCGGATGTCTGAGAGCAACCATTAAGTAATTGGGAAATCAAACCCAAAAGGATAAATCTAAACAACATTAAAGATTCCGGAAATTAGTGGATAGGGCATCCGTCTGCGAAGGTACGTTACGTTTACGTGACAACTTTAACAATAATTACACGTAAAGGTGTACTGTTAAAGCCTTGAAGGCATTTTTTCGTATTTACAGATATATCGAGATTACAGGAACTTATGCAAGAACAGCCAATGGTAATAGATTTTGACTTCGGTTTACGGCAACTCAATGGTAACCGTAGCCTGTTATATCGCCTGTTGCGCAAGTTTGCTGCTGAGTATCAGTCGTTGGATACCCGCCTGCAAACCATGTTGGCACAACAAGAGATAACAGAAGCCGAAAATTTGGTACACACCTTAAAAGGCGTGTCGGGTAACCTTGGTTGCACCGCAGTCTATCAATCGAGCCGACTGGTCAATGAAGAACTCAAACTGGGTAAGCCTGAGCAAGCGTCATTAAAAGAATTAATTCATCGTCTGGCTGAAACCATTCGGGTTATTGATGAACTGCCGGATGACTCCGAAATTAATCCGGCCCCCCCTGCAGCGCCCTCAGATGAAAAACAGCAAACCTACCGGGCATTAAGTCAGGCGCTTCAGCATCACGAATATATTAATGATGAAAAGCTCAACCAATGGCTTGCCACACTTAACCTGAATAGCAGCCATCAGCAGGAATTAGTCGATGCGGTTTCGTCACTGGAATATGACAAAGCCCTGGCCATATTAGAAGATACTAATGCCTGATGACTGAAGTCATTTTCAGTCACCCTGAGTTTATCATCATAAATAAAGCGACCGGTGTTACCATGCACGACGCCGAGCAGGGTGTTGTGTCGCGCCTTCGTGATGAGTTGGGAGAAACAGATCTGCACCTGGCTCACCGGCTGGACGACGGCACCTCCGGCTGCCTGCTTCTGGCCCGTACGCCCCGGGCGGCGGCTCGCTTTGAAGCGATGTTTCGGACCCGACAGGTGCAAAAGTACTACCTGGCACTGGTTGACAAGAAACCCAAAAAGAAACAGGGAACCATTGCCGGCGACATGAAGAATCGTCGCAATGGCCAGCATATCTTACTCAAATCCCAGCAAAATCCCGCCGTTACTCAATTTTTTAGTTATGGCTTTAGCGATGCGCCAAGACTGATGCTGGTAAAACCCTTAAGCGGAAAAACCCACCAGATTCGGGTTGCCCTGAAAAGTTTAGGCAGTCCCATTACAGGCGATACGCTGTACGGCGCGGCCCCCTCAGACCGGCTTTATCTGCATGCCTGGGGGCTCGAATTTGACTATGACGGTGAGCCCGTCAGTGTGTTTTGTACGCCTCCTGCAGGGCACTACTTTGCTCACCCCGATATCGTAAACTGGCTTAATACAGCGCCTCACCCGGCAACCCTAAACTGGCCAAAATCGGCTCGTAAAGCCCCGCGCGAGGACGCCTGATATGTCGGTCAGGGTAAACATCCTTGGCAGTGGTGCTATTGGCGGCCTGTGCGCTGCTGGAGCGCAGTTATCGGCAACCCCCTTTCGGCTGTGGCCAAGGCCAGGCAGCGCCATGCTCACCACCGTTGAGTTAATCAACGGTGAGTTGCTAAATCTTGCACCAGAAAGCGCCCGGGACAAACCACTTACCGCAACAGATTTGCTGATAGTGCCGCTTAAAGTCACCCAGCTTAAAGATGCTCTGAAAGCCTGGCGATATTCACTCCCCTCAGAATCACCGGTGGTTCTTTTACACAATGGCATGGGCGGCATGGAGCTGGCCGAAAAATATCTGCCGGATAACCCGGTCTTTTTGGCGACCACCAGTCATGGCGCGTTCAAGACCTCCACCACCTACATACGTCATACCGGTAAAGGTGAGACCATGCTGGGCAGCTCACCCCGCCATCCAACACAAATGCCACTCAATACCCACATTGCAGAAATCATGAACCGGTGTATTGGTCCGGTCACCTGGCGCGATGATATCGAAACGGCGCTATGGCAAAAACTGGCGGTTAACTGCGCCATTAATCCGTTAACCGCACTCAACAATATCCCTAACGGCGAGCTGCGGGCCACCCAGTACCTCGCCACCATTACGACGGTTTGTGAGGAAGTCTGTGCAGTAGCCGGTGCCTGTAAGGTAGATCTCAATCTCACCGCGCTCACCGAACTGGTATTCAATGTAATTGAGCGTACCGCAGAAAACTTCTCCAGTATGCATCAGGACGTTAGACATAAACGCACTACCGAGATAGAAGGGATTAACGGCTATATTGTGAAGCGGGCAAAGAAAAAGGGTATTGATGTGCCCATCAATACCCTTTTGTATAACGCGGTTAAAAACCTTTAACCTTTATTCGGCGTCCTGCGCCTGCACTTCTGGTTTCATGTGCGGGAACAAAATAACGTCTTTAATCGTCGGGCTGTCGGTAAACAGCATGGTCAGACGGTCGATACCAATACCTTCACCTGCTGTTGGCGGCAAACCAAACTCCAGCGCGCGAATGTAGTCTTCATCGAAATGCATGGCTTCATCATCACCGGCATCTTTTTCTTCTACCTGTTTGCGGAAGCGTTCAGCCTGATCTTCCGGATCGTTAAGCTCACTAAAGCCATTGGCTAATTCACGACCACCGACGAAAAATTCGAAACGGTCGGTAATAAACGGATTGCCATCATTTCGACGGGCCAGCGGCGACACTTCCCAGGGATACTCGGTAATAAAGGTCGGCTGTTCAAGTTTTTCTTCGGCTGTGGCCTCAAAAATTTCGCACAGGTACTTACCGGCGCCCCAGATACCATCCACTTCAGGCTCTTTAATGTGTAGCTGTTTGGCCATGGCTTTTAGCTCATCAAGATGCGCTTCCGGATCGCGGATGGCCGCTTCATTCGCTTCAGGCCAGTACTTTAAGATAGCCTCGCCCATGCTCAGGCGGTCGAAAGGCTTACCGAAATCATAGTGTTTTTCTTCAACTACGTTACCTTCGGTATCACGCACAGTGTTTACCAGCTCTGTGGTCCCCAGAATATCTTCGGCCAGGGTACGCAGCATGTCTTCGGTCAGATTCATCAGATCGTTATAATCTGCGTAAGCCTGGTAGAATTCCAGCATAGTAAATTCCGGGTTATGACGGGTTGATAACCCCTCATTACGGAAGTTACGGTTAATTTCGAATACGCGCTCAAAACCGCCTACTACCAAACGTTTTAAATACAGTTCGGGGGCAATACGCAGGAACATTTCGATATCCAGCGAGTTGTGGTGCGTCACAAATGGCTTAGCGGTAGCGCCGCCCGGAATAACCTGCAACATCGGCGTTTCCACTTCGATATAATTGCGGGTCGTCAGGTAGTTGCGAATACCGTTAACAATTTTACTGCGTACCACAAAGGTTTCGCGGGTTTTTTCACTGGTGATCAGATCCACATAGCGCTGACGGTACTTGGTTTCCTGATCGGTTAAACCATGGAACTTCTCCGGTAACGGACGCAGTGACTTGGTCAGCAGTTCATAGCTGGCCATATTCACGTACAAATCACCCTTTCCGGATTTGTGCAAGGCACCGGCCACGCCGATAATGTCGCCGATATCCAGCGAGCCATAGCGGGCTTTTAAGTCTTTTTGCGTGGTTTTATCGGCATAAGCCTGGATACGACCCGTCATGTCCTGCAATAACAGGAAAGGACCGCGCTTAGCCATTACCCGACCAGCAATGCTGACCTGATTATCCTGCGCTTCAAGGGTTTCTTTATCCAGTTCGCCGAACTGGCCCTGCAGTTCTTCGGCATAGTTTTCGCGACGGAAGCCATTCGGGAAACCGTTAGCGCGGCAGTTCTCGCGAATAGCGCTTAACTTGGCACGGCGCTCGGCAATCAGTTTATTTTCGTCGACTTGTTGTTCGCTCATAGTCTGTTCACTTTAAGTTGAGTTACTACAGCCCCGATTTCAGGCTGGCTTCAATGAATTTATCTAACCCACCGTCCAGTACGGCCTGGGTATTACGGGTTTCAACACCGGTACGCAAATCCTTAATGCGTGAGTCATCCAGCACGTAGGAGCGGATCTGACTGCCCCAGCCGATATCCGACTTGTTGTCTTCCATCACTTGCTTCTCGGCGTTTTGCTTCTGCAGTTCATACTCATAGAGTTTGGCTTTCAACTGCTTCATCGCCTGGTCTTTATTCTTATGCTGTGAACGGTCATTCTGACACTGCACTACAATCCCGGTAGGTTCGTGCGTGATACGCACCGCTGAATCGGTTCGGTTAACGTGCTGACCACCCGCACCCGATGCCCGGTAAGTGTCTATGCGTAAATCCGATGGATTAATATCGATTTCAATATCATCATCGATTTCAGGATAAACAAAAGCCGAAGCAAATGACGTATGGCGACGGTTTCCGGAATCAAACGGTGACTTACGCACCAGACGATGAACGCCGGTTTCTGTGCGTAACCAGCCAAAGGCGTACTCGCCCTCAAAACGAATAGTGGCACTTTTAATGCCAGCCACATCGCCGTCAGAGACTTCGATAAGCTCGGTTTTTAAACCGTGCTCTTCACCCCAACGCAGGTACATTCTCAGCAGCATATTGGCCCAGTCCTGCGCTTCTGTTCCACCGGATCCCGACTGGATATCCAGATAGCAGTGACAGGTATCATTAGGCCCGGAAAACATGCGGCGAAACTCAAGGGTTTCCAGTTGCGCTATCAGACCATTCAGTTCGGCTTGTGCCTCATCGAACGTTTCTTCGTCTTCTGCTTCAACCGCCAGTTCCACCAGCCCATCCACGTCTTCGGCACCCTGCTCCAGGTTAACAATGGTTTCTACCACTTGCTCAAGGGCAACTTTTTCTTTCCCGAGGGCCTGGGCTCGCTCTGGCTCGTTCCACACATCGGGACTTTCGAGTTCGCGGTTAACTTCTTCTAAGCGCTCTGACTTTACATCAAAGTCAAAGATACCCCCGAAGCGCTTCGGTGCGCTCACGGATATCCCGAATCGCATTTAGCACAGGGTTTACTTCAAACATAATGACCTTTTTATTGATTCATTTTTAAGGGCACGGATAGTACCGGATTTGGCCTGCTTTTAACAGTCGTTTTGTCTGCAAAATAAGCAGACAGGCCGCTGTTAATCCTTAAGCTTTTCAGCCATGGAGACCACTTGTGAGGCTAAATTTGCCAACTGCTTGTTGGCCGTCTCGTCAGTGAGCTTGCCTGCCTCATCCAGCTTATCGGCCGCTTTGGCAACCGACACCTGTAATGGCGTCACCACACACATCAGATTTTGCATCAGCATGCGCAGCACCACCAGCACCCGCATACCGCCAAGTGCACCAGGGGAAGCCGCCATCAGGCCAACCACTTTGTTTTTGTACGCGGCCAGCACGGCTTCATCACCGGCTTTGCGTGATGCCCAGTCAATAGCATTTTTAAGCACCGCCGGATAACTGCTGTTATATTCGGGGCTGGCAATTAAAAAAGCATCGTGGTCGATAAGCAACTGCTTAAATGCCTGCGCCCGTTCAGGAATACCGTACTGGTCTTCCTCATCCTGATTAAACATAGGCATGGCATAATCCGCCAGGTTAATTACCGTAACTTCAGCGCCAGCCTCGCGCGCAGCCGCTGCTGCATTTTCTGCCAGTGCCTGATTTAACGACCCGTTGCGGGTGCTGCCTGAAAAAGCCAGTACTTTAACCATAATGCCTTCCTTCTTCTTAACGTCGAGTAAGAGGTGTAATCCCCCCCCCTACATTTTTTCCAGAGTTTCGATGCCGAGCAATTCAAGCCCCAGCTTTAACTGCTTGGCGACCAGTGCAGATAACGCTAACCGACTGTTACGGGTCGCTTCTGGCACGTCACTTTTGAGTACCGGGCAGGCTTCATAAAAGCTCATAAAGTGGCTGGCCAAATCATACAGGTAGCTACACAGTACATGCGGCGTTGCATCACGGGCTACCACATTGAGCTGCTCTTCGAGTTGTAGCAATTGCACCGCCAGTGCATGCTCCTGAGCATGTTCCAGAGTAATAGTGGCATCCAGAGCGGTGGGACTGACCTCTGCTTTGCGGAACAGGCTTTGCACCCGCGTATAGGCATACTGCAAATAAGGCGCAGTATTGCCTTCAAAGCTCAGCATGGAGTCCCAGTTGAACACGTAATCCGTCGTCCGGTTTTTGCTCAAATCGGCGTATTTAACGGCGCCAATACCCACTTTACGGGCCACATCATTCAGCTCATCGGCGGTTAAACCGGTATCTCTTTCAGCCAGTAGCTTTCGGGCACGATCGACAGCTTCATCAAGCAGTTCTACCAGCTTCACCGTGCCACCACTGCGGGTTTTGAAAGGTTTGCCGTCACTGCCCAGCATCATGCCAAACGGACAGTGTTCGTAAGTTTGCTCAGGCTGCATAAAGCCGGCTTTACGACCGACAATTTCAGTTTGCTTAAAGTGCAAAGCCTGACGGGCATCGGTAAGAATTAATGTGCGATCAGCGCCCAGTTTGCCGCTGCGATAGCGCATCGCGGCCAAATCGGTGGTTGCATACAGATAACCGCCACCGGATTTTTGCACAATATACACTGCCGGATTGCCTTCTTTATCGGCCAGTTCAGGGATAAACACCACCTGTGCGCCCTGATCTTCCACCGCAATGCCCTTTTCTTTCAGTTCCGCCACCACATGAGGAAGGTCTTCATTGTAGGCGGACTCGCCCATAATATCCTGGCGGGTCAGGCTGACATTCAGCTTTTCGTAAACCTCTTCGCTGTGCGAGATGGACACATCGATAAACAAATGCCATAACTCAGCACATTGCTGATCGCCGCTTTGCAGCTTAACCACATATTCCCGGGCACGGTCGGCAAAGCCATCTTCTTCGTCAAAGCGGATTTTGGCTTCACGATAAAAGTTTTCCAAATCGGACAACGCGGTTTCCGCCACGGCATTGGCGCTTAGCTTGTCGCTTAGATGAGCGAGCAACATACCAAACTGAGTACCCCAGTCGCCCATGTGGTTCTGACGAATAACCTTATGGCCTAAAAATTCCAGCAGTTTAACCACTGCATCACCAATAATGGTGGTGCGCAGGTGCCCAACGTGCATCTCTTTGGCCAGATTGGGCGAGGAGTAATCCACCACAACCGTTTGTGCATGCTGCGCAGGGATACCTGAACGGGTGTCATCCAGAGCTTGCTGGCACTGACTTGCTAGCCAGCTGTCAGCCAGATGAATGTTGATAAAACCGGGGCCGGCAATTTCGAGTTTGCTGGCCACATCGTCCAGTTTGACCTGCGCCAGAATTTGCTCAGCAATATCGCGAGGCTTTTGCTTTAACTTTTTGGCCAGTGCCATGGCGCCGTTAAACTGATATTCACCAAATTCAGGTCGGCCACTGCGCGCCACCGGAATCGGGGCGTCGGTAATGCCCATGTCGCTTAAGGCCTGAGAAAAACGGGAAATAAGAAGTGCGTGAATATTCATTGTTGTGCCTAGTGCTCGCGAGTAGTTCTAAAATCAATATCGGGGTAGCGTTCCTGTGCTAACGACAGGTTCACCATGGTGGGCGCTACATAAGCCAGGTTATCGCCGCCATCCAACGCCAGGTTTTGCTCGGCTTTACGGCGGAATTCGTCCAGCTTTTTATCACTATCGGAATAGACCCAGCGTGCAGTGGCCACACTGACATGTTCATATAGCGCGTCGACGTTGTATTCGGCTTTAAGGCGCGCCACCACCACGTCAAACTGCAGTACCCCCACAGCGCCAACAATCAGGTCGTTATTGGCCAGCGGTCTGAATACCTGCACCGCCCCTTCTTCAGAAAGCTGGATCAGGCCTTTTTGCAGTTGTTTCATCTTCAGCGGATCGCGCAGGCGAATGCGCTTAAACAGCTCCGGCGCAAAGTTGGGAATACCGGTAAAGCGGTAGTCTTCCCCAGATGAGAAGGTATCACCTATACGAATAGAACCGTGGTTATGCAAGCCGATAATATCGCCGGCATAGGCTTCTTCCAGTAACGATCGGTCACCGGCTAAGAAAGTTAACGCATCAGAAATCCGAATATCCTTGCCGATTCGGGTATGACGCATTTTCATGCCTTTTTCATATTTGCCCGACACTATCCGGCAAAAGGCGATACGGTCTCGGTGTTTAGGATCCATATTGGCCTGAATCTTAAACACGAAACCGCTGAATTTAGGATCCAGCGAATCCACGCTGCCGTTGTCGGTTTCGCGCCCTTGTGGCTGTGGAGCCCAGGCGACCAGACCATCGAGCATATGATCCACACCAAAGTTACCCAGTGCGGTACCAAAAAAGACCGGGGTAATTTCGCCGGCCAGGAACAGTTCCTGATCAAATTCATTAGAGGCGCCCATGACCAGCTCAAGTTCGTCACGGAATTCTGCCGCCAGCCCCTCACCTACCGCGGCTTCCAGCTCCGGGTTATCCAGCCCTTTGATGATCTGCACATCCTGAATGGTGTGGCCGTGACCGGTCTTATATAAAATCGTTTCATCACGATGAATGTGGTACACACCTTTAAACTGCTTCCCACAGCCAATCGGCCAGGTGACCGGCGCACAGGCGATGTTCAGCTCGGTTTCCACTTCATCCAGCAATTCCATAGGGTCACGAATATCGCGGTCCAGCTTATTCATAAACGTGATGATCGGGGTATCTCGCAGACGCGTTACTTCCATGAGTTTACGGGTCCGATCCTCAACCCCTTTGGCCGCATCGATAACCATCAGGCAAGAATCCACAGCGGTCAGTGTTCGGTAGGTGTCTTCAGAGAAATCTTCGTGTCCCGGCGTATCAAGCAGATTGACCAGGTTATCACCGTAAGGAAACTGCATCACCGAGGTGGTCACTGAGATCCCACGCTCTTTTTCCATTTCCATCCAGTCGGATTTGGCATGCTGGCCGGATTTCTTACCTTTAACGGTACCGGCGGTCTGCAGCGCTTGTCCGTATAACAGCACTTTTTCGGTGATAGTGGTCTTACCGGCGTCCGGGTGCGAGATTATCGCAAACGTGCGTCGACGTTTAATTTCTTCTAACAGCTGGGTCATTCAATAAACCTGATTTTTATTCGGGAGTGCTGGCCCTGAGTAAGATTGCATTAATCCTTGCCTTACCGGCATGACTCAGGCCTTACGTTTTCGCGGGATTATACGGACTTTTGGTTTTTAATGGTAGTAAAGCAAGGGGGTCAGCACCGGATTTAGCGGCAATGCCGGTGCTGAACGGTAAGAATGATGGGTTAGTGTTGCTCCAGTAAGTGCACCACCTGTTCGCGAAGCACAGTACGCAGAATTTTACCGGCACCATTGCGGGGAATACTGTCGGTCAGCGTCAGGTGCCTGGGGATTTTATAACGGGCAAGATGTTCTCCAAGCTCGGTGAAAAACTGCTCGCTATTCGCCAGTGACTGCTCATTAAAGGGCACCACAAACAAATGCCCGACCTCGCCCCAGCGTTCATCAGGTACGCCAATTAAGGCGCAGTCCTTGACCGCAGGATGTTTAAGTACCACCCCTTCTACCTCGACCGGATACACGTTCTCACCACCGGAGATAAACATGTCCTTTTTGCGATCGACAATGCGGTAAAACCCGGCTTGATTGCACACCGCTATATCGCCGGTTTTAAACCAGCCATCTGCGGTAAAGCTCTTTTGGTACAAGGTGTCCTGCTGCCAGATCCCAATAAACAGATTGCCGCCTCGGATCTCCACTTCACCCGCCTTACCCGGGGGGACTTCATGACCGTGGTCGTCGGTTAGCCTCACTTTCACTCGCGGTGTTGCCAGTCCGACACAGCCAGCATTTTCATCGAGGATCTGTAAATCAAACGGCATACCAAAGACCGTGCCGGCCTCACTCATACCGTAACCATCTACAATCGGTATTCCGTCGTTGATCCAGGCCCGGATTTGCACTTCAGGATGCGGTGCGCCGCCAGTTAACAACCCTTTGAGATTTTTAAGCTTGCGGGCATCAAATTGCGCATGCTGGCGCAACATATTAGCCATTTGCGGCACGCAAAAATAATGACTGATCCGCAGCGTCTCGTCTGCCAGTCGATTCAGCGTCCGAGCGGGTTCAAACGCATCAGAAATCACCAGACTGCCACCACAATAGAGCGCCGGACGCACACAGGATACCAGGCCAATAACATGAAACATCGGCGTTTCGCAAAGGAATACACTGTGTTCATTAACCTGTCCGAGCTGCGTCATATTCAGGGTAGTTTCCATTAGGGTCGCTTCACTATGAACGATGCCTTTTGGCTTACCGGTAGTCCCTGAGGTATACAGGATAAGTGAAGGCGTGTGTTCATCAAACTCAGGCTGTGTAGCGCTTAATTCACTGCAATCGCTCAGTAACAAATTAATATCATAATGGCTGAACTGCATCGCCGCGGCCGATTCGTCGCCTATCAGCAGGGCTGGCGAACAATCGCTCATTAGCGCTTGCAGCTCTTCTTTAGCCAGCCGCCAGTTTAGTGGCACAAACACCAGGCCTGCCCGGGAGCAAGCCAGGTGCAATGCCACCAGTTCGGCACGGTTTTTAGACAAACAAGCCACTCTGTCACCCTGCTTCAACCCGTTAATCTGATACCAGCTGACCAGTTGATTAATGGTGTTATCGAACCCGGCATAAGTCCAGGTCCGGTGATGAGTGACATCGTTAACAGCGATACTTCGTGGCCGTAATCGCGCCTGCAGGGTCACAAAATCCATGTCAGCCCCGTTTAGTTTTGTTGCTTGGATTTATCATAAGCCCCTAAACCCGGCTTATAGGTTTTATCGTCGATAAACTGCTTAATCCCCTCTTTGCGCCCATCGTTGTCGAAGCTGTTTGCCGCTTCCTGAGCACGGACCAGGTAATCTTCCGCATTGTCGTAGGTCATTTCTTTTACGCGACGAATGGCATCCTTAGTGGCTTTCAGTGCAACCGGATTTTTCTCCAGCAACACGTTACACATTTCAGTCACGCGGGCTTTCAGTTGATCGGCTGGCACCGCTTCATTAATCAGTCCCCACTCTACCGCCGTTTTGCCATCGATATTTTCGCCCATCATGGCGTGATACATGGCCTTACGCAGGGGCATCAGGTCGGCCACTACTTTACTTGCTCCTCCACCGGGTAAAATCCCCCAGTTAATTTCGCTGAGCCCGAAGGTGGCATCTTCAGCAGACACCGCCAGATCGCAACTAAACAAGGGTCCATAACCGCCGCCAAAGCACCAGCCATTAATCATCGCGATGGTTGGCTTATGGTACCAGCGCAAGGCTCGCCACCAGCCATAGGCTTCACGCTGGGCTTTGCGCGTTGCCCCCAGGCCCTTTGCCTCGTTCTCGCGGAAATATTCTTTTAAGTCCATACCGGCCGTCCAGGCTGTCCCTTCGCCGCTTAACACCAGTACACCAACGTTATCTCGGTACTCAAGGTCTTCCAGCACTCGCATCATCTGACGATTAAGCTTAGGACTCATGCAATTGCGTTTTTCCGGACGGTTGTAGGACACCCAGGCAATCTTATTCTCAACAACTACCTTTACCGTTTCTTCTTCACTTCTTTCTACTGACACGTTCGTTTCCTCTTGCAAAATATTAATGAAATGCATTCGATGCTCTGCACCGCAGAAGGCAATGCATCAGGGTAATTAAATAGGATAATGGCCTGGTTCGGTTTCCACGGTGATCCAGCGCAGTTCAGTAAACTGGTCAATGCCAGCCTGGCCCCCAAAGCGCCCGTAACCGGAATCCCCCACACCACCAAAAGGCATTTGTGCTTCATCATGCACCGTTGGGCCATTCACATGACAAATACCGGATTTGATTTGTTTAGCCACTTTTAATCCATTGGCAATATCGCGGGTAAATACGGCGGCGCTCAATCCGTACTCACTGTCATTAGCAATACGGATAGCGTCGGCTTCATCTTTGGCGCGGATCACCGCGACTACCGGACCAAAGCTTTCGTCGGCATAGATAGCCATCTCTTCGGTAACGCCATCAATCACCGTTGCGGCCATTAGCACAGAATCGGCCTTTCCACCGGTGATTACTTTAGCGCCTTTACTCACCGCGTCATCAATCAGGGCATTCACTTTTTCAACGGTTTTCATGTCGATAACGGCACCCAGCGGGGTTTTCCCCTCGCGAGGATCGCCGGTTTCCATGGTGGACACTTTGGCTTTAAAGGCAGCAACAAACTCATCGGCAATACTGTCGACCACTATCAGGCGCTCCGTCGACATGCATATTTGCCCCTGATTCATGTAGGCACCAAAAGCCGCGGCTTTCACCGCCTCATCAAGATTGGCGTCCTGAAGTATCAGGAGTGGCGCTTTGCCACCCAATTCGAGTAAACAGGGCTTCAGATTGTCTGCCGCACGGCGGGCGATAATGCGTCCCACGGCGGTTGAACCGGTAAAATTAATGCGTTTAACCGGTTTGGCATCAATCAACGCGCCTACTACGTCGGCGGCATCGTCCTGAGTGTTGGTAACGATATTAACGGTCCCTTCCGGGAAACCGGCTTCCGCCAATGCTTCAATAATCAAAGCGTGGGTGAGCGGACAAATCTCAGAGGCTTTTAAAATAACCGCATTACCACACGCCAGTGCGGTAGAAACCGCCCTGGTGCCCAGAATGATTGGCGCATTCCACGGTGCTATCCCCAGAATAACCCCCACTGGCTCACGCAAAGCCATTGCCATGCAGCCCGGCTTATCAGAGGGGATCACTTCGCCACTGATTTGCGTAGTCAGGGCACTTGCTTCACGCAACATAGAGGCCGCCAGCATCAGGTTAAACATGGCCCAGCCGGCCGTAGCACCGGTTTCGCCCATCATGGCGGCAACAAAGGCCTCCTGTTTACTCTCCAGCGCCGTTGCCGCTTTTTGCAGCACCGCGCGGCGGGCGTTGGGACCGACTTTAGACCAGGTCTCGAAACCTAGCTGAGCCTTTGCCGCAATTGCCGCCATGTCTGCGGCTTGCATTGCTTCGGCTTCGCTGGCAACTTCACCAGTAATTGGATTTAATCGGGTGAATTTCATTCCTCAATCCCCTTAGTTATCGCAAGTTTGCTTTGTTAATATTGGACTTGCATCCAGCGCAGATTTTCCCTTCTGCACCCGACCAAGCAAAAATACAGTGATAGCGGCAACCACGGCCCCCGCGCCCATGACAAAGGCGACGCCCTGCAACGACACGCCCTGGGTAAATAAAACGCCAGCCACCACCGGACTCAGCGCCGCGCCGCCGCGCCCTACGCCGATAACAATACCGGTACCGGAAGCCCGTACCTGTGGCGGAAAGGCTTGTGCCATCAGGGCGTACAACCCCACCACACCGGAGTTGGTGAAAAAGCCGGTAGCCGCCGATATCAGGGCCAGCTGGCCAAGTGACTCATAGCCAATACCAAACACTGAGACCATCACAAAGCCGAGAAGCAGAACGCCAATCAGCAGGTGTCGTAGCGGCAGTTTTGAGGCGAATAAGCCCAGCAAGGTGGCACCGATGGCACCGCCCACGTTTGCCCACACCAGTACCTGTCCCGCCTGAGAAGGATGAAACCCCATGTCGACCACGATTTTGGGGATCCATTTCAAAATGAAGTAAAAGGTCATTATCTGGGCGAAGTAGGCCACTAAGAGCAGTAACGTAGTGGCGCGCAGTTGCGGCGTAAACAATTCAACAAATGAGCTTTTACCGGCATTAGGAGATAGCGGTGGCAATGCGTCTAACACCGGCTTTTGCATGGCCTGTAAAGAACGGTTTATCCGCGCCAGGGCATCAGCCGGCTGTTTTGAGGCCAGGTAGACCACCGACTCAGCGAGGAATAGTTGTACGATAATCAGGAAAGCACCGGTCACCAGCCCACCAAAAATAAAGACCGAACGCCAGCTGTAGGTTTCCAGCAGCACCGAACTGATAGACCCCCCGATAATCGCCCCCACCGGATAGCCGGTAGCCATTAAAATAACGCACAGGTGGCGAAACTTTTTGTTGGAGTACTCGGCCACCATGGCATTGGTTGAGGCCAGCATACCGCCAATGCCAAGGCCGGTGATAAAACGCACCACCAACAAAGTGACTACCGAATTGGCAAAGGCAGAAAAGCACATGCCTGCGGTCATGACGACCAGACAGGTTTGAATCGTGGGTTTACGGCCTATCCGGTCGGCGAAACCGCCCAAAAAGATTGAGCCAAAGGCCATGCCGAGCAGTTCCATGGCCAGTACCACACCCAGTTCGGTTCGATTGATTGCCCATTCAGCAGCGATGCCGGGTGAGGCAAAACTGATCGCCAGCACATCAAATCCATCCAGAGCATTGAGCGCAATGCACAAAATGACAGCCATGATTTGTTGCCTGCTCATTTTGCTGTTGTCGAGGATTTCAGACGGGTGTTGATTCATAACATTCACTCTGTGTTTTTTTGTGGCACTGCCAGGTTAGTGTTAACGCGGCAACCCAAACTTTTACCAGATGTTAATATTATGTACCGGATTGTAAAATAGCAGAAAGTGACGAAATAATTGTCAAATAATGACAACGAGTACTTTTTGCATAATAAGCGGTTGCTAACCAATGAAAAAAAGGCAGATAACCTAACGGAAGATCCCAGCCAGTATCGTTGAAAGATTTAGCTAAGTGCTTCTTTATGAAGGGCTCTGAATTGCCTTGGCGTTTCACCCGTCCAGGCTCTGAATGCACGGGTAAACGCCGCCGGATCGGCAAACCCAACAGACTCGGCAATTAGGTTGATAGGGGTTGCTCGCTGGGTTAGCAACATTACGGCCCGGTCTCTTCTGACGATATCCTTGATTTGCTGGAAACAGGTTCCCTCGTCTTTCAATCTGCGCATCAGCGTGCGACTGGTCATATGTAACCTGGCGGCGACGGCGTCGATAGTGAGCAAACCACTCTCAATATCGTTACTTAGCAGGTGTCGGACATCAGAGGTCAGGGTGTAATCAGCTTTATACTGCCGGAATAATTCCAGTGGGCAGCGTTGCATAAAGGCGTTCAGCGAGCCTTCGCTTTGTTTCACCGGTTTAGACAGATACTGAGTCGAAAACGAGATAGACAAAGTATCGCAATGAAACTCGTGCTCTCCGGGAAACAAATAATGATATTCATGAACATGGGGCGGTGGTGGATAGTTAAACCGAACTTTTGACAATGGAATGCGGCTGGCAATTAACCACGAAAAATATCGGTGCCAGGCCAAAAGCGTGAGTTCCGCAAACAGATATTTATGGTCCCGCTCAGGGTGGGGCAAGCGAATCGTCAGAGTGACCTCATCACCATCGACACTCAGCTCAGCAAAATTATCTGTCAGCATTAAATTATAAAATGCGATGCCTTTAAGCATGGCCAGTTTTAATGTTGGCTGAAACACCGTCACCTGGCCCATCATTTCATAGGTGCCCGGTTTTAACGGCCGGCCACACAAGCCGGCAGACTCATCCCGTAATAATCGCCACACCAGGCTTTGGAATTTAGACAGCCGTTCTGTTTTCACCCGCCGTCCCAGTTTATTAATGGCTGCCGGCTCAATCTGACAGTGTTTAAGCAGGCGTAAGGCATCCAGATGGTTTTGTTCTGCGACCTCAAAGAGTGCCGTCAAATAATGATTTGATGCACTGCCGTACTTGTTTTTATCTATTCGCATTGCGACTGCCGCCTTTGGCATAAATAGCGAATCACCTGAGGTTAACACCGTGTTTATTTTTTATTAATAACATGGTTCCAATGGTTTTAGAATGCCGTTTTACTGAATTTATGGTCGTTTCCGGCGATGCTTTCAGTCTTCGCTAAACTGCTAACTTACTGACAAATTAGGACATAAAGCTAGCCAGCTGGCCGGTCATTTTATAATCTAGGCACACTGCAACACCTTTGGTTGGCATTGTTTGGTTTCAGGGAAGTAATCTATGAAGTTATGTTCGTCAGTTGGAATAGTAAGTGCTCTGGTAGCGACTTCTTTCACGGTTAGCGCAGACCAGTACCATTACGGTAACCTGCTCGTGGGCGGTAAAGCCATTGGCTACGGTGGCGCTTATGTGGCACTGGCGGACGACCAGTCAGCGATGCACTACAATCCGGCCGGTTTATCGTTTCAGAGCAATGCCAAATCAGCGTCTGTAAATACCCTGGCTTTTGAAGTTACCGAGTTTAAAAACGTGTATACCGATGGTTCTGATTTTGCCCGCACCTCATTTTCTGTGGTCCCCGGTTTTCTGGGCATTAGCGCCAGTTCCGGACAGTGGAGCTACGGCAGTTATTTTACAGTAACCGATTACTCTCAGGAACGCACCGACAGTAGCTCTGCCTACGAGTTGCCGGCCACTATGACCACGCCACCGCAGAGTGTGATTGAGACGGTGACCTATGATTTCGATAATGCCGCTTACAAGTTTGGTGGCGCCCTGTCTTACCGGCTCAACGAGCAGTGGGCGCTGGGCTTTTCCTTGTCGCTGAAATACATTGAACAGGTTTTATCGCAAACCTCCGGTGCGGCCATTACTATGTATACCCCAACGGGGTCATTTACCTCCGGCTTTGACGCCCGCCGACGAATCAACGAAAAACAGTATTTAATCGAACCTTCTTTGAGTGTGTTGTACAAGGATGATGCCTTAAGCGTGGGGGCTCACTATGTGCACAGGGAATCGATTAACCGTAACTATCGTTCTAATAACCTTATTATGGCGCCAATCATTACCCTGTTAAATGGCTCCCCGGACACGACTTTCCCGGACTTTATCCGCACGGATACAGAACAGGATCAGCCATCCCTGTTCTCTTTCGGCGCAGCTTATAAACACCGGGGCTGGGTAGTCTCAAGTCAGATAGATTATTACAGCCATGTTGAAAAGGATGACGTGGTACTCGATGACATCGACTTAACCCGTGAGCTAAAACAAGTCACCAATTATTCACTGGGTCTGCGCATCCCACTGTCATCCGATACTGCACTGCAAATCGGCCTTTTTACCGATAACAGCAATGGCGTTATTGACTTTGACATCCCTTTTCAGCGCGTCGAGGCTATCGACACCCGGGGCATCAGTGTGGCTTACGAAACAAAATTAATGGGCTACCCTCTAACCGTGGGGCTTTACGCAAAGCAAGGCGATGGCAAGGTGCGTTATGCTGATGTGCGGTATGTTGAAGCAATAACCGGTGTGAACCTTTACCCGGAGAATGATTCCAATGACGTGCAGTCTGCAGAAAAGTCGTCAATGGTGATTTTTGCCAGTATGGACTTTTAACCCGCTCTGGCGCTAAGGCGCAACAGCGCTTATTGGCCGGACCATCATTAGCGCGTCTTCCCGGCCATTAGCGAGCGGATAATACCCTTTGCGCCTTTCCAGTAATTCAAATCCGCTGTTCAGGTACAGCTTTCTGGCCACCAGGTTAGACTCTCGCACTTCCAGAAAGCAGTTTGAGCCGTTCAGTTGCTCACAGCGGCGAATGACAAAATCCAGCATATGTTTACCTGCCCCCTGCCCGCGCAAGCCGGCGCTGATAGCTATGTCCATCAGGGTAATTTCGTCCAGCACCACCAGCAATATGGCGAAACCAACCACCTGGCCGTCATGCAACAAGACCCAGCATTCATAGGGCGAAGAGATACAATCGACAAAGGTGGCCTCTGACCAGGGCGCATACTGGGCTTCCTGGTGAATGGCATAGGCGGCTAAAGCAAGCGCTTCATCCGCCTGGCAGAATGTTGTGGCCTGCAGGTTCAACTTAGCGCACACAATGCCTGCCAAAGCTGAATCTTATGTTGAGATGTCAGTTTATCCGGCGCTACCGGCAACGTGATTGCGGTCGTAGATGCGGCAACAGGCGCGCCTATTTTTACCGGCGGTACCTTCGCTATGTCCAATCCTTGCAGGGCAACTTTCAGATCGGCGAAAAATTGTGGGGCTTGCTGCGCTGTAACGTCCTGCAGTGGTGGTGGTACATCGGCCGGTTGCGTGGCCGCAGGTTTGCCCGACACACTGTCTTTCAGGCGCTGTAAATGAGAGCGCGCCGTATCCTGTGACACAGGTTCTGAGTTTACCTTTGCTTCGGCCACCGGCGTATCCGCAGGCTGTTTTGCCAGCTCGCTTTGCAACTGCCAAACGGGAATTTGCATCTCTTGTAATGCAGCAATTTGATAATCAGTTAACGCGAATGCCATGAGTGTTTATGGTCTTTCTGTGTGAGTGAGAAGCGTATCAGGAGTCTATCAGAACAAAGAGGAAAGTGGCAGGGGTGGAGGGACTCGAACCCCCAACCATCGGTTTTGGAGACCG
>NZ_CAJXQY010000069.1 GCF_913058315.1 uncultured Alteromonas sp. | reverse complement strand
TTAGAAGCCCTTGCAGAAATGCGAGGGCTTTTTTGATCTTAGCGTCGAAAATTCTCATTTAACGGGACACGCGTACGTGTCGCCTGCCAGTCACCGTGAGTCGCGATCCCGGGTCGAGGCACCATTCTTAGAAGCCCTTGCAGAAATGCGAGGGCTTTTTTGATCTTAGCGTCGAAAATTCTCATTTAACGGGACACGCGTACGTGTCGCCTGCCGGTCACCGTGAGTCGCGATCCCGGGTCGAGGCACCATAATAGAAGCCCTTGCAGAAATGCGAGGGCTTTTTTGATCCTATCCTCAGGTATCAAACGGAGCCACGCCCAGCGGATTAAACAACGGGCTGTCACGTACAATTTGTTCCAGACGTTTAGTTGCTTCATTGACTTTTTTACCTGTGAATAAAGCAACTTCGGTTTCCGGTAGTGGCGGCAACTCCTCATTCAATATCACCAGATCATCTTCCATGGTGTGCAGCGGAATAATTCCAACCCCCACACCGGCACGCACTGCTGCCAACACCCCAGCCCGGCTTTGACTGGTAAAGGCAATCCGGTAGGCAATACCAGCCTCTTCCAATATGCGTCTGGCATACTGGCGGTGATAGCAGCCTTCATCGAACACGGCTAAGGGTAAAACTGGTGAGCCGAGCAGATGATGGTCCCGTGAGCCTACCCACACCAGCGAGTCGCGGCGTAAGCGGGTGCCTCCGGTTGAGTCGGCCATCATTTCGACTAAAGCAATGTCCAGCTGGCCTTTGTCTAATTTTCGTAACAGCGTATCCGGGCTATGGTCGCAGAACACTTCTAACTGCGCCTCCGGGTAGCTCAGAATAAACTCCTGCAGTAATGGCGATAACGTGCGACTGGCGTATTGGTCGTGACTGCCAAGGCGCACCGTACCGTCGATATCCATGTTCTGGAACGAACCGACAATCTGATCGTGCAGGTTAAGCAACTGCCGGGCGTGCGCGGTAAGTTGTAAACCTGCCGGTGTGAGTCGCACTCCATGCTGGCCGCGATCCATTAACGGATTGGCCACCAATTCCTCCAGCCGGTTAAGTTGCATACTCACGGTGGAGGGTGCTTTGTGGAGCTGGCGTGCCGCTTCCGTCAGGTTAAGTGTCTCGGCCACTACCAAAAATGTGCGCAGTAAATTAATCGGCAAATCTCGCATGGCCTTATTCCTTATCCAGAATTCAACATATATGAACGTAGAGTTGAATATTTATCGATTTACTGAATAAAGGCAAGCGATTACATTTCCACCAGAACAAGATTTTCACCTCTGGGCAGTTTCAATTTATCGCAAGTACTCAAGGAGTCGGGCAATGAGGATGGCCATTACTTTTGGATCCAATCAAATTATCAGTCATGGTTTTGGCTTGTTTTTATTTGCCGCGATGGTGCCGCTGATGCAACAAGACATAGCCATTAGCCATTGGTATCTGGCAACCATTGGTGCGGCAACGCAGCTTGCTTATCTGGGAGGGGCTATGCTGCTTGGAGTATACGGGCACAACATTAATTCAGGCCGGTTACTACTTGGTTGTGGCGTGCTGACCTCTTTACTGCTTTTTGTCATGGCATGGATTACAGCGCCACTGGCTATGCTGATTGTACTGATATTGCTGGCTGCAAGTGCTGCGGTAAGCTGGGGCGGAATTGTTGAGCTGGTGAGTTGTTTTGGTCATCCGCAGCACCGCGCTACCAGCTTATCTACCGCTGCCAGTGGCACGGCATGGGGCTATAGCATTAATGGCCTGATCATTTTGGTTATTGTGCCTGTGGCAGGGTGGCAGGGCGGCTGGGTAGCGGCGGCATTAATTGGCCTGATAACGGTTGCGGCTACCGCTGTAATGCTGCGGCGTATGGGCAGTTCTTCGCTTCCTGTGGAAATGGAAACCTATCCCCCACTGGGCGCCAGACAACTCATTCGTACTATTTTGAGAGAGCGTATTGCCTTTCTTTCCAGCCTGATGACCTTTCTGGTGGGGTTCGCCACCATGCCGTTTTCAACCTGGCTGAACACCTACTCAGCAGAGCTGTCTTTACCCCCGAGCCTGGGCGGCTATACCTGGTCGCTGATAGGCCTGTCAGGAATGGCAGCGGGCTTTTTAGTGGGTAAACTGGCCGACCGCAAAGGTTCGAGTGTCGCTCTGGTTTTTAGTACTACAGGGTTTGCCGTTGGGATAATCGCTTTTATTCTGGACCCCACCACCTTTATGTTACTGGCCGGTTTTAGCTATGGAATGATGTACTTTCCTATTTGGGGTGTTTTGGCCGGCTGGCTGAGTAAACACTATGGCTCAAAGGCCACCATGCAAATAAATAGTGTTGGTATGGTGACATTTGGTTTGGGCGGCGCCACAGGCAATATGATAGCAGGTGGGTTGTTTCAGGCGAGTGGCAGCCTGGCGGATCTATTTGCGCTGATTGCTTTTACCAGTGTATTACTGACGTTGCTTGCCCTGTATATTTACTGGCTGGAGCGCCGACCCGTCCGTCCGATCTTTGGTGCGGTCTGAGTATTGAATTAGCGCAGGTAAGCGCAGTGTAAAAGTATGCCGGGGTAAAGCCCCGCCTGACTAAACGATTACGGTTTGGTAATACCTTTACCGGGTGGTAGGCTGCTAAGAAGTTACTCGCATCCGCACCATATTCAGGTAGAGAAACGCCACAATGACAATAGTTTTCATCTTTGCCGTGCTTAGTTTACTGATAGTGTTAATGCGCAGGCCCAGGGTCAGACTGACAACGATTGACCTGCCAGGCGCCGGTGACACCCTCACTATCGTTGACAACTCATTACTTGTTGATTACCCGATTGATGATAAATCGGGAAGAGCGGCCCGATGGTTAGCCAAACATAACCTGCCAACTTCGCTCAGCATGATTAACAAGATGTCACCAGTGGTGAATGATTATACCGACAAGCCTTCATTGTTACCTGCTGGCACCAAGGCGACCCTGACGAATGTCCGCCTTCACTATTCGCCGGGCTTTTTCAGGCTGTTTCAGTCCAAATCGCAATACCGCCTCTTAACGATCAACGAACTGAGGGTGTGGGTGCTGGATGATACGATTTCGATATTACAATGGCGGGCTTCGCAGTCTAACTCCCATTAGAGGGAGGCGCCCTTCAGCCTGTTGTCGCACAGGCGGATACCTGTTTATTCAGGACTCTGGTTTCTGTTGCTTGCAATGACAATTGGTACTTGCGTATCACCCGCTGAAATCGTTCCAGGTACTGACAACGGAATTGCTGGTTGGCAGGCATCCATTCAGTGGGGCCTTTTGCGCCCTTTGAACGGTTGGCAGATAAACTCACGGCAATCACATTTAGTGTATCGTTAGCGAAGGCTGCTCTGATGTTCTCCGGCCACGTATTTGCCCCATGCTCGTAGGCCCATTTGAGCGGTACGATATGATCAATGTCGAGGTCATTATCGTCGGTAAAGATATTGTTGGTGTAGGGGTCGTACCAACGTCCGCTTTTCACCTGACATCCGGCCGCATCAGCGAACGCCACCGGAATATCAGACTGTCGGATAAGCGTTTCAGCGCGGGTGTCACGGCAGTTACCATCTTCATCAGCCAGTGCGGAAAAAGCTTTCGGTGGTAACCATCTGCCATAGTTGAGGAGGTTGTTGCAGTATAACCCGAATAGGCTTTGCCGCCGGCTGCCAGACAATTTGGCATTGTCTTGTAAGCGGTGTAATGGCTGGTTCGTTCGTACCATTGACTGTGCTTGTCATGGCATAACCCGGAACCAGACCGTTTTACGATATCGGCGGCACTAATGGGCAGGCTGAAAAGCAACAGGAAAACAACAAACTTCGCCATGAAAAAGAGGCACTTCACTCAATACTACTTCACTGCGGGCTACTGTAATTTCAGGTGTGTTTGGTTTCAAGGGAAATTTCAGTAACAGACGGGGATTTCATAGCGGGATCAATTTCAAGTGAAGTACTTACCGCGCAGCAGGCGCGTAATCGTAGGATTAGGTTTGCAAATCAGAGAAACAGGCAAGCGGTATTTGCTGCGGTTAAGCACAATAGAGTGACGTAAAAGCAACAACACTCTGTATTCCCGGTTTGCCTTGTTAGCTTCTCTCAGCAATGGCTTATGGGGAAAATGGTCGGAGGATTATTATGCAAAATAAAATACGAGTCGGCTTTATAGGCCTGAATCCTGATTCACACTGGGCTGCCACCGCTCACTTACCGGCATTGGACTGGTTAAACGATGAATTTGAAATCGTCGGTGTTGCAAATTCCAGCTTCGACAATGCGGTTCAATTGCATAAGCTGTTAGACGTTCTGGGCAGGGGGTAACTGTTTGGAGCCGCATCATCAGAGCAACGACCTGCGAGTTATCACCGATTGGTTGGGTCAGCGGGTCATCAACGACGGTTACTACGTGCTGAGTGAAGGCAATCTGGAAGTTACCCGGGCATCCAGTGTCTCCAGCGAGCAAACCAATGTGCTCACCCAGCCTTGTGTGTGCATTGTGTCGCAGGGGGCTAAATTGGTGACAGCTGGCAAAGGGAGCCTGCAATACGTTGAAAATGAGTCGTCAATGGTGGTGTATGCCTCGGAAATTCCTATCCGGGTTGCTATTAATCGAGCCTCTGAGGAACACCCGTATTTCTGCTTGATGGTGCCATTAACCGCACGTCGCATCAGTGAGGTAGCCAGTCGTCTTTATCCTAATGGCATTCCAAAGGCCGGTAAGGAAAGTGCGGTGTATGTGCGGGAATCGGTGCCGCAAATTGTTAACGCCATCCGCCGAATGCTGCAAAACATTGATGATCCCAAGCAGGGCGATTTATTGATCCCGCTGGCCATTGAAGAAGTGGTAGTTCGCCTGCTGTGCAGTGATATCGGCCCAGCCATCGCTCAAATGGGCGTGTCAGACTCTCACACCGCACAGATAAATCAGGCTATCAGCTGGTTAAAGAAACACTACACATTGCCAATGCGCGTAGAGGAGCTGGCCCGGGATATTGGCATGAGCGTGTCGTCTTTTCACGCCCATTTTAAAGCGATTGTCGGGATTACTCCGTTACAGTTTCAAAAAACGCTGCGTCTGCAAGCGGCCAGACGTTTGATCATCAGTAATGAAATGGATGTCAGTCTGGCTGCATTTGAAGTGGGCTACGCCAGCACATCGCAATTCAGCCGGGAGTACGTCAGAGAATTTGGCATAGCACCAAGCAGAGACTCCAGTTTGGTTCCATAGTCAGTCGTTATTGGCTTTATTACCCGTAAGGGCTACAACCCACCGTCACCGGGTCTGGCCATGCTTTTACGACTCTTTTGGCCTCTCCACGCCCGCTTTGCCGGTAGCCGGGTGAGATAGCCATGCATGAAGGCAATTTGGCTTTAACTATTAACCTTATGTTTAGTAGGCCTTTTTAAACAAAAAGGCGTAAGCCAGTTAAGTATGAAATACTATTAACCCAAAAGGGTAATGGGTCTGCTCTGACTCACTGATTCCACTCACGTATATTCGGTTATAATTTCTCTATTTTCCGCATAGTCATAATGAATTGCCTTTAACCACTGGCTTTGATGTCGACACCGGGCTTGTCCGTGCGGGTACGCTTCTTATACTAAAGGATAAGCCGCCTGAGTTTTAAACGACTTTTTGTTGACAATTATCGAATTGAAAGCATAATTCGCGCAGATGTGCACATTGCGACATATGTGACATTGAGCGCTTGGGTGTGAGATTGTACTGATTTTTTGCAAAAAAAAAATAATGTGCCACGCTTTGAGCAAGTATAGCGTTTCGGTAGTTTGAGGCGGCCCATGATTGATTTCAGCCAGTTCTCCATCAGAAGTAAATTTGCGTTTCCCCTCGTTGTTGTCACGGCACTTTTATGTGTCGTAGCAATTATTTCAGTGTTTTCTTTGCGTAACCTTAGTGATGACTCTGAACAGATTGCCAAGCGTTATCTGAACGCGGTGAGTCTGGCTCTTAACGCCGACAGGGATTTGTATCAGGCACAAACTGCTCTGCAGGACGCGATTATTCTTGCCGGCATGCGTGGACAAGCGATAGAGGCAGAAGTCGCAGACTTCAAAGATAATGCACAGCAAGCCCTCGACAGAATGGTTCAGGCTCGCAATATTGTGCAGGGCGAAGTAGAAAATATTGGTAACGGCAACCAGTTTAGAAGCGATTACGACACCTGGCTGAAGAGTGCTAACGAAGTGATTTCTTTGGTCGCGGCTGGCGAAATTGAACAGGCCAACGCGCTGCGTTCAGCCAGCCTGGTTGACGATTTTCAGCAAGTCAGAAGTCATTACGATGCCCTTGGTGAAGCGGTAAAAAATGCGGCTGATGCTCTTGCAGCCGACATGCAGTCGTCGTCACAAAGCAATCAGTTCTTATTGTTGCTGGTACTGGTACTGGTGCTGATTGTCAGTGCGTTATCCATAATGTTCGGACCACGGTTAGTTACCGACAGACTGAATACCCTGATCGATGTAATGCGGGATATCAGCCAGGGCGATGGCGATTTACGCAGCCGCTTAAACAGCAGCGGAAAAGATGAACTGGCGACACTGGCAAAAACCTTTAACCGCTTTATGGAAAACCTCCAGGATCTGATTGTTGTTATTCAGCAAGATACTGAAAACCTGAAAAGTGCCGCTTCAGACTTAAATGATGCCTCCAGTACCGTGAAATCAGCTTCCCATAAGCAGAACGAAAATCTCGACCAAATCGCTACAGCGGTCAACGAATTGAGTCATGTGGTTGCCGATACCGCCAACAACAGTCAGGGCGCCATGGAAAAAGTTAAGGTGGCCTCTGAAATCAGTACCTCTTCCCGGCAAGTGGTTAATGATTCAGTTAAAAATGTATCAAACCTGTCTGCTTCCATCAGTAACGCTAACGACGTAATCTCCAGCCTGGCTAAGGAGTCGCAGAATATTATTGCAGTGTTAGATGTTATCCGCGGTATCGCTGAGCAAACTAACCTGCTGGCACTGAATGCGGCCATTGAGGCTGCTCGTGCCGGTGAGCAAGGGCGGGGATTTGCAGTAGTGGCCGACGAGGTCAGAACGCTGGCAAGTCGCACTCAGCAGTCAACGGAAAATATTAACGAAATGCTTGGTCGTCTGGAGCACAGCGTTAATGATGCCGTGAGCGCAATTGAGCGGGGGGCCAGTGAAGTCGATTCAGTTGTAGCGGTCTCTGAGCAACTGGCCCGGGCCTTTGATCAGGTCAATGAAGCCGTCAATGATGCCAACGAAACTATCTATCAAATAGCCGCAGCCACTGAAGAGCAAAGTCAGGTGGTTACGGACATCAATACCAATGTCACCAATCTCAATACCCTTGGTCAGCAGAATCTCAAATCCATTGAGAATACCGGGGAGATTGCCGGCAGTGTTAACGGCACTGTTCAGCAACTGGGGCAAAAAGTCAGTCGATTTAAAACATGATGTAACTGACGCCAAATCACATCACGAGTCATTTATAAATTCCCAGGTGAGAGAAACCGGAGACACCTATGAAACCATTGTATTCAAAATTTACCCGTCTGCTCAGCGTGGCCTGTGCTGCTACATTGCTCTCACCCCAAGTGTTAGCTGAATCCCCCACTTTTGACGTGTCAGGGCAGTGGGCCTTACGCTATGAAAATATTACCAATCCGTTGTTCCCAACCACGGACGATCGATTTCATCAACACAATCAACGCCTGTCATCGAAGTTACAGGTCAAAACCGTGATGAAATGGTCGCAGTTCGAACTACTCGGCGAATTAGCTGATTCCCGTGTGTACCTGGATAATGACGATCCCACTCTTGGTCGTTCGCAGGTCAATACGCTGGAGCCTGTTCAGTTTAACTTCTCATGGCTCGGTAACAGTCAGAGTGACGATGGTCTGAACATGCAGAAGCTCAGCGTTGGCCGGTTTATTCTTGACTTTGGTAGTCGCCGGGTTATTTCCAGCGGCTATTTTAGAAATGCCATGAACACCTTCGATGGGGTAGTGAGTGAATGGCAATGGAACGACTGGAATGTTAACGCTGTTTATTTACTGCCAGTGACCCGTTTACCCGGCGATGCAGCAAGTATCGATGCCAATGAGCGAGGCTTTGATAAGTCGTATTCAGAGCGGGCAATTTATGGCGTGTATGCCAGTTCTGCCGATAAAACCTGGCAACTGCAAACCTACTGGTTTGACGAAGAAGATGGTCCGGGCTTGAATACTGCCAACCGTGAATTTTTAACGGTGAGTGCGCATTATACCTTACCTAAAGACACCAAGTGGCGTGCGGATGCAGAGGTTATTGTGCAATCTGGTACCCGTCATCAGTCTACTTCGCCCAGTGATGTTACCGAAATCGACCATCAGGCGTGGTTATTCCATGGTGCGTTTGGTCAGATGGTTACCGATACCACTTCTCTGCAGGCTATTGTCGACCTGGTAAGTGGTGATAACGACAGCAGTGACGGGAAGAATACCAACTTTGACGCACTTTACGGTGTACGACGCTTTGACTTTGGCCCCACCGAAGTATACCGCACCATGCCACGGCGTAATCTGGTATCACTGGGTCTTAAAATGGTGAGTAAATTTACCAAGAAAGATAACCTGCTGATCCGCTATTTAAATTTTAGTTACCAGAAAACCCCGGTGGGTGGTGAAAGTGAAATAGGTAATCAGATTGAGTTTCGCTGGCGTCACCAGTTGCTGCCTAAGTTCCGCCTTGAGTTTGGTGGTGCCTACATGGCCAAAGGCGATGCGTTTGCTCAGGGTGATTACCCGGACGATACTGTTTACGGCTATACCGCCTTTTTACTTAAATTCTAAGGCAGGTGTTTTATCGCCGCAGAGCGTGGCAATAGTCCGGCCCACAGTAAAGAAAACACCGGGCCGCCCAGGCAAAACAATGCCCAGGGTAAATAATCCACGGTCGCCACACCCAGCGTGGCGGCCATAAATAAGCCGGAAACCGTCCACGGCAATACCGGATCCATCAGGGTCACAGAATCTTCGATACTGCGGGATAAATTAACCGGTGCCAGCTTTCTGGCCTGATAGCCTGGTTGATAAAGGTTGCCGACAATCAGGCTGGTAACGCCTCCGTGACTGGTAAGTGAAAGCAGCGTGATGCCGCTTATCATAGTACTTAGTACCAGACTAAAAATGCCCTTCACCTGTTTTAGCATTGCCTGAATCAAAACAGTTAATGCACCGCTGGCCTGCATAGCGCCGGCCAGTAAAAATGCCGCAATAATCACGACCAGGGTGCCAACCATGGAATACAAACCACCGCGCTCTACCAGTTGTAAAAAGGCCGGATTGGCCTGAGCTTCACTGTGCAGATGAGCGGGGAGCATTTCGATGGTAAAACCGTGCAGGTAAGCATTCACAGCATCTTCCAGAGCGAAAGGCTGCAGGATAACGGCCAGTGCCAAAGCCAGCACAGTGGAATAAGTAATGCCAATGACGGGCGGCCACTTTCTGACAATCGCGAAAATAACCAAACCGGGAGGTAATAACTGCCACCAGGCGGGGCTAAAGGTGGTTTCTATCAGTTTTTGCATCGCCGCGGTGGCCAGTAAGGCATTGCTCTGGTCGCCTCCGGAGGCCGATGGAACTACCATAAATACCACCAGGGCGATCAGAAATGAGGGCAGAGCCGTGTATACCATATGGCTGATATGCTGATATAAGTCTGCCTTGGCGGCAATCGCGGAAATGTTGGTGGAGTCAGACAGGGGAGACATTTTGTCGCCGAAGCAGGCGCCGGAAATGACTGCGCCGGCGGTGATCGGCAGCGAAGCATCCATAACGGTCGCCAAGCCCATTAATGCCACACCGATGGTGCCGGCTGAAGCCCAGGATGAACCGGTAAAAATGCTCATGATACTGGCGGCCAGAAAAGCCGACACGTAGAGATAATCCGGGTTAATAAGATGGATACCCGTCCAGACAAAAAATGGAATGGTGCCGCACAGCATCCAGCTTCCAATCAGGCCGCCAATAGACAGCAGGATAAGCACTACCGGAAACACGTCGCCAAACTTGTCAACGGCGGCTTTTTCCATTTGCTGCCAGTCTATCCCGCGGCTAAATCCAATCAACCCGGCAATGACTGCGGCCAGCAATATGGCCACTACAACCAGGGTCCCGCCGAGTTCGGTAAACAAGGCGCCACCGGCAAACACGGTGAGTAATATTATCAGCGGCAGTGCGGCTAACCAGAGCGGTAATGGAGCTGGTGGAGCGGTTTCAGACATGATTAAAAGCCTGCTCCAAATCGGCTATTAATGTTGGAGCTGCCTCGAGTCCTACAGACAACCTAATCAGCCCTTGTGGCAGGTTCATGGCGGCCAGCTGCTCGGCATTTTCCGGCCGCTGTAGGGAGATTGCCAGACTTTCAAAGCCACCCCAACTGACACCGAGTCGAAAGTGTGTGAGTGCATTTAAAAAGCGCGTTACGTTTTCGTAGGACGGATCTTTAAGAGTAAAACTTATCAGGCCATTGTAACCGGCCAGCGGATTGGTTTCCTCTGGGGGGGAGTCTTCCTGCCAGGCCGGGTGATAGATGCGAGCAACCCTGGGGTGTGCCTGCAGAAATTCACCGATGGCCAGCGCACTGGTTTCCTGTTGCTGCAAACGGACGCTAAGCGTGCGTAATCCCCTCTCTATTAACCAGGCATCCATGGGGCCAATCGCAGCACCATTCAGCAAAAAAGTACGGTAAAAAATCTGTTTAAGCAACGCATGGCGGCTGATCAGTGCGCCGCCAATCACATCACTGTGGCCACCAATATACTTGGTTAACGAATGCGCAACGATGTCGACGCCCATAGTGATGGGTTTTTGCAGCAACGGCGTCGCCCAGGTATTGTCGATACCAGTGAGAATGCCATGTTCGTGGGCAATGGCCACCACCTTAGTAATATCAATCCGCTTAAAGGTCATGGTGGCAGGGCTTTCAAACCAAATGAGTTTGGTTTCCGGGCGGATTGCTGCTTGCAACTGCTCCAGATCACCTGAAGTCAGGTAAGTAAAAGTCACACCAAAGCGGGTCAGTTGTTCTGCCAGCTGTATGGTAGGGCTGTAAACCTGGTTGATAAAAATAATGTGATCACCCTGATTGACCAGTCCGGTGATTGCAGCACTGATGGCTCCCATACCGGAGGCAAACAGTTTACACGCCTCGCCCCGCTCCAGTGCGGCCAGTTTTTTCTCCACACTGGTCATGCTGGGATTACGTCCACGGGTATACACCGGAGTGCTGTACTCATTGGCCAGCGCGGCACAGAGGTTTTCAAACTTACTGTAAGAAAACAGTGAAGTCTGATGAATCGGTTGTGTTATTGGTTGGATATCCGTTTGTGAGACAAAGGCTTCGGGCCCACAACAAATATCGAGATCCTGCTGTGAAATTTTCATGTCGTTGTATTTTTGAATATTTTATACCACCTTACCTGTAATTGCCGGTGGCGTACAAGTATGTGGTCTTAATATTCTGCTGATTAAGCGACAACAACAAAAACGCCGGCAGAAAATGCCGGCGTTGTGATACTGGGTTGAATTAAGACGCTTTTTCTTTGGCGATCCAATTGTCGACCATGCGTTCCAATATCGTCAGAGGAACCGCTCCGCTACCTAATACCACATCGTGGAAGGCGCGAATATCAAACTTATCGCCCAGTTCGGTCTCGGCTTTCTCACGCAGTTCGAGAATTTTCAGCATGCCGATTTTGTACGAAGTTGCCTGACCAGGCCACACAAAATAACGTTGCACTTCGGCTTTTATAGCGCCATCGGAAATCGGTGAATTATCGCGGAAAAACTGGTTTGCCTGTTCTTCTGTCCAGCCTTTTGCGTGGATCCCGGTATCCACCACCAGACGGATGGCGCGCCACATTTCAGACACCAGACGGCCGAAATCTGACATTGGGTTCTGGTAGCCTCCCATTTCCTTAGCAACCAGCTCTGCATACAACGCCCAGCCTTCAACATAACTGTTGAAAAAGGAAGTGGTTCTGAATTTAGGCACCCCCTCAAGCTCCTGAGCGATAGAAATTTGCATATGATGCCCGGGGTTACCTTCATGGTAGGCAATCGCTTCCATTTCATTTTTAGGCATGGTGCTCATGTCAATTAAGTGGGCGTAATACACACCCGGCGTGCTGCCATCCGGCGAGCCGGCAAAGTAATGCTGCGGTGCACCGGCCTGTTCACGATAGGGCTCTACCCGTTTTACGACTAAATCAGCTTTGGGTAAAATGCCGAAAAATTCAGGTAATTTCTCGCCAATGTTATCCAGAAAAGCGGTTGCGTCATCGAGGTAGGCCTGACGACCTTCGTCGGTATTCGGATAGTAAAAGCGCTCGTCGGTGTTGTCTGATTTAATGTAGGCAAAGAACTCTTTTAAGGTGCCGTCGAAGCCTTCTGCCTGCTTAATTTTTTCCATCTCAGCCAGAATGCGGTCTACTTCGTTCAAACCAATCTGATGAATTTCATCGGCGGTTAAATCGGTAGTGGTACGTAAGGCCAGCGCAGTGTTGTAATAAGCTTCGCCCTGCGGCAGCGCAGATGCGCCTGTTGCTTCACGGGAAATGTTCGGCAGGTCATTTTCAAACCAGCTAATCAGCTTGCCATAGGCTGGCATGACTTTATCAAGCAGTGCGGCCTCGGCTTCCTCAATAAAGGTCGTGGCCTGTTCGGCTGTAATCTCGCCGCTTTCCTCCAGCGCTGCCACCTTGGTTTTTACGTCCGCCAGCAATGAGGAGTCCTGGTCGCTGTCCGCATCAAAAGGCTTGCCTGAGATAATTGCTTTGCTTTGTTTGATAACGCCTTCGTAAGCAAAGTACGGCGCTTTAACGCCCTCGTCTGCATTGATGGCAACCCGGCTGGTTAATTGCTCAACCGCCCGGCCGACGCCTTCCAGCCTCGATATATAGGCTGCCATATCGGAGGATTCGGCCACTTTATGATAATTGATCAACAGCGTCGGCAGCATGGATTGCATGCCATTCATTTGGGTTAGCACATAATTACGGCGGCGAAATTCTGCCTGCTTTTTGGCTTGTTCAAGCTGAAACATCCAGATGTCGTAGGATATTTTGGTGTCTTCATCCAACTGGTTGTAATCAAAGTTGGCTTGCAGTTCGTCTACTGTGGCGGCCATCCACTTCAGCCGTATATCCTGGCCCTGTTCCGACATGTCATCAATCTGGTCGTAGAGATCTTTACGGCCAAGACGAGTCATCATCAAAGGAGAAAACTGGAGTTGTTGCTCATATTTCTCTTCAAACCAGGCATTCAGACGTTCTGATTCGCTAAGCTGGGCGCTTTCGGCGGCGGTGGCTGGTTGTGAAGCGGTACTGGTTTGCGGTGCTTCGGAACAGGCGGTCAGCGCAAGCGCGACCGCACTGAGTAAAAAGAGTCGTTTCATGGTGCAGGCCCCTGGGTAGTGGTCAGTTATTATTGATTTCCTGTCCAGTAAACCTTGATGGCGAGCGTAATTCAATCCCTAACGTGGATCAGCATTGTTTCAATTTGTGCGTAAACGCTTTAATTCTGGCCAGACCTTCATGCAGTTGCGCCTCTGACGTTGCATAAGACAACCTCACATACTGATCGCCACCGACCACGCCAAAATCGTTACCGGGGGTCATGGCAACATGGGCTTCGCTGAGTAACCGGTCACAGAATTCCATTGCCGTCATGCCGGTTTGGCTCACGTCAATGTAAACATAAAACGCGCCGTCGGGAGTGACGGGAACGGTGAGGCCTGCGTCGGCCAGACCGTCCAGGACTATTTTGCGACGGGGCAATAAAGATGTCCGTCTTTGCTCGCAAAGGGCCAGGGTCTGCGGCGTAAAACAGGCCAGCGCGGCAAGTTGTGCTGGTGTCGATGGGCAGATATATAAGTTCTGCGCCAGTCGTTCAATAACCGCTACCATATTTTCAGGTACTACCATCCAGCCTAATCGCCAGCCGGTCATGCCGAAGTATTTTGAAAAACTATTAATAACAATGGCGTCATTGTCGAACGACAGGGCGGTTTGCGGCGGCCCATCATTGCTATCACTTAAATTCAGGTAAATCTCGTCGATAATTCGCCATGCGCCACGGGCCCTGGCAAACTCACACATGTGTGCCAGATCGCCAGCCGATACCGCTGTACCGGTGGGGTTTGAAGGCGTTGCAATCATCAGTGCCCGGGTTGCCGCCTGCCAATGTTGCTCAACCAGGGCCGGACTTAGCTGAAAACGATCGGCGGCGGTGGTTGGCACCAAATTGACCTTGCCGCCAAAAGTGGTGACAAACTGACGATTACAAGGGTAGGAGGGATCGCCCACCATGACCTCATCTCCGGGGTTCACCAGTGCGGCACAAACCAATAGCAGCGCCGCGGAGGCGCCGGCAGTGACGACAATTCGTTGCGGATCTATAGCCAGATCATGCTGGGAGCGGTAAAAGCCTGCAATGGCCTGACGCAGGCGAATATCACCGAGCGCTCCGGTGTAAGGTAATTGATTGTCTGCAACAGCCTGTTGCATTGCTTGCTGGACAGCGGGCGGCGCGCCAAAGTCCGGCTCACCGATGTTTAAACGAATAACAGAATGCCCGGCGGCTTCGAGCGCCGTGGCCTTTTCACCAAAAGCCATTGCATAGAAAGGCGCAATGGCGCTGGCGCGGTCAGAATACTGCATGAAACTCTCTAATGTTTAGTGTAACCAGCCGGCGCGCGCACCTCGCTGACTGATTAAAACCAGTAATAACGCGATGCTGGTAACGATAACCGGCATGACTACAATGCCCCAGCCCATAATGCTGATGGCATCGATGACAACAAAATTATAATACTGCTGCACAATAACGCCGGCGAGGGAGATAACCAATACCGGAAAGGCAAGTTTTTTGCCCAGGGCTAACAGAAGTGAACCAATTAAGCCGCCAAAAACCGCCAGACCATAAGCGCTATAAGACCATAACGGAATGTTGCGGTAGATGGCCTGCTGGTCCTCAGGAAGCTGAGCAATCATTTCCGGCGTCATCATAACCTGGCTAAAGAAGGCGGCTACGCCGATGCCGTTCCATAAAACCATCAACCAGGCAAACACCTTAAGGCCGGTGGACATTCGGTTTGCGCTTTTCATTTTGACTCCCTAAAGGTTCCGCCAACAAGAGATAGTAATCACTATACGTGAATTTTTAGTGATAGATAATGGATTATATCGTCTTATACTTTTGTCTAAAGTGGTGCAATTGGTCAGCTTTTCATCACAAAAAGTGTGCAGCTTGATTTATTACACAGGAATAGTTTGTTAAGCAATTGTATTAAAGATACTGTATACGATATCTTTTATGCAAACTGTCGGTTGCTACGGGTTATTTATCCCAAAATAAGAGTCGAATCAGTGAATTGGTACAGGGTTTGAAGTAGTTGAGTGAATACCGCTTATGGAAGGGCGTAGCATAACAACACGGTCTCTAATTCAAACTCCCTGAAACAAGACTGAGAAAATAACGATATGGCACATAAAATTACAGGCAAAACCTTTTCACTTACCCTACTTGCTGGTTTGATCGGTCCATTACTGGCCGGCACGCCGGTCTCTGCTCAGACCGCAGACGAGAGCGATGCGCAGAAAGAAGAAAAGATCGTCGTGGTAGGTCGCCGGATTTCGCAAACTGATATTGCGATCGGGACTGATGAAGCAACCAATACCCTGGCCGTTACCCGCGATGAGTTACTTTCTGCTCCATCGGGTATTTCGGGCCTTAAAATGCTGGAAAACCTGCCGGGCTTTAACGTTCAGACCGACGGTGCGCTTGGCTTATATGAATTCGGTAACTCGGTACAAGTGCGGGCTTTTCAGTTAAGTCAGATGGGCTTCGTGCTGGATGGCATTCCCATGGGGCGTTCAGACGCCTTTGGCGGCAGCCCGATTTTCCGTTATGTTGACAACGAAAACCTTGGCGCCGTAGTGGCGTCACCGGGTGCTGGCGATGTGTCTGCCCCTACCTATGCTTCACTTGGACCGATTGCATCATACAGTACTATTCGCCCGTCTGAAGAAATGGGCGGGATGGTTGCGGTCACCGTGGGTGATTTCGACCTGCAACGAACTTTCGTAAAACTGGAAACCGGCGATATCGATGGCTTCAGAGCCTACGTGAGTCGTTCTAAAACCGACAGTGACCTGTGGCGTGGCCCGGGTACCATCGACCGCGAGCACATTGAAGCCAAAGCGTTGTACGAGTTCGGTGACAGCTATATCCAGGCTACCTATGTAGCAAACGATTTCTTCGATTATGATTCACCGTCTGCGCCGGCCTCTACCTTTGCCAGCAACTATTACTACAGCTATGCCGACAGTATCCCGGAAGGGTGTATCAGCTCAGCAGGCAGCGTCTATGACTACAATGGTGACGGCAGCATCGATGACGATGACTTTACGCCGGTATTCACTGGTTCAAACTGTACCAGTTATTACGAAGATCGTATCAATATTCGCGATGATAAGCTCTATTCATTAGGTTTTGGAACCTATTTCAGCGAAGATGTTAAGCTGGATGTAACCGCTTATTATGAAGATAAAGACGGTTACGGCGTCTCACCAGACAGTTACACCAATACGCTGGGCATTTACACCCGACAGGCAGCGGCTGGCCTTGATGTAGTGCATCCTCGTGGTGTGCAATATGGCCTCTCAACTGTAGGCGGCGAGCGCGAAGGGCTTGTGGCCGGGCTAACCTGGTTTATGGGCGACCATAAAATTGAATTTGGTGGCTGGATCGAAGACGATACTTACAATCGGACCCAGGCACGTTTGAATAAAACCGGTGGTAGCGCAGACGGCAACGTCATTATGGATGAAGTGGCCTATTACCGCCGTAATTACACCGCAGTGCGCGATACCACCCAGCTATATGTAAAAGACAACTTCAGCATGATGGATGACAATCTGATGCTGGAAGTGGGCTTTAAGTCACTGTCTATCGATTACTCACTGGATGGCTACCGTGATTACGCGGATTACGAAATTGACAGTCAGCCGGGTTATGGTCCACAGTCGGTTGAAGCTGAATACAGCGACAACTTCTTACCCATGGTGGGCGCGGTTTACCGGTTAAATGATACCGATCAGATCTTCGCCTCATTCGCACAAAACTATGCATTACCTGCCGGTACTGACGATATCTTCGATAACGCCGTTGGTTTTGATGCCCCGGATCCAAAAGGGGAAGAGGCGGATAACTATGAGTTCGGTTTCAGAACCAACCGGGAAACTTATAACGGTGCGATTGCTTTATTTTATACCCGTTTCGACAATCGCTTAATTGCCAGCAGCGTAATGAATCCGGCCACCGGTCAGCCAGAAGCATTTTACGTGAATGCAGGTGCCTCTAAAGCCTACGGGGTTGAACTGAGCGGTGTGTTCCAGCCGGAAGTCTTTGATCGCGAGCTCTATTTCAATGCCAACTTATCTTACAAAAAAGCTGAGCTGGTGGATGGATTTGGCAGTAACCCTGCTGGCAGTCAGTTACCAGACAGCCCGGAATGGCTGATGACTGGTGGCGTTACCTACGAGCCGACAGAATGGCTGGTAGCCAACTTCTCGGCTAAATATACCGGTAAGCGTTACACCGACTTCTCCGAGTCTATTGAACTGGACAGCTACCTGGTAGCACAGGCCTATGTAGATATCGGCGGTCCTAACAACTTTGGCATGCCTGAAAATATGCGCCTTCGCTTCAACATCGACAACGTGTTCGATAAAGAAGTGATGTCTTTTGGCTTTACCGGTTCGACCTTTGGTCGCCCGCTTAGCCCGCGTACCTTCCAGGCAACCCTGACGGTAGACTTTTAATGAAGATAAAAATTAAACAAACATTGTGCGCGTTAGCTGTGGCTGCTTTATGCAGCCCGGCTCTCGCCGCGGCCGATGCGGCTAAACTGCATGATTCGCTGGTGGTAATGGACACACATCTCGATACACCGGCATTACTGGTGCAGCCTGGTTTTGACATCATGCACGCACACACTTTTGACGATGATTTCTCGCAGGTGGATGTACCTCGCATGGACAGCGGCGGTCTGGATGGCGGTTTTTGGGTGATCTATACGCCCCAGGGGCCGGTAACCGAAGCAGGATTTAAGTCGTCCCGTGATACCGCGTTACTGCGCGCTATAGCGATCCATAAAATGGTGGCGGCCAACCCGGATACCTTTGCGCTGGCAACCGAACCGGAAGACGCTAAAGCGATTGCTGAGCAAGGCAAGAAGATTGTCTATGTCAGCATGGAAAATGCGTACCCGCTGGGTGAAGACCTGAGTTTGCTGGACACCTTTTATAAAATGGGTCTGCGCATGGTGGGGCCAGTCCACTTTAAAAATAACCAGTTTGGTGACAGCTCTACCGATCCCGATGGTCAGCAGTACGGTGGCCTGTCGCCGCTGGGTAAAGAGCTGGTGAAAAAGGCCAATGAGCTGGGCATTATTCTGGATGGCTCCCATGCCCACGATGATCTGTTGGAAGACATGATTGAGTTATCCAAAACACCGGTGATCCTGTCGCATTCCGGCACCAAAACAATTTATGACCACCCGCGTAATGTTGATGACAGCCTGCTTAAGAAGCTGGTGGAAAGCGGTGGCGTTATTCATGTAAATGCCTATAGCTCTTACCTTAAGGAACTGCCTCAGGATCCGGAGCGTGGTAAAGCCTACGGCGAGTTATTCCGGCAAATGGGTAACATTGCCCAAATGAGCGAAGCCGAAATTGCAGCGCTTAAAGCAAAACGCAAACAGATCGATATGGAACACCCTGCGGTCAGAGCGACCTTTGAGGATTATATGGAGCATTTCCTTCATATTCTTGAAGTCGCCGGACCAAAGCATACTGGTGTAGGCGCCGACTGGGATGGCGGTGGTGGTGTCGAAACCATGATGGATGTGGCCGCGCTGCCTAAAATTACCGAGCGCTTACTGGCCGAGGGCTATACCGAAGAAGATTTAGCTGATATCTGGGGGAATAACGTGCTGCGCCTGTTACAACAGGCGAAAGACTACGCACAATCCCTCAAGGAATAGTTTTTATTGCTTGTTCTCCGTAAAAACAGCAATGCGGGCACACTTCGGTGTGCCCTTTTTAGTTTTTGCCGCCTCGCCGCATAAAGCGGTTTATTGCGATTTCTCAGTTTCCTCTATCTTTTGCCACAATGCTTCTGCATCAGCAGTGAGCATTGAATAGGTCTTTATATCGCCATTGCGCTGCGCATGCATTGCCTTCTCGAGCAGGGCCGAGTGCTGCTTTCGAAGTTTTGCGGTCGGGTCTTTTTTGAATAATCCAAACATTGTATTTGCCTGTTGGGTTTTCCCTGTTAACGAGTCTCAGGCCTTTTGGGATCAACTAAAAAATACCGGCCTGGACGAATAGCGCCAATTTGTGGCGCATCTGTTTCCTTCTGCCTGGTGAATTTTCTTACCTTATATCCACAGACAGCAAGCAACACATAAACCGCTTTGCTCTCTGCCTGTTTAACTTTTGGTTTAAGGAAACGACTATGAAAATTTCACGATTTGTAAAAATGGCCAGCTTAGCTGGCTCTATTCTGTTTAGCAGTCTGAGCTTTGCGTCAGCGGTAAACATTGCACAAAACGATGTGGCCATTCACGGCTACGACCCGGTGGCCTACTTTACTCAGCATAAGGCGGTTGAAGGTGCAGCTAAGTATACCGCGACTTACGAAGGGGCTATTTATCGCTTCAGCAGTGCTAAAAACCGCGACATGTTTAAAGCCAATGCGGCCAAATATGCTCCGCAGTTTGGCGGTTACTGCGCAATGGGGGTGGCCCTCAATAAAAAGCTGGATGTCGACCCTGATGCTTTCTACATCGAAGACGACAAGCTGTACCTCAACCTCAACAAGGCTGTCCAGAAAAAGTGGCTGGAAGATGTACCGGCTAACCTGAAAACCGCATACCGGGTGTGGGATGGTATTGAAACCTTATCAGTGGCCGACGCCAACGCCGAGGAGTAGTTGGTATGAATGCTGGTAATCAGACCATCGGGGCGAATGGGCATCAATACCCGGAGCCGCTCGTTATGTTGTGGTTCAGCGCCGAATGGTGTGGACCCTGCAAACAAATTGCACCGGTCATTAACATGATTGAGCAAAGCTACGCTGGCACCGTCAGAGTAGTGAAGGTGGATGCCGAGGAGGACTTTGAGTTGGCGCACCGTCTCGGTGTAAGGGCAGTACCAACCCTTATTCTGCTCGATCACGAAAAACGGCTCGATACCAAAGTGGGGTCGGGTAGCTACGCTGAGCTTACTCAGTGGATTGATTCACATATTAACTTAGTTGCTTAAAGAGGTAATGACTATGACTAACAAACGTACGATTGCAGCGGCAGCCCTGGCGATGGCTTTGACTTCCGTGGTTGCGGCACCAGCCCAGGCGGCTGGCAAAGAGAAGTGTTATGGCATCGCTGCCGCCGGTCAGAACGACTGCGGTAACCTGGCAGGCACCCATAGCTGTGCTGGCCAGTCGACCATGGACAAAGACCCTGGGGAATGGAAACTGGTAGCTAAAGGCAGCTGTGAAGATCTCGGCGGCATGCTTAAAGCTGAAGCGAAAAAGCGTTACGAAGCTGAAAAGCGCCTTAACGGTTAATCTATAGCGGAGGAACAATGATGGCGGCTTTAAAACCACTTAGTCAGGCTCCAATCAGCTCTACTCCGGTGGGGGTTGGTTTACGTCACGAGCATTATTCGGCGGCTTTATCGCAGCCATCACCTGCGCTTGATTTTGTTGAAATCCATGCCGAAAACTTCTTTGCCGAAGGCGGTGCGGCAAGTCGGTTACTGGATCAAATTACCGAACATTACGCGGTAAGCATTCATGGCACCGCGATGGGATTAGGCTCTGCCAGCGGCATAAATCGTCAATACCTTAAGAAGTTTGTCGATCTGGTAAACCGGGTGGACCCGGTACTGGTTTCCGATCACGCTTGTTTTACCTGGGGCGAAGTAGGGCAGGAGCCGGTACATAGTGGCGATCTTCTGCCACTTAAATTTGATAAAGCCACGCTGGATATCCTGTGTACCAACATAGATACCGTACAGCAGGCGCTGGGCAGACAACTGCTGGTAGAGAATATCGTCACTTACCTGCCGTTTGACGCTGGCGATTTCAGTGAAGCGGAATTTCTGGCCCGGGTCGCCGAGAGAACCCAATGCGGCTTGCTGGTGGATTTAAACAATATTCTGGTGAATTACCGGAATTTTTCCAACGGCAATCCACTTACTCTGGCTTGCGAATGGCTGGCACAGCTGCCGCCGTCAGCCGTCAGGGAGCTACATCTGGCCGGCAGTTCCGCGGTCGGGCCCGGAATGCTGATTGTGGATGACCACGGGCAACCGGTTTCCGACGACTGCTGGGCACTGTTTCATGAAGCGCACGAACGGTTTCCTCATGCCGCCACGCTGATTGAATGGGATAATAATCTGCCTGTTTGGCAGGAGTTACTCGAAGAGGCTCATCAGGCCTGCTGGCGGATGGACATGGTTGCATTAGAGGTATCCGGATGAGCGACCAGTTACCTGCCGTTGCTGATTATCAGGCCAGTTTGTTAACCAGCATAATGACGTTTTCTTCCAGTGCGCCTGGCTCGGGGCTGCAGGTCTATCAGCAAAACCTGCAAATGACAGCCGTGCGTAGCCTGAGTATTGCTTTTCCGGTTCTTGCGGCGATGCTCGGTGAGGAGACTGTGTATGTTCTGGCCCGCCGATTATTATCATCGGAGAAGCCATGCAGTGGTGACTGGGCTGACTGGGGGCGTACATTACCTGAACTGTTGCGCAGCAGTGAACTGCACGAAGAGCATCCTTATCTTGCCGATATAGCGGCGTTTGAATGGGCTTTTCATCGGGCTGCACGAAGCCAGTGTATGGCACTGCAAGCCGATACCCTGAATCGTCTGACTCAGTGCGAGCCGGATACTATCCGTATTCGCCTGCAACCCTCTTTAACCCTTATCAGCAGCGCCTTTCCATTGTTTGGCCTGTGGCAAATACATCGTTCTCAATCGCCTGGGCGTGCCCCGGGTTTGGCTGAACTGGAGGCAATTATGCAAACCGAAGAAAGTGGCTGTTATGTTATTTCACAAAGTGCCGCCACTACTCAGGTGATGGTAATTAATGCCGAAGAGTATCAGTGGCTTGAGGGCGTGAAGCAGGGCATGACACTGGGCACACTTCTGGATGTTTACCCCACACTCGATTTTGCTCAATGGCTCACAGCGGCACTTACCAATGAGTGGGTAACTGGCCTGAGCTGATACCTGTATGAATCCTGTCGGGGACAATCCTTGTCTCCTGCCTTTGGCGGTGTGCTACTACACCGCCTTTTTTTTGCCTGCCACACACTCATTCTTCTTCGCCTGACAAATGGATAAATTTTCCATACGGACGGGCAATTTTAACCGCCACCCTCGCTTTACACTTGCCGGCACTTATTAAACCGGATTAACGGAGCCTGATGTGACCCATTTAGAGCTAATATTTCGACGATATGGCCGCTATCTCGCAGCCTTACTACTTACACTATGCATGTCTTCTTATGCCCAGGCGGCTTCACTGGCGGTGGATTATCTGCGCGGGGAAGGTGATGTGGAGGGCATTAAAGTGGCTTATCAGTATTACCACCAGGCGCTGACTGACTTCAGCGATGATCTGTACTGGTATGTGGAAACCAGCGTCAATTTCTGGGAATACGGCGTTGAACGCCAGCATGACACTAACTTTATCGTGGCCTTGTCGCCGGTGCTGCATAAAACCTTCTTTCATCGGCCTCAGGGGCGCTTCTATGGTGAGTTTGGTATCGGTTTGTCGCTGCTCGATGACACCACTTTTGCTGGAAAAAATGTCAGTACCCATTATCAGTTTGAAGACCGCTTAGGGCTCGGCTACGAGTTTGGTGAGGATCATAAATACCGGCTCGCGCTGCGCTATTTTCATTATTCCAATGGCGGCGTAAAAAAGCCTAACCCGGGGCTGGATTTCATTAGCTTGTCATTTGCTATGCGGCTTTAGCTACAAGGCCTGACAGAAAGAAAGTCGGGGTCTTCACGGTCTTATAAACCATCATCATGAGTAAAAGAAGTAGAGTTATCATGCAAAACACAACAAGCCGTTTAATTGGCATTATTCTGTTACTGCTTGCCGTTAACTGGCCGGCAGTAGCTCAGAAGCAGAGGCAGGCAGTGCAGCAGGCGGCGTCTTTTCATTTTAGCGGACTGAATGGTGAATCTTTTGATTTTCCGGCGCAGCGCGCAGATAAACCTACCTTGCTGTACTTTTGGGCAACCTGGTGTCCGTATTGTAAAAAGGCCACCCCCAGGGTGGTAAAACTGCATGAGCAGTTTTCTGAGCAGATCAACGTACTGGCAGTGAATGTGGGAATTAATGATTCCGTTGCTAAAGCGCAGCAGTACCTGCGCGATTACGATATCCACTTCCCGGTGGCCTTTGATCACGAAAGTCAGATCAGTCAGGCTTACCATGTATTTGGTACACCGGTGTTCGTCATTGTGTCGCAGAGCGGGCAAATACTCTATCGCGGCCACCGTTATCCTGACGGTATTGAACAGGCGCTGACAAACTAATGGGCTCGCCGCGCAAAATGCCATCGCGAAGTGAATTAACCGGAGCGCTAAAAACGGCTACCGTAGTGGGTAGCGTGCTGGTTCTGATCAATCAGTACGAAGCGGTGATGGGACAGATGGAATTTAATTTAACCAAAGCCATCCTGAGTTATTGTGTGCCTTTTTCGGTGTATTTGTATGGCCGCTTAAGCGCTGCTAGCAGAGGCTAGCAAGGCCTTTTGTTTGTCCGGAATTGATGTATACTGATCTGTGTACTTACTGAGGTGGCAATATGACGCAGGGTCGTAAAAGCAAACGCGAGCATTTGGTTGAAACCGCGCAACAGCTGTTTTATCGAGAGGGCATTAAAGGCACGGGTATTGATACGGTGCTTGAACATGCCGGTGTAGCTAAACGCACGCTGTATAATC
>NZ_CAJXQY010000068.1 GCF_913058315.1 uncultured Alteromonas sp. | reverse complement strand
AAATATAGTAAATGACGCCACAATTAAAATGATAATTTTTGTAGTACCTATAGATAATTCCTATACATAGAGAGCGCTCATGAGAATCGATCCCCGTACCCTTCGCTTATTTCTTGCTGTCTGCCGGGAAGGCACCATAAGCGGAGCAGCGCGCGCTGAGCACCTGTCACAGCCTTCCGTTTCGGTGGCCATCAATCAGTTAGAGCGCGTATTGCAAACCAGTTTATTTAGTCGTAATCGTCAGGGCATAGAATTGACCCAGGCCGGTATTGCGCTGGAAATGAAAGCCCGCGCCATAGAAAGTTTGCTGGTCAGTGCTCAGGAAGAAATCAGCCTGTTGGCGCAGGATATTGGCGGGCCTCTGACGATTGGTGGTACGCCCGGTGCACTGTCCACGGTAATGGGGCAGGTCATCGGCGGCTTTTCGGCTATGCACCCACGATTTAAGCTACGCATTCTTGAGCGACCGGATACGGTAACCCAGGATATGCTGCGCAGTTACGAACTCGATCTTGGCATCGTTACCAGCGGCATGCGTGAACCCAGTGATGATTTTCATGAGCAACCCATTTTTACCGATCCGTTTTCCGTTATCGTCAGTGGCTCCAATAGCTCAATGGGCGACACTGTTCACCTTGGTAAGCTAAAAGACAGTCGTTGGGTGTTGCCCGATGCCTTAGGCGGATTCCGCAAGCAAATCGACGCCTTGTTTATTAACAGCGAAGCTAAACTGCCCGCTAACGTTATTTTGTCGGACTCCATTCTGACCACCAAAGCCATCATCAAAAACTCCGATTACATCACGATTCTGCCTAATCAATTGGTACAGACAGAAGTGCAGGCTGGCACCCTGCGAGCTATCGGTATTGAGGGAATCGATTTTCAGCGCAAGGTCGGCTTATTGTGGATGGCCAATCGTCAGCTAACGCCTATTGCTCAGGCTTTTGTGGATTATGTGGGCAACTTCACTAATCCATAGTTTTTACCTATGGTTAACAAAAAAAATAAATATTTGATCAAATACTGCCAGCAGCCAAAATAGCATGAGCCCAGACGTGAAAAGGGATACCTAATGCGGACAATTATAAATAACGCCAACATCTTTGACGGCAGCGGTTCAGCGCTGTTTGCAGGCTCTGTTGCAGTAGAAGACAACCGAATTATTGAAATAAGTGCTCAGCCTTTAAGCGGTCAGCCCGGTGATGTGGTTATCAACGCCGATGGGCGTGTGCTAATGCCTGGCATGACCGAAGCGCATGCTCACCTGACCTGGCCAACGTCGGTAGAGAAATTTGTGCCCGGCATGTCGTTACCGCCGGAAGAGCTGGCGCTGACGGCAGCACGCAACGCCAGAATTTTACTCGACCATGGTTTTACCAGCGCTTATTCAGCCGGAGCGCTCAGCAAAAAGCTGGAAATGTCGTTAAACGACCATTTAACCAGTGGCGGTTTGCCTGGCCCACGGTTAATTCCGTCGTCAGTAGAGCGTGAACCGCCTACTGAATCCGACAACAAACTGGATCCCGGCCACGTAGAGCAGCATGCTCATGGCCCAGAGGGGGTAAAACAGTTTGTTAAAGAGTGTGCAGACCTGGGTGCAAAAGCAATTAAGTTTTTGATCTCCGGTGAAAATGCCCTCAAACCCGGTGCCTCGCACGAGCTGCTTTATAGCAACGAAGAACTCATGGCAGCCGGTGAGCAGGCTCGCGAGAGTAACGTATGGCTAACCGGCCATGCTCATGCTGCTGAAGCGGTAAAACAAGGCGTTAAAGCCGGATTCAGAATGCTTTATCACTGCACGTACGCCGACCAGGAAGCGATTGATTTATTAATCGCCCATAAAGACAACCTTTTTGTAGCGCCTACCATCGGTATTGTACAAGCCACGCTGGATGCCACACCGCCTCCGCATATGGACATGACCTACATGAAGGAAGATGCCGCTGAGGTGCTGGCCCACCAGATTGCGCTGGTAGCAAAATTAAAAGCAGGCGGCGTTAAATTGCTGCCGGGTGGCGATTATGGCTTCCCGTTCAACCCCAATGGTCACAATGCACGGGATCTGGAATTGTGGGTTCGACATTTTGGTTACACCCCGGCCGAAGCCCTTCATGCCGCCACTGAGCTCGGTGGTCAGATAATGGATAGGAGCGATGAGCTGGGTCTGGTGAAGGAAGGTTATCTGGCCGACCTGTTGCTGATCGATGGCGACCCTACTCAGGATATTACACTGATGCAGGATAAACACCGCATCAAGCTGATTATGCAGGATGGCAAGTGCCACAAGCTGCCTATCGATTTACTGCAATCCCCTAGTTAGGAACAACCCTAGGTACGATATTGCAATTATCGGCTGCGGACCGGTAGGGGCTCTTGCGGCCAATTTTCTGGGTAAAGAAGGTTTAAACGTGCTGATTATTGAGCGTGAAGCCAATCCTTACCCGCTGCCAAGAGCCGCCCATCTGGATCATGAAATGGTCCGTCTTTTTCAGTCTCTGGGTCTGCATGACACCATTTTAAAAGACATGCGTGATACCGAAGGTCATCTGCACGTTGGTGCCGATCATGGCGTCCTCCGTTATATGGGGACCTCGGGTAAGCCCCGCCCGTTTGGCTGGTCGAATGACTATTTCTTTTATCAGCGTGAACTTGAAGCACATTTACGTGACGCCCTGGACCGTTTCGACAATGTCACGCTGAAGCTCGGTACCGAGCTTAATGATATCCGTAACCTGACCGACCATGTGGCTTTGGATGTTACCAGCAACGGCAGCCAACAAACGTTGCAGGCCCGTTATGTGATAGCCTGTGATGGTGCCCGCAGCGTTGTTCGCAAACGTCTGGGTATTGCGCTTGATGATCTCAACTTTGAAGAACCCTGGCTGGTAGTAGATGCCGAAGTAGACGGCCCGGTGTCGTTCCCTCCTATCGCCAACTTACCCGATGACTGCAACATTCAGCAGCTGTCAGTGATGATGTGCGACCCTAATCGTCCCGCCACAGTGGTACCCGGACGGGGCAATCACCGCCGCTGGGAGCTCATGCTGTTACCCGGCGAAGACGATACGCGCATGATGCAACCAGACAAAGTGGCCGAACTGCTGCATCCATGGTTGAAAGACGTGCCCCACAACATAGTCCGCGCAGCGACCTATCGGTTTCACGGTTTAGTGGCAACCCAATGGCAACAGGACAGGATCTTTCTGGCCGGTGATGCCGCGCATCAAACCCCGCCGTTCTTCGGCCAGGGTATGTGTCATGGATTTCGGGATATCGCTAATCTGAGCTGGAAGCTGACCATGGTACTGCGTGGCCTTGCCTCACCGGCCTTGCTAACCACCTATCAACCCGAACGAGATCCGCATGTCAGAGCAGTAATCTCGGCCGCCGTTAGCGCTGGTCGTTATATTTGTATGCTCGACAAAGAGCAGGCCGCCAATCGAGATATTAGCATCCGCGAAAAGGTCAAACGCAACGAGCTACCGACCACAGCAGCCGATCTGATACCGCCAATCACACAGGGGGTTATCGCCGCTCAGACGCCGTCGGCCGGCGCCCGGTTTATCCAACCCAGAGTGTCGGCAGCGGGTGAAACACGCCTGCTCGATGACATGACGCAGTCGTCCTGGCGATTGATAGGCTCGAAGCAAGTACTCACAAACAGTGCTAAAACCCTGCTCAGTGAACTGTCGAAAGAACTCGACATTCAGTTTTATAACACCGCGCAATGGCAATGTACTGCACTGGCTGAGTGGCTGGCCAAAACAGGAACCGACGCGGTGTTACTGCGACCAGATCACTATGTGTTTGGTACCTGTACTGGCGACGCGAGTGCCTTACTTGCTGACCTGGCCGGACAGCTATTTGCCAGCGATGCAATCAAACTGATTGATTGCCGGTTACCCCTGTTTATGGCCTGCAGCGAATTCGATCCTCCGCGTTTTCAGCAGGAGTGGCTGGGACTGATGCAAAAGCGGTTTTCAGCGACTCAGCAGCTCGACCAGGGAATGCTGGTGGCCGGACACAATCATTACTCCATTGCCGGCCATATTGGTACCGGCGATACCCGCCTGGCGGATGAAATGGTGGCCTTTATCAACGACTGCACACGCGGCTAAACTCCATTACCAGCGACCAGGCTTGGTTGAATTTCCTCTGCATTCCAGCGGCCCTACGGGGCCTTTGTATGTATTAATTTTATCAATACCCTATTCAAAATAAACGATTTGTTAGTCGCGTCCCTGCCGGTTAAATTTACATTAATTAAACCATTTTAAAACAAGGTTATTACACCATGGCAGGCGACACTTCTCTATCAGCTTATATTACCCGGGAAACTCTGACAGGCGGGACTATCAACGCGCTGTTCAGCCTGTTGTTTGTGTTTATTGTGTTTTCAGGACAGTCAACGGTATCCATGACAGGGAGCGCCGGCTTGCTGGTAGACAGCCTGCCTCAGGGGTTGGCTATTGGCTTACTGGGCAGTTTCTTCCCCTCATTCCTGACTCGCAACCGGCTTCGCAAGGGCGACATTAAAACCCGGTTGCAACCGGCTCCCTCACCATTACCCCAGCACCCCTTTTTACGCGCCTTACTTTTTGCTCTGCTTGGCGCGTCGTTAACCTCGCTGTTATTCGGTTTGTCATACCTGGTGGGAGGAGTAGCGCAACTGAGTTTTACCCTTGCCGCCATCATTAAGGTGGTATGGGGCGGCCTGCTTGGCGCTGTAGTTGCCAACATCGCCCTGCGCCTGGCGCTACGCGATTACAGCTCGCAGCAAACAGGCTGCGAGCCATCGGCTCAGGTCCGTTAAGTTTGACGAAGGTTTTTGCGATACCGCGCCATTTACATATTCTTTTCGCGTTCCAGCGCTTGTTGAACGGCAGGCAGCGTGAGACTTGCCTGCTGGTGACGCTGGATTGCGCCGAAAGGGGTAAAATCAAACTCGCAGCGCGACAATCGTCCGATCACCCAAAACCAGTATCCATCGATGGCTGACCACTCGTTACCATACCACCAGCGCTGACTTTCAAGGCGCACGTTAACCAGTTCAAACAGTCGGGAAAGCTCCGCCCCGGCTTTGCTTTTAATGGTTTCCAGCGCTGTTTGGTCGGCTATCAGTTCGGGTTTACAGAACCTTGTCACCAGCGGGTGCACGCCCGCTGCGACAAAGCATAAATCAGCCACAATTTCCGCCTGAGAAAGGTTTTCAGGCAGTAACCGTGCAGCCGGATACTGTGTATTTAAGGCTGTCAGGATGGCTGGCGTTTCGGTAATCACCTGCCCGTTTAAGCGCAAAGCAGGTACCTTGCCCTTGGGGTTAATACTCAGGTAAGCAGGCTGTTTATGCATCCCCTCACTGAGAGCTACCGGGGCTATGTGGTAGTCGGCACGGGCAGTTTCCAGAGCGATCATAGTGACCTGCGAACAGGCACCGGGGGAGGCGAATAGGGTAATAGCGGTCATTGGCAGATCCCAATAAAAAGGCACCCATGAGTATGAAGTGGACTCACGAGTGCCAAAAAGTGCAGGAGACGTTCAGGACGTTAAAAGCTGGTCCTGAACCCAACAGACATAAAGCGGCCCATACTCTTATAAGCAACCCCTTCTTCGATAACGCGGAATGGTGGGTCTTCATCCAGCACGTTGTCGATGTTGAAGGTTACCTGAGTATCCATGCTGATGTCATAGCTGGCAAAGAGGTTGAAGGTAGTGAATGAATCAATATCTTCCTCCCCTACTTCAGCACCACCGCGGTGCATTAGCGTACCTGATACATACAAATCATCATGACGCAGTCCAACTGTGGCAACAGAATTAAAGGCCGAAATCGGTGCATTAAAATCGCCTCGTTTTAAGGTGTCCTGGAAACCGGCGCCTTTGACGTTTTCCTTATCTCGATTGAGCATATAGGTGCCCGACACATTCACGTCAAGCTCACCCCAGGCAACGTCGGTAAAGTACTGCAGCGAGTAGTCCAGACCATTTACCTCGTAGGCGCCCATGTTATTTTTGCGCTGATCAGACACAACGTATGGTGTGCCGAAGATTCCGAACATGGCTTCCAGGCTCGGGAAACCTGCCGTCGGAAAATCACCAAACTTGGCAATCACTTCATCCGCCGATGCCGGGCTTAGAATATAGAAATCCTCGTTTACCGCTTCATCGTAGTATTGGGGGCCAAAAAAGAAACCTGCGTTCTGGTCCAGTCGATCTTCATACTCAACGCTCCAGTAGGTCAGCGACACCTGCAGCGAATCGTTAAGATACCAGTCGGCCCCTAATGACATGGTTTCGGCGCTCTCTGGTTTTATGCCTTCACTGGCGCCTTCCAGTAAGAAAGTGGGCATAAAGAAATCCGGCACAAACGGGCTGCCTGAGGCACGGAATGGGCTGAACGGCAGGAACAGCTGGTACTGCAGCGGCGCGGCTAAGTCGGCCAGAGCCGGCGCATGGAACGAGGTTCCCCAGGTACCGCGAACGGTCAAATCAACGTGTGGATTCCAGGTAACCGCAATTTTCGGATTGGAGCTGCTGCCAACATCGTTATAATCATCGTAGCGGCCGGAGATCGACACATCCAGATGTTGTACCAGCGGCATGGCGTTATCATCGGATACCAGTGGAATATACAACTCACCAAAGACAGACTTCACCTTTCTGTCGATATCACTGTCTGTCGACGTTGAAGGCATTGCTGCCGTGCCAATATCAATGATTTGTTCAAAGCTTTCTTCGCGGTATTCAGTTCCCACAGCAACTCGCATCAAACCACCCGCGATTTCAAACAGTTCACCATTAGCGATTAACTTAACTTCAGCCAGCGACTGATCCGTAGAATTAAACTGTCGCCAGTCAGCAATTTGCGCCAGCACCGAAGCCGGTGTTTGCGACACATCATAGGGATTTAACGCCGTATCGGTGCTCGTTGATGCCAACGCTGCCGCCTGTGCTTCAGAGTTTATCATTCCATCGTTGTAGGTAGAGCTACTTTCACCATAGTTGAGGGTTGCCTTTAGCTTCCAGCTGTCTGACAAGGTGAATTTAAGCGTCGGGGTTACCTGCCACTGTTCGTAAACAGAGCCATTTTTACCTGCCGCACCAAACACGTCTGCGTAGCTAAACGCTACTTCATTCTGCGTTTCGCCGTCGACCGATACAAAGTATGGGTTTGCAGAGGTAACCGTGGTGGACGCCCTGACATCGGTAGGGTCGTAATCGGTAGCTTCCCGGCGTGAATAGTAGGCCATTAAGTCCAGCTCGGTGTTATCCCCTATTTCCTGGATCAGACTGGTAAATATCGAGTAACGCTCTTCTTCCGGATAATAAGATTGCTCGTCGAAACTGGAACAGAAGTTAGGGGCCGATGCATCCACTCCGGGCAAGCCATATAGCTGGTTATCGGCCAGGATATTACCGGGGTTACAGGCGCTTGAGCGATAGTCCGCACCGCCATCTGCGGTCAGGTCTTCTTTGATGTAGTCGAGATCTTTACCAAACATGGCACTGCGATCGCCGTAGGAAAACGCCGTCACCAGACTGCCGCCAGACCAGCTGTGACCAAAGCCACCGGAAACGTCTACGCGGTCGTAATCACCGTGGCCCATGCCGTACTGTACGCTGATCTCGCCGCCATCCAGATTGCGCTTAGGGATAAAGTTAATCACCCCGGCTACCGCGTCTGAACCATAAATCGACGAGCCACCGTCAGGAATCACTTCTACACGCTCCAGCAGACTGGCCGGGATCATTGACGAGTCGACCCAGTTCATCGGGCCAACCGGTACTAAACGATTACCATTGAGCATAACCAGCGTTGCCATACCACTTAGCCCGCCAATACCGCGAATTTGCGGCGGCTCAAAAGGAATCGATGCGGTAAGGGTATTTTCCGGCACGCTGTTAAACGATTGCATTTGCGGGATCCGGCGCAGCACGTCGGTGGCTGAAGTCACGCCCTGTTCAATAATTTTTTCTTCACTTAGGCCAATAACATTAGACCCAACCGGATTGACCCCTTCAATTAAGGTACCGGTGACTGAAATAACTTCAACCGTTTGTTCTTCTTGTGATTGCTGTTCTTGGGCCAATGCAGTGTGCGTGACTGCACAACCCAGGCCGGCACAAATTGCCAAAGCCAGTTTTTTTACCTGAATGTGTTTTGTACTCATATTCTTGTCCTTCAATGCAGCAAGTTGAGATGCACTTACAGATTGCAAGATTTTACAATTTGGCAACAAATGTAAAATATTGAATTTTTAATAATCCATAGCTCCAAACTATAGATTCCCGTCAGGCCTTTAAAATAAAGGGTTTACACCAGCCTCCCCGGTTCTTCTCAACATCCTGAAATTGTTAACTTTCACTCCCAGGCAGAGGGACAGATGCTTAAATAAGCAGAATTCGTTAAAGGATGACAACGCGATTAATAGGTACTGCGTTGTGAAAAAAAATAATAGCAGCTGTACACCACCTCGTTACCATTCATTAACAGTTTGTTTACGCTTGCGGCCTGTAATGACGCCTTCGCTTTGACCGGCACAGCTAAAAAGCATCGCAAGGAAGTCGTAAGCAAGTGATTAAGGAAAATTAACGGGGCACACATGAAAACGAAATTTCCGTACAAAAAAACGATCCTCACGCAAAGCATATCGTTGCTGCTCGGCACCAGCGTAATGTTACCGGCCATGGCACAGCAGACACCGGATGATGACCTGGTTGAAGTGATTGAAGTCACGGGCCTGAAATCCAGTCTTACTGAGGCAGCATCCATCAAACAAAACTCGGTGGGGGTGGTCGACGCTATTTCCGCCGAGGATATCGGTAAATTCCCGGATACCAACCTGGCTGAGTCGTTACAGCGTATTACCGGGGTATCCATCAGCCGTTCAAACGGTGAAGGTAATGAAGTTACCGTACGCGGCTTTGGCGGTGAAAATAACATGATCACCCTCAATGGCCGTATGATGCCAGCCGCGCAAACCTATGGCGGCGGCAGTGGTGCCGACGGGACGACCCGTGGTGGCGGTACCCGCGCCTTTAACTTTGGAAACCTGGCGTCAGACGGTGTTCGCGCCGTAGAGGTTTATAAAACCAGCAAGGCCAACATAGCCACCGGCGGAATTGGTGCCACCATCAATATCATTACCGCACGCCCGTTGGATAACCCGGGCTTTAGCGCCACCGTTGGCGCCAAAGCGGTACACGACACCACCAACCGCGCCGGTGACGACATTACCCCGGAACTTTCCGGTCTGATGAACTGGACCAACGAACAGGCCACCTTTGGGGTAAATGTGGCGGCGGTTGTGCAACAGCGTGATTCTGGTTATGCCGGTGCTACGGTGAACGACTGGAACATTGGTACCTGGGGCGATCCCAACGACCCGGATACGCTGTTCAACAATGCCGACATGTCGATTTACCAGAACACGCCGGATGCCGGGCAACTGTACGCCCGCCCGAATGATTTACGCTATGCCTTTTCCGACACCCAACGGGATCGCACCAACGCGCAAATCACCATGCAATACGCGCCCACCGACAACATGACCGCAACGCTGGACTACGTGTTTGCCGAAAACGAAATTACCGAGCATCGTGGCGAAATTACTAACTGGGTACAAAACGGCTCTAACGTCACCAGCGTTATCTTTGATGATGGCCCGGTGGCCACGCCCATCTACATTGCCGAAAACTATAACGGCACCGTGGATGAAGGTTACGAACAACAGTACCGTGAACAAACCAATACCCTGAACTCACTCGGGTTTAACGTGGTTTATCACGTAAGCGACGCACTGTCGCTGAACTTCGACGTGCACAACTCGAAAATGGAAAGTGTACCCAGCGGCCCCAGCGACAACCTGGCCACAGGTGAAATAGCCGTAGGCATAGGCGCGCCTTCGGTAGCCTCCCGAGAGTGGTGGTACGACAGCGAATTACCCAGCTACCGCAACGTTTACGACGATGCCTTACGGGGTAACAACAATGGTACCGTTGATGCCGGCGATGTGGGCTCATCCATTTTGCGTTTCCGCCACGCCTCACAGGTTACCGAAATTACCCAGTTTAAGTTTGACGGTACCTATTACATGGACAACGGCAAGTTCCAGTTTGGTGCCGAAGGCCGTGCTATGGAAATGAATGCCCGCCAGACCGCCGGTGACAATATGACACTGGGTAACTGGGGTATTGCCAACCCGGGGGAATTCTCCGAAGGCCTGTTGGAACAAATAGACGTGGGTAATCTCTTTGATGATTATGATATTGGCGAAAGCCAGGGCATTGGCTTTATTGCTGACCCGGTAGCGCTGGCAAGAGAAGGGATTGCCCTGTATCCGTCAGATGCTAACTTCTTTGGCGTCAGCAGCGTGTTTTCCAATAACGATACCGTTAAGGAAGACACCATGGCCGCCTATTTCCAGGTGCACATAGAAGCCGAGTGGAACGACATGCCCATTAACGTACTGGCGGGTATGCGCTACGAAACCACCGATGTGGAATCCACCTCACTGGTTACGCCGCCAAGCTACCTGATTTGGGAAAATAACAACGACTTCTCGCTGTATACCGATCCGTCAACGTCGGCGCAGCCACTGTCTGTAGAAGCCGATTACGACAACCTGCTACCCAGCCTCGATTTTGACATCATGCTGACCGACGACATTAAAGGCCGTTTCTCGTACAGCAAAACCATCGCCCGTGCCGGCTACGGTTCACTGCGGGTTTCGCCCAGCGGCTTTGGTTTGACCGGCTCAACCATCAATGGTGCCAGAGCAACGGCGTCATCATCCAACCCGGGCTTATTGCCATTGGAGTCGGATAACTTCGACCTGTCATTTGAGTGGTACTACGATGAAAGCAGCTATGCGTCTTTTGGTTTCTTTGAAAAACGGGTAGCCAATTTCATTGGTACCGGCCAGCAGGATAGAACCTTCTTTGGTATCCAGGATCAAACCTCAGGTCCGCGTGCTATCGCCGCTGCTGAAGCGCTTCGCGATCGTGGCTTTGCGGTAGACGATACGTCGCTGTTTGCGATGATGGTATTGCTGGAACAACCTGAAGCCTTCCCCAACGGAGCCGACGACTACACCGGTTCAGCCGAGCAAATTCTGCAGTTAGGTGAAACTCCCGGATGGGACCTGATCCCGCAACAGGGCGATCCGGACCTGGTATTCCGTACCTCCTACCCACAAAACAACAAGGAAGCGAAACTGTACGGCGCCGAACTCGCCGTGCAGCATTTCTTTGGTGAAACCGGCTTTGGTGTGCAGGCTAACTACACCATTGTGCGTGGTGACATTGGTTTCGATAATACCGGTAACCCGAATGTTTCTCAGTTTGCCCTCACCGGCCTGAGTGACACCGCCAACCTCGTATTACTTTACGAGAACTACGGCTGGACGGCGCGTTTCGCCCTCAACTGGCGAGATGAATTCCTTAACCGGGCTAACTACAAAGGGTCTAACAACCCGGCCTATATTGAGGATTATTATCAGATTGATGCTAATGTCAGCTATGCCGTCAACGACAACCTTACCGTCTTCGTGGAAGGGATTAACATCACCGGCGAAAACAGCCGCGAACATGGCCGAACCGCTAACCAGCTGTGGTATCTCGAAGACCTTGGCGCGCGCTACCAGTTAGGCGCCCGGTACACTTTCTGATAACAGCTAAAAGTAACCCAAGGCCACTTCGGTGGCCTTATTGCGTTTACAAAAGGTAAGTAATGAACAATAACAACTATACCCTGCTCGACAATGTCACCCATAAAGACTTGCGTGTCATCCCCCACTATTGCGCCGACTTTGGCGACAATGTCGCCTCAGTACCGGTATTTGCCACCGAACTGGCCAACGTCATCAAACACTACCCGGTACTTTTCTATCCCACCGATAAAACCGCAAGCCATTTTACTATGGTGGCGTTGCTCGGCCTTGAAGCCGGCGAAAACCTGTTTCTCAATGAAACATTGCCAGCAACCTATCAGGCTTTAAGACAACAGTCAGGCTGGGCGGCTGATTATGTGCCGGCGACGGTCGCCCGGGGCCCTTTCGCCATTGGATTGCATGAAAATGGCAGCCAGGTGATGGTCCATGTGGATGCCAGTCACCCCAAACTCTCCACCAAGCAAGGTAAGCCACTGTTTTTACCCAAGGGCGGTAATTCCGACTATTTAAATCGCATCGCGTCAATCCTGGGGGTGATTCATAACGGGGTGCAGGTGACCAACGACATGGTGAGTATGTGGCACTCTATGGGCTTACTGGAACCAATGAGCGTTGATATTGAGCTGGCCGACGGCACTAAGCACATCCTCGGTGGTCACTTTGCGGTGAGTGACGAAAAAGTCTCGGCATTGTCTCAAGCCGATTTACACACGTTACATCAGCACGGTTATTTGCAGGGGTTGTATCTGGCAATGACCTCACTCAATAACATTCAGACGCTGATTGATCTGAAAAATATCCGTCAGCATCACGAGCAGCAGGCCTATGCCTGACAACCTGCCTGCCATCAGCACAACGGTTAAGGAACTGACTCCTGGCAAAGCGCCGGCCGCCTCTGAGCTGGCGCAGGCTGCCGAGCCCGTTGTTCTGCGCGGTATCGCCACAGACTGGGCGCTCACCCACCGGGCTAAACAGGGTCCGGCCAGTGCTGCCGCCTACCTGAAACCCTTTTATAATGGCCGGCCCTCGATGATTTACCGGGCACCGGCCAGTATTAACGGCCGCTATTTTTACAGCGAAGATACCAGCGCCTTAAATTATCAAAGTGTCCACGGCCGGGTCGATGCCTTTCTGGACGAGCTCGCCCATGGCCCGCAGGACGAATCCCTGTATATGGCCTCGGCACCGCTGGATAAGTTTTTTCCGGGCCTCAAGGATACCGTCCGCTTTAACCAGCCTGCACAGTTAACCCCCTCGGCTGACCATGAGGCGCTTGTGAGTATCTGGATAGGCAATCAATCGCTGGCGTCCTGCCATTTCGACACTATGGAAAACATTGCCTGTTGTGTGGCAGGTCGGCGCCGGGTAGTTGTTTTCCCGCCTGAGCAAATAGCCAATCTGTATCCCGGCCCGGTGGAACGCACGCCGGGCGGCCAGGTGATCAGCATGGTCGATTTTCATCAGCCGGACTTTGCCCGTTACCCACGTTTTGCTGAAGCCCTTAAGCATGCGCAGATTGCCGAACTGGCGCCGGGTGACGGTATTTTTATCCCCAGTATGTGGTGGCATCAGGTAGAAGGCCTGAGCCATTTTAACGTGCTGGTGAATTACTGGTGGTCGCAGGCACCATCGCTGGCCGGTTCTGGCATGCCAGCACTGTTCCATGCCATGCTAGCTATACGCGACCGGCCGGCACGTGAAAAGGCGGCTTTTAAGGCGTTATTTGATTATTACGTGTTTGGCGATACCCACTTGCCCCATGCACATTTACCCGAGTCAGGTAAAGGGCTGCTCGGTGAGATAGACGATGTTACAGCCCGGCGTTTACGCGCCATCATTATGAACCAACTGAATAAGTAGCCAGGCCATGACAACACACCCCAAACAAATAGTGATAGCCGGCGGCGGCACCGCTGGATGGATAGCCGCGGCGGCACTGGCCCGTAAAATGGGGCCTTTGGTTAACATCAGGCTGGTTGAGTCCAGCACCATTGGCACCATTGGCGTGGGAGAAGCCACCATTCCGCCCTTACGCACGTTTCATAAATTGCTGCAAATAGACGAGCAGGCGTTTATGCGCGCCACCGCCGCCACCTTCAAACTGGGCATTAAGTTTGAGAACTGGGGGCACATTGGTGAGCAGTATATTCATTCTTTCGGCATGACCGGCCAACAAAGCTGGCTGGCTGAATTCGTGCATTTTTACCTGAGCGCCAAAGCCCGAGGCCTGGAAGGCAATTACGGTGACTACTGTTTTGAACTGGAAGCCGCACGCCAGCATAAATTTGCCACCTCAGCACAGAGCAATATTCAGTACGCCTATCACCTGGATGCCGGCAATTACGTAGATTTCTTAAAACGCTTTTGCAGCAACCTCGGCGTTACCCATGACGATGGGATTATCAGCCAGGTTCTGCAACACGATAATGGTGACATTAAAGCGCTCAGGCTGGCCAGTGGCGAGCTGATTGAAGGCGATTTTTTCATTGATTGCACCGGCTTTAAGGGGCTGCTCATTGAGGAAACCCTGCACACCGGTTATGAAGACTGGTCGCACTGGTTACTCTGTGACAGTGCCTGTGCCGTGCAAACCACCAGCGCTGCGCCGGCCGCGCCATTTACCCGCTCTGCCGCGCATCATGCTGGCTGGCAGTGGGAAATTCCGCTGCAGCACCGAACCGGTAATGGCAATGTTTACAGCAGCGCGTTTATGGATGACAACGAAGCCAGCGCGCTACTTATGCAAAACGTTAAGGGCGAGGCGATTACCACGCCCAGAACCCTGCGTTTTAAAACGGGCCGGCGTAACAAGGCCTGGCATCGCAACTGCCTGGCCCTGGGTCTGGCCAGCGGCTTTGTGGAGCCGCTGGAGTCCACCAGTATTCACCTGGTGATAATGGGCATTACGCGTTTTATGCAATTGTTTCCGCATACGGGCAATAATCAGGCACTCATTGACGAATACAATCAGCAAACCCAGCTTGAACTGGAGCGTATTCGTGACTTTATTATTCTGCATTATCACGTGACCCAGCGCGACGACAGCCCGTTTTGGGCGCATTGTAAAAACATGACTGTCCCTGATTCTCTGCAAACGCGTATCGCCTTATTCAAAGAGCAGGCACATGCCTTTCAAAAGCAAAACGAGATGTTCCGGGTGGACTCCTGGGCGCAGGTCATGCTGGGCCAGGGAGTCGTACCACAACATTATCATCCGGCCGCGTTAATGTTATCCGATGCACAACTCAAACAATCAATGCGCCAGCAACGTAACAGGGTTTTACAAGCGGTAGCGCAGTTGCCTGCGCATCAGGACTTTATTCAGCGCTACTGCGCTATACCGGCCAGCACCGAAGCGTTAACCTAACCTACACACAGCCCGATAAATACCTTATTGAAGCATAAACAGGAGATTCAATGTCAGTTACATCTATCCCATCACGTCCGCTGGGCGCCTCCAAGCTTGAAGTCAGTGAAGTTGGCCTGGGCTGCTGGCAACTGGGTGGCGACTTCGGCCCCATTGATGAGCCCACGGCAAAAGCCATACTCGAACAAGCCGTTGCCGAAGGCATTACGTTTTTCGATACCGCCGATGTCTATGGCGCCGGCCAGAGTGAAAGCTATGTGGGCGAAGTATTAGCCCCAATTGCACCCGATGCGGTGATCGCCACTAAATACGGCCGCGGCGAAGGCACCTACCCGGGTGGCTATTCCCTGCAGGACCTGCGCGACTCGGTGAAGCGCGCTCAGGACCGATTGCAACGGGATAGCCTGGACTTACTGCAACTGCACTGTATCCCTCAGCAAGTGCTCAGTGACGGCGCTATCTTTGACTGGCTCCGTGAAATACAGCAGGAAGGCCATATTCAACACTTTGGCGCCAGTGTGGAAACCCTGCGCGAAGCGCATATTTGTTTGCAACATGATGACCTGACGTCACTGCAGATTATTTTTAACCTGATGCGCCAGCGCCCGGTCACCGAGTTGCTGGATCAGGCTGCTGCCCAACAGGTGGGCATAATCGTACGCTTACCGCTGGCCAGTGGCATGTTAACCGGTAAGTTTGATCAACAAACGCAATTTGCAAAAAGCGATCACCGTAACTTTAATAAAGACGGCGAGGCTTTCAGTGTGGGCGAAACCTTCAGCGGCATAGAGTTTAATAAAGGCCTGGCACTGGTTAAACAGTTGGAAGGCTTTAAACCTTCGCCATTAAACATGGCGCAATTTGCCATGCGCTGGATCCTCGATCACCCCGCCGTATCGACCATTATTCCCGGTGCCAGCTCTGCCAGGCAGGTATCGCAAAATGCCGCTATCGCCGGATTACCGCCGCTCGATAAAGATCTGCACAATGCCCTGTATGAGTTCTATGTAAAAGATATAGAGCCACTCATTCGCTGCGAGGTGTAACCCGCTTTTTTGCAGTCAGTGACATGCTTTCCCATTGCTGTCACTGACTCGCTTTTTCTTCCTCTTTCAAATGATGAAATCACAATAGCAATAACCGATACCGTAATTTTAATTGCCCGCCAGATTGATAACCTTTTGTTTACAATTAAAAACGGAGAGACTGCGTGCTAAAACCACTTCTTGCTGTCGCCATTGCCGGCGCCTTTGCCACTGCATCAACAATCACCCTGGCGGCTACCCCTAAGCTTAATGATAAGCAGTATTTCAGCCAGCCGAGTCTGGATGTGGTTGTGTTTAGCAACTGGTACAACGGTTTATTTGGTGATTCCAAAATTAGTGGTGTTGAGCTGATTCATTTTGGCGAGCGCACCGCAACCAATGGGGATGTGCGACTCAGTGCCACGCCTGAACAGTGGGATCCCATTCCCACCTTTGTGGAGCGCAACGTCGATCAGGGATCGGGGACCATTAGCGCCACTCTCGCGTATCCGGAGTATGATTTTACCTACACCATTACCGCCAGGCCCATTGATAACGGCGTTGAAATTACCCTGTCGTCGCCCAATCCGCTGCCGCCCGCTCTGGAAGGTAAAGCCGGGTTTAATATGGAATTCTTACCGGCCACCTACATGGAAACCAGCTTTCTGGCCGACGGCAAACCCGGCAGCTTCCCGCTCTACCCCACTGGCGTAAAAGAAATTATTGGCGAGCATGAGCCAGAGCCGCTGGCCTCAGGACAACATCTTGTGCTGGCTCCTGAAGACGCTCAAAAGCGGGTAGCTATAGTGTCTGAGTCACTCCCTCTGGCACTTTATGACGGCCGTGCTAAGGCCCAGAACGGCTGGTATGTGGTGCGTAGCCTGCTGCCTGCCGGGAAAAGCGGTACACTGGCCAAATGGCAGCTAACGGCCAGCACCGATAACAACTGGTTACGTGCGCCGGTTATAGGCCATTCGCAGGTGGGTTACCTGCCTCAACAAACCAAGCGCGCTGTTATTGAGCTTGATGCCAGAGCGTCGCTCACCGGCTTGGCCGAGTTGTTACGGGTTAATCCCGACGGCACCACAACGACGGTTAAAAAGGCCCGGCCTGAAAAGCAGGAGAACTACACCCGCTATCAGTACGCGGCGTTTGATTTCAGCGATGTCACCACCAGCGGCGTTTACCAGTTACGCTACGGTGATACCACCACCGCGCCATTTTCTATCGACGCAGACGTGCTGGATAACGCCTGGCACCCTACCCTCGACCACTATTTTCCGGTACAGATGGACCATATGCTGATTAACGAGGCATACCGGGTATGGCATGGCGCTTCCCATCTGGATGACGCATTGCAGGCACCGCTAAATCACACCCACTTTGATTTATATGCTCAGGGCCCCACTACCGATACGCCTTACGAACCGGGGGAACATATCCCCGGACTTAACGTAGGCGGCTGGTATGATGCCGGTGACTACGATATTCGCACGCAAACTCAGTATCACACCGTGACCGCACTGGTACAGACCTGGGAAGAATTTGGCCTGACCCGCGATACCACGCTGGTGGATTACGAGCGCAACTATGTGGATATTCACGTGCCGGACGGCAAGCCCGATCTGTTACAGCAAATAGAGCACGGCAGTCTGGCATTGCTGGCTCAGTACAAAGCGGTGGGTCACGCTATTCCTGGCATTATCGTGCCGGATTTAAGCCAGTATACGCACCTCGGTGATGGCCTCACCATGACCGACAATCTGATCTACGATGCGGCCATGAGCGATACCGAATCGGATGGCACTCGCAGCGGTGTGTTTGACGACCGCTGGGCATTTACCGGCAAGTCCACGCCGCTCAACTACGGCTCTATGGCCGCGCTGGCGGCGGCGAGTCGGGCCATGGCCGACTACAATCCGGCGCTGGCAGCCGAATGCCTAGAAACCGCTATAGCAGCCTGGCAGGAGGAAGCGAGCCATGCACCGGATAGGTTTAAGGTGGGCAATACTACCGGCGGTGGCCTGGAAGAGGAAAAACTCAAAGCCGCGGTAGAGCTGCTTATCACCACCGGCGACAAGCAATACCAACGCGCAGTGAAAGACTTGCTGCCCTATATCGAAGGGGAATTCAGCCGCGCCGCAGTGATTGCTATTCGCGCGCTGCCGCATATGGACAAAGCGTATGCACAGCGTATTCGCCGGGCGGCGCAGAAATACAAACCAGCGCTTGAAGCCGCTACCAGCAAAAACCCGTTCGGTGTCACCATTACCGAGTATGGCTGGGCGGGTAATGGCACCATTTTGCAGATGGCAATTACCCAGTACTACCTGCACACCGCGTTTCCCGATCTGTTCGATAGTGAGTTAATTTACCGTTCACTCGATTACCTGTACGGCACCCACCCGGACTCCGATATTTCGTTTGTCTCTAATGTCGGTACCGTTTCGAAAAAAGTGGCTTATGGTATGAACCGGGCGGATTATTCGTTTATTAGCGGGGCCATTGTACCGGGTGTGTTAATTCTGAAACCGGACCTGCCGGAAAATAAGGAAAACTGGCCGTTCCTGTGGGGTGAGAACGAGTATGTGATTAACGTAGGCGGGCTTTATCTGTTTACCGTTAATGCTGCGCTTGCGCTCGCACAACGCTAGTTTGTGAAGAAAGTCAGTTCACCCGGGATGGGTGAACTGATTTGTGACTACGCTTCGGCAAAATCCTCGGTATCAATGTCGGCCTGAGCGCCGGCCGGATAACGAGCCCCTTTCACTGTCTGGCGATTGATCAGCTCATCGGCCTTCACCAGCAATTCCGGCGGCAGTTGCAGGCCACTGGCCTGTAAATCTTCCATCAGATGCGCTTCGCTGCTGGTGCCTGGCAGGGCATGAATATGTTCGCCCTGAGCGAGTACCCAGGCCATGGCTAACTGTGCCGGGGTAATCTCTGCAGAGGCCGCCAGCGCTGCGAAGTCGGCATACAACTGCTGATTCACCGCCCAGTTATCGCCCTGGAAACGGGGCATCCCTTTACGAATATCGCCGTCTCTCATGGCCGCCGGATCCACGCCACCAGCAAGATAACCGCGTGCCAGCGGGCTAAAGGCCACAAAGTCCACGCCAAGTTCCTTACAGGCATCAAGTACCGCAATCTCGGCATTACGGGTCCACAGAGAATACTCGGTTTGCAGCGCCGCAATGGGGTATTCGCCATGGGCTTTTCGCAGCGTCTCAGCAGAGACTTCCGATAACCCCACCGCGCCTATCTTGCCGGCTTTAACCATATCACCCAGGGTACCCACGCTTTCCTCAACCGGCACATCCGGGTCGATACGGTGCAGATAATAAAGGTCGATATGGTCTGTTTGCAGACTCCCTAGTGCGGTATCCAGTGTTGCTTTTAACGTTGCCGGATGACCGTCGATAGTGCGTTTACCATTTACGCCGGTCATACCGCACTTACTGGCCAGAAAGATGTCCTTGCGAAACGGTTTAATGGCTTCACCCACCATCTTTTCGTTACTGCCAAAGCCATACAATGCCGCCGTATCAAAATGGGTCACACCCGCCTCAAAAGCTTTCGTAAGCAGGCTGGTCGCCGTGGCCTGATCGACCTTTTTGGCATAGGCGTGGTTGAGGTTCATGCACCCCAGGCCAATTTCTGATACCAGACGGCCAGCCAGTTTGCGTTGTAACATAGCGTTAATCCTTTCCGTTTACGTTGTACAGGTATGCATTACTGAGCGTTTAACTGCTGCTCCAGTTCGTACAGTACACGATAACAGTCAAAGACCTGGGCGACACTGCTGTTAGGCTCACGTCCTTCGTTAATGGCCGCGACAAACTCACGGTCCTGTAACTCGATGCCATTCATCGACACATCCACCTGCGACACATCAATGGCATTTTCCCGGCCGTCTACCAAATCATCGTAACGGGCAATATAGGTACCGTTGTCACAGATATAGCGGAAGAACGTGCCCAGCGGGCCGTCGTTATTAAACGATAAAGACAGCGTGCACATAGCGCCATTTTCGGCCAGCAGTTGGATAGACATATCCATGGCAATACCCAGTTCCGGGTGAATCGGCCCCTGAATAGCATTGGCTTTCACCACTTTGCTGCCCGCCTGGTAAGCAAACAAATCTACCGTGTGGGCGGCATGATGCCAAAGCAGGTGATCGGTCCATGAACGGGGCTCGCCCTTGGCATTAATATTTTTGCGGCGGAAGAAATACGTCTGCACATCCATTTGCTGAATGTTGAGCTCACCGGCAGTGATTTTGTTATGCACATACTGGTGCGACGGATTAAAACGACGGGTATGACCTACCATGCACACCTTACCGGTTTCTTCCTGTACTTTGAGCACTTCCTGGGCATCTTCCCAGCTGTCTGCCAGTGGAATTTCCACCTGCACATGCTTGCCCGCTTTCATACAGGCAATCGCCTGGGCAGCATGCATCTGCGTTGGGGTACACAGGATCACGGCATCGGCGTCGCTTTCCAGCGCCTCTTCCAGCGAGGTATAAACATGGGGGATGGCATATTCGTCGGCCACTGCCTGGGTTTTCGCTGCGTCACGACCCACCAGGCCTACCACTTCAGCGCTCTCTATATTTTTCAGACCATCTAAATGCTTGATGCCAAATGCACCCGGTCCTACCACAACAATCTTCATAAAAACTCCCGTTTCGTTACTACCGGCGGTGATTCCTGCCGGCACGGTGTCTAATCCGCCCAGTACAGGCGCATAGGGTTATCAATCAGTAATTTTTTCTGCAATGCTTCAGTCGGCGCAATTTTGGGGATCATATCTACCAGATGGCCATCGTCAGGCATGTGCGACTTCATGTTCGGATGCGGCCAGTCGGTGCCCCATAAAACGCGGTCAGGAAATCGCTCCACCACGGTTCGGGCAAAGGGCACCACATCGTCATAGCTACCGGCCGGTCCCACTTTTGAGATGCGCTCCGGGCAACTGACCTTACTCCAGAAGTTTTCGTTCTCTTCCAGCAGTTTTAGAAACAGTGCAAACTCAGGGCCATCCACCGGCTTAGTCACATCCGGCCGCCCCATATGATCCACCACCACGGTGGTTGGCAAAGCAGTAAAGAAATCGTACAGCTCAGGCAGCTCCTGGGCCTCAAAATAAATCACGATATGCCAGCCTAAGGGCTTAATTTTATCGGCGATAACTTTCAGCGCGTCGAACGGCAATGCATCCACCAGACGTTTCACGAAGTTAAACCGAACCCCGCGTACGCCTGCTTCATGCAAACTTTTAAGCTCTTCATCGGTAATCGACTCGGTGACCGTGGCAACTCCGCGAGCCAGGCCATCAGAATGGTTCAGGGCGTCCACCAGCGCGCGATTGTCGGCACCATGACAGGTCGCCTGAACAATCACGTTACGACTGAAGCCAAGATAGTCACGGAGTGCCCACAACTGATCCTTTGAGGCATCACATGGGGTGTATTTACGTTGTGGGGCAAAGGGAAACTGGTCACCCGGACCAAATACATGGCAATGCGCATCCACGGCCCCTGCCGGCACTTTGAAAGCTGGTACCGATGGTGACTGGTGCCAGTGCAACCAGTCAGCATCCATAACAAATTGGCTCATGGCCCACTCCTGAAAATTGGTTGCCCACAAATGCCTGTTGGGTAGCAACCTGTTGATTTGGCAGACTTTGAGTCGTCCCCGCGAACAGCCCTGACTAAAAAGTACAATTGAAAGATGAAAATCTACAATTATCCTGTCGGCGGTAACACACTGAGCCCGTATAGTATTTACGCCACAGTATGCGCCACCTGTTATGACCTTGCAGTTTAGAAAACTGCAAAACGCCATTAGTTTTTCCTATATCGAAAATATAAAAAGGCTTTAATAAAGCTCTACCGAATAGTAAAAAAACCATATATTACAAAATTTTAAATATAAATCCGGCTTGCATTACAATAATGGAATGCAATTAATCTTGTCATTATTGACGTTTCTGCTGACGAAATTCGCCGGCAGTGGTGCCTTCCATCTGTTTGAAGAAGCGACAAAAATAGCCCGTGTCTTTAAAGCCCAGGGTCAGCGCAATTTCATCCAGGGTCTGCTGGGTGTAAATCAACCGTCGCCGGGCCTCGCTAATGAGTCGCTGATGCACCAGCCTTTTAGGGGTTTGCGACAGCTGCTGACGGCAGATACGGCTAAGGGTAGACACCGAAACAAATAATTTTTCGGCATAGTCGTCCACCGTCATATGATCCTGATAATGCTTGTCGATAAGTTCACGAAAGCCCAGCAGAATGCGGTTTTCCCTACCAGAAGGCCCGCTCTGAACCGAGTCGAGCTGGCGTTGCCGGGCAATAGTGATAAACAACAGCTTTAACAACAATCGGATAGTGGTAGAGGCTCCGGGGTCGCTGATGTTCATTTCATCGGCCAGCATCATCAGGTAACTAAAATACCGCTCAGCCTGCCGGGCGCTGCGAAATTCAATCGTCTGCGGTAACCATACCAGCTGGTTAAATGCACTAATGTCCTCGCCCATTTCCATATTGGCAATCACGTCGGCATTAATCGACAACACAAAGCCTTTGGTATTGGGCGCAAAGTTAAAGCCGTGCACCACCCCCGGCGGTAACGTTACCACCCAGTTGCCCGACAGCTGACGAACATCATCATCCAGCTGTACCTGCCACTGACTGTCGAAAACACAAATAATTTGCGCCAGATTAGCGTGGCGGTGAGGTTTAATTTCCCAACCCAGGTTAGCGCTGCGCGACTGAATATCTTCCAGATGCACGAAGTCTGGCTGCATGCGCATAAAGGACTCGCCGTAGAGATCGTAAAACGGGATCTGCTTTTGCGTTGTCGTCAAAGCGGTTCTCCTGACACGCTCACAGCTGCAAGCAGCCATGACAAAAATTTAACATGTGATTAAAAAGTACAACACTTTAAAGCATAAGTGAATAACAATTATGGTCTCTATCTTCCATTATTAACCGCTCAGAATTGATTTGTTCACCGGGAGTCATCGCTATGAACACCAAAACACAGGTTGCCATTATCGGCTCAGGGCCGTCCGGGTTATTACTCGGCCAACTGCTGCATAAAGCCGGCATCGACAATATTATTACTCAAGTTTCGGAGTTCAGTTTAGCCTAAAATCAGCACTCATCACCAATAGATTTGGCTTCTAGCCTCAGCGTGAAGGTATCCATTTGCATGACTTGCATAAAGAACTCCTGAACCGTTTTGTCTATTTGGTTCATGATCTCTTGTGCGGCGCTGACTCCGTATAGCTTGCTGAGCTCATCAAGCGCTCCCGATATCAGTGCTCTAAAGATAACCCAGAGTCGGCTAGCAAAATCTAAGGTGCACAGACTGTTGATCATGTCGTTACGACTATCACTCAGTCTAGCGGCACCTTCCTCGTGTTGAGTCAGTAGCAGCAAGCAGAATCGCAGCGCCGTTAAATGGATGGACGCGATATAAGCACTGTAATGTGTACTTTGCTCTTTGAGGAACCCAAGCTTTTGTTTCGCTTCCTTAAAGTACACTTCGATGCCCCAGCGCAACGCATAGATTTCGAGTATTCTCTCATCACTGAGGTGAGTGTCGGTGGATAAAAACAAGGCCCAATCATGCTTTCCAGCGCGCTGTTTTTCTTCGTTGACACCACGAACAAACAACAGCTTGACCTTGATCCAGTGATCAGGCTCTTTGATGCTTTTTGCTAGATTCAACTCAACGGTGATCGCCTTAGACTGGTATGGTCTACCCTTAATCTTCTGCCATTGGCCTTTGATGTGGTGTTGGTAAAGCTCAGCCGCTGTTGCTAGAGCCGAGGTGTTATCCATAGTGCGATAGCGCGTCTTATTTTTCTTCATGCGGACAATGGAGACTAACGATTGCGCGTCCATAAAGGCCAGTATGGACTTACTGGCAAACCATGAATCAGCTAAAAAATATTGCGCATGAATGTCGGACCGCGCGGCTCGCTTAATCATGCGGTGGATCATCTCCGGCTTACTCATTGACTGCGCATCACGATAGCGTTTTGCTACGATACTACGACCATCCGCAAATGCTTTGGTGAGTGGTTGTGCTTTCACTCGACTGATATAAAGCTCGCTATCTAAAGGGATAAATTGCTTTTCAGTCGCCAGTCCTAGGGTCAGGATTTGCTGC
>NZ_CAJXQY010000067.1 GCF_913058315.1 uncultured Alteromonas sp. | reverse complement strand
GGCCCCTTGGGGTCGCGCTGTACATTACTTCTGAATTTAAAAACTTCTCTGGATGAGAAATTGGAGCGGGAAACGAGATTCAACTGGCAGCCAAGCTGTCGCTGGCCCCTTGGGGTCGCGCTGTACATTACTTCTGAATTTAAAAACTTCTCTGGATGAGAAATTGGAGCGGGAAACGAGATTCGAACTCGCGACCCCAACCTTGGCAAGGTTGTGCTCTACCAACTGAGCTATTCCCGCTTAAGAGTGGCACTTCGTTTGAAGTGGTGCGCATTTTACAAAATTATTTTGCCAGTGCAACACCTATTTTCATTTTTTTGCGTTTTTTTGTCTGAATGCTTAAATACTAAACACTTTCTCACGATAAAACTGCATTTCGGCGATAGATTCACGAATATCGTCCAGTGCCTGGTGAGTGCCTTGCTTGGTAAATCCGTCGAGCGCTTCCGGTTTCCAACGGCGCACCAGCTCCTTAATCGTACTCACATCCACGTTGCGATAATGAAAATACGCTTCCAGCTCTGGCATATACTTCACCATAAAGCGACGATCCTGACCTATCGTGTTGCCACATAAAGGCGACTTACCGGCGTCTACGTATTGGGCCAGAAAAGCAATAGTTTGTTGTGAGGCCGCGTCTTCATCGAGCTGACTGTCCCGACAACGTTGGGTAAGACCACTTTCACCGTGTACCCGGGTGCACCATTCATCCATACCGTCGAGAATTTCGTCGGGCTGATGCACCGCGATGACCGGCCCCTCAGCAAGCACGTTGAGCTGCGCATCCGTTACAATAGTGGCAATCTCCAGCACTTTACAGGTTTCAGGGTCCAGACCGGTCATTTCCATATCGATCCACACCAGATTGTCATTGTTTTTTGCCATTAACCTTGCCTATTTTCTTTCAAGAGGTGACACATAAAGTGCACAAAAGGTATCATGCACAGCCTAAAACGCAAACATCGAGACCGGCGTGGCCAAGAAACCCAAATTATCCCATCGACAAAAGCGACAGGTTGCGGCAAACCGCCAGAAACGCCTGTCAGGTAAGCAGCAATCGTCGGCAGATTTATCCTCGTTGCTGGCCGGCCGGGTAATAGGTCGCTTTGGTAAGCAAGCCGATGTTCAGGACAAAGAAGGCAACGTTGTTCGTTGTCACATTCGTCGCACCATCGAATCGGTGGTGTGCGGCGATGAAGTCCTGTTCGCCCGTTCCGAAGTTCCCGACGAAAATATAGGCGGGGTTATCGAAATTGTACAGGACCGGCGTACTGTCTTAACCCGCCCTGACTTTTATGATGGCGTAAAGCCCATCGCAGCGAACATTGATCAGATTATTGTCGTGTCGTCGGTAAAACCGGACCTGTCACTGAATATCATCGACCGCTACCTGGTAGCCTGTGAAGACACCGATATAAAGCCGCTGCTGGTTCTTAACAAAGTCGAGCTGTTAAGCGACGAAGAACGTGAGACGGTCAGCGCGTCGCTGGCTATCTACCAGACCCTGGGCTATGAACTGTTACTCACCAGTTGCAAAAGCGGCGAAGGCGTTGCCGACTTACACGAACGCCTGCGCGATAAAACCAGCGTGTTTGTTGGTCAATCTGGTGTGGGCAAATCCAGTATTATTAATCAGGTTCTGCCAGATGCTGACGAGCTGGTTGGCGAAATCTCTGAAAACTCGGGACTGGGCACGCATACTACCACCGCAGCAAAACTACTGGCTATTCCATCCGGCGGAGACTTAATCGACTCTCCCGGCGTCCGTGAGTTTGCGCTCTGGCATTTACCTGAAGAGCGGATTACCTGGGGATTCATTGAATTCAGAGATTACCTGGGCGGCTGCAAGTTCCGCGACTGTAAACACCTTAACGACCCCGGCTGCATTATTCGTCAGGCCGTGGAAGAGGGTAAGATTAATCAGCATCGTTACGATAATTACCACAAAATCATTGCTGCCATGGCCGATCAGCGCCCGGCATATGCGAGCCGTCTTATATCAAACCCTGATGAACCATAACCTTATGTTGGTATGTTTCGCCGCAAAATCGGCTACAATAGCCACCAATCTCCGCAAATAGCCCCAAGCTGTGCCGGACAACCTGTAATTAGGAGCATTCACTTTGTTGAATTGGTTTAAAGTCAACCTGCAGTATGTACTGCCTAAACACCTTATATCCCGGCTAGTGGGTAAACTGGCCGCCGCCGAAGCTGGCGCTATTACCAACTGGCTGATTAAAGTGTTTATTAAACAGTTCAAGGTCAATATGGATGAGGCCATGTACTCACAACCCGAAGACTACCGTAGCTTTAATGCATTTTTTACCCGCCCGCTGAAACCTGGGGTACGTCCGATTGAAGAAAATGACGACATCCTGTGTCACTCAGTCGACGGTACGGTCAGCCAGTTTGGCGATATTGTTGGCGAAGATCTGATTCAGGCCAAGGGCCACAAATTTACGTTATCAGCCCTGCTCGGTGGTAACCCGGATTTAGCCAAGCCGTTCAAAGGCGGTAAATTTGCCACTATTTACTTGTCTCCTAAAGATTACCACCGCATTCATATGCCAATCGAAGGCAAGTTAACCGATATGGTGTATGTGCCGGGTGAGCTGTTTTCAGTTAACCCCCTGACTGCCGAGAACGTACCAGGTTTATTTGCCCGTAACGAACGGGTTGTTACCGTTTATGACACACCGGTTGGCAAAATGGCCATTGTCTTAGTAGGCGCGACCATTGTCGCTAGTATCGACACCGTATGGGCCGGTACCGTCACGCCGCCGGCAGGTAAGCATGTCACTCACTGGCATTACGAAGACAACGAAGGGGTCTCGCTGGCGAAAGGGGAAGAGCTAGGTCAGTTCAAACTGGGCTCTACGATTGTTGTGTGTTTTGAACCCGACAAGGTCGAGTTTGCCGATCTGGCACTGGAGCAGGTAACGCGTTTAGGCCAACCTTTTGCGACCAAATTAACCGCACAAGCCGATTAATGGATCCGGTTAAAAAGAGCCTTATTACCCTTCATCTTGCAGTCGTTCTTCTGGGTGGAACCGGGCTCTTTTCAAATATCATCCCGCTTAGTGCCATCGATATTACGTTAGGCCGCAGCTTGTTTGCCTGCCTGGCACTATGCTTATTTGTCAGGGCTGGCAGAGAGCATTTACGCCTTGAACGGCGGCCTGATTATTTTATCGCTATCGGACTCGGTATGCTCATGGCCGCGCACTGGGCCACCTATTTTGCCTCAATGCAGTATGCCGGCGTCTCAGTAGGCATGATAGCCATGTTTACCTTTCCGGTGATCACCGTGCTCATGGAACCACTGTTCGAGAAAACCCGCCTGGCCTGGCAGGATATGCTTAGTGCCCTGGTGGTGGTGATAGGTATAGTACTGATTGTTCCTGAGGTATCCCTGGACAACGATGTGACGCTTGGCGTAGGACTGGGCATTATTTCTGCAGTCCTATACGCGGTGCGGAACTTATCGCTAAGAAAGTACTTTTCTCACTACAGCGGCGCGCGTTCGATGGCCTGGCAAACACTGATCATTGTTTTATGTCTGCTGCCGTTCAGCGAATTACCCCAAACCCAACAGGAAACCAGCGTGTGGTTGTTGTTGCTGTTGCTGGGTACCGCCTTTACCGCGTTACCACATGCTCTGGTTGCCAACAGCCTCGCTCACCTGCGGGCCAAGACCTTCTCACTGATAGCCTGTATGCAACCCTTTTACGGAGTTATCTTTGCCATTATTCTGCTTCACGAATCACCAGGCTGGCAAACCCTGTTAGGCGGAATTTTAGTGACCTCAGCGTCAATTTATGAAACAGTAAACACCCATAAATCAGCTTCTGCCACCAATGAGTAATCGTTATGTGGATCCTAGGTCATCGCGGCGCGAGCGCAGCAGCACCTGAAAATACCCTGGCCGCCTTTTCTCTGGCTATGGCACAACAGGCAACAGGCGTCGAGCTCGACGTCTATCAGGTTGAAGACGACATTATCATTATTCACGATCGTTGGTTAAACCGCACGACCACCGGCAAAGGCATGGTCACCAGTCATTCACTGTCTTACTTACGCAGTCTGGATGCCGGCAACGGACAAGTTATTCCTTTTCTGTCGGAGGTCTTCGAAACACTGCCAGCAAATGCGGTGTTGAATGTGGAAATTAAACATCTGAACAATGTGAACACCTGGCTGGAGAAAATACATCAGGGGTTGGCACAAACCGGATTCCCCGCTGAAAATCTGATTATTTCTTCTTTTAATCACCGCTGGATACGCCAGATTAAAGCCGCCTGGCCGGATGTACGCATTGGCGCTCTTACCGCAACGTATCCCGAAAATGGTTTGGGCTTTGCCAATGATCTGGACGCCTTTTCGTTACATATGGCACTGGATGTCGTAGATGAAGTTTACGTCAAGGAAGCCCGTGAGGCCGGTTTAAAAGTATTGGTTTATACCGTTGATTACCCGGAGGATATGCTGATGCTAAAAGCCTGGGGAGTCGATGGTATTTTTACCAACGTACCGGATATCGCGCGGGAAGTACTCTGCCGCTAGTTTAACGGTGATTACTGGCCAGATGCTGTGACACCACTTTGCCTTTGCAACAGCGGCATTTACGACACAACCGTAGGTTTAACCAGTGGCCCAGAATGATAAGGCCTGCGCCAAAAGCGATGGTGAAAGGCTCACCAGACTCGCCAAACATGTCTTTAAACCAGTAAATAGCGCCACCAGACAGTAATAGCAGTAGCGGGTAATACTTACCGTGGTATCGCACTGCACCACTAATAAGAGCCACACTACCGATCAAAATAGACAAACTTAAAATGGTCCGCTCAAACCAGGTTTGGCCAAACATACTCGAAGCCAGCAGTGGCAGCAATGGGATCGCCAGACAATGCAAAGCACACAGACTCGAGATCCAGATGCCAAGTCGGTCTAAAAATGTTGGATTGTCGATGGGTGATTGCATAACTACCTTACCTTCAGCTTGGATGTTATAATATAACATCTTGCACAATTTTCAAGATCCCATCGGCGATCTACCCGTAATTAGCCGTAAATTACGACGAATGACATGAGTTTGCTTATAAAGACTTGTACAAAAAGCGGTTAGTTGGGCGCGGCTACGCTTACCTGAGCATTATTGGTAGTGGCAAATTCGCGCTGCACTTCACCCGGCGCTGCAAAAAAGTCATGCATCGACTTAAGCGCGAAATGGCGATTGGCGGAGCTGCTGAGTTTGTTCAGCAAAAAGGCAATGGTGCCGGGATGAGGGTGAGCAATAATAATGACTTTCTGATGGGTTTTAGTGAGTGCCATCGCTCGCTGCCACTGCGTATTCATAAAATCTTCAGACTGTTCGTGATCGAGAAAAACATGCCGTCTGGCGTTAGGAATATCATTCTCGCTGGCAACCTGTTGGGCTACGGTAAAACGCGTGGTGCGGCTGTCCACAAAAAACAGCCCGCTTTTTTTGATCACATCCATCAACGGCTGCAACGCCTGACCTGAAGCCGTGAGCACGCTGCCCATATGGTTATTCACACCAATCGCGTAAGGTACCGATGTCAGCGCCGACTCAACAGTCTGGATAATTTCTTCTGCATACATCGAAGATGTTATTGCACCGGGCCCTAAAGGTTTGTTAGTACTAGCTTCCATAGGCAGGTGCAACATGACATCACGGGATTCGGCATGGGCACGTTCAGCTAATGACTGACCCTGTGGCGTATGGGGTAATATGGAAAAGGTCACTGATTTGGGTAACGCGAATGCCTGCTCATCGGTGGCGCGATAACCCATATCATCAATAATGATATATATCTCTGCAGGTTGGGCGTGCGGAGTTGAGCGACTGGCGGCCTTGGCTGGCAGACTACCCAGTAACCCTAATATCATTAAGCAATAAATACCGAGCTGTTTCAAAAGCGCACTAAGACCTGATTATTTTCTTTTGTTATGGGCGCTAGCATACCAGCCAGTAACCTAAACACCAATATGATTGCCCTTATCGGCATCTATACCGGCCTTGCCAAAACCATACGAATTTCCCAATGTTCGGCTAAATATCCAGCCACTGCAGTGGGTTAAGCGCCTTACCCTTATGACGAATCTCAAAATATAAATTAGGGGAGGACTGTCCCCCACTCTGGCCGAGTAGCGCCACGGTTTCCCCTTTGGCAACAGCGTCGCCGGCTGAGCGAAGCAATGCCTGATTATGCCCGTAAACCGACATATAACCATCGCCATGTTCTATGATGGTCACCAACCCAAAGCCTCTGAGCCAGTCAGAATAAATGACTCTACCGTGGGCGATGGCTTTTACGGCACTGCCTTCGCGACCGTCTATCATAATACCTTTCCAGCGTACCTGGCCCTGGCGGCGTTTACCAAACAACCGGCGCAGTGTGCCGCTGGCTGGTTTAAGCAGTTTACCTTTATCTTGGGATAAGCCGGTGAGCTCCTGCGGGATCTGGCTCGCCCTTTGGGCCCGTTCAATCGCCTCAACCAAGGCTTGCTCCGCTTCTCTGAGCTGAGCTATGCGACCTTCTTCAGTAGCTATTTTACTGCGTAATTTAACCAGTGTTTGCTGCCGGTCCTGTTGGCGGGCCACCAGCTCATTTTGCTGACGCTCCTGATCGCTCAGCAACGCGGTTAATTCCTGTGCCTTAACCTGCAACTGCGCATTAACCTGCTCCAGCTCGGTTACGCTGGCTTTAAATTGGGTGATCTCTTTCTGCCGGGCTTCATTAAGATATTTATAATAAGTGAGCACGCGTTCAAACCGGGCGGCATCTTCCTGGTAAAACACCATTTTGGCGTAATCATAATTGCCTGAGATAAAAGCGGTTCTGAGTTGTCCGCCCAGCAGTTCCTGCTGCTGCGCAATGGCTTGCTCAAGTTCATTACGTCTGTCGGTCAGCGTTTCTTGTTGGGCCCTGTTATCTACCAGCGCTGACTTCGTATTGTTAAGCCGTCTTGCCACGGCACCAATGTTTTTCTCTGACTCTTCGAGTACCGACTGCAGCTCTTCGGCATCCGCTTTATTGCCTTGCAGCGCTTGTTGGCGCGCTTTTAACTCTTCCTGCAATGCCGCGAGCTCCTGCTCCGCCTCTTCACTTTGTGCGAAAGCGGCTTCAGCAAACAACGCCCCATACAACAATGCCACCAGCACAAGGCTGGTGGCACAGGCTTTTAACAACACTGCAATTAATTGCATACCTCTATTTAAGACTTAAGTGTCATTATAGGTGTTCCTGTCATTTCTTCTGGCTGCTCCACGCCCATCAGGTGCAACATGGTAGGTGCTACGTCGCTGAGTGTGCCGCCCTTACGGGGCTCTGCATCACGGCCAAAGTAAATAAAGGGGACCGGTTCACTGGTATGGGCGGTGTGGGCCTGACCAGACTCATTGTCTACCATCTGCTCAGCATTACCGTGGTCAGCAGTGATCAGGCATTCGCCACCGGTTTTCTTCATGGCTTCAATCACCCGTCCGATAGATTTGTCTACCGCTTCACAGGCTTTCACTGCAGCATTGAAGTCGCCGGTATGGCCTACCATATCACCGTTAGGGTAGTTACAGATGATCACGTCAAACTTACCGGACTCAATGGCCCCAACCAGCTCGTCGGTGAGTTTTTCTGAGTTCATTTCCGGTTGTAAATCATAAGTCGCCACATCAGGTGATGGGATCAGAATACGTTCTTCGCCTTTGAATTCTTTCTCAACACCGCCAGAGAAGAAAAACGTCACGTGGGCATATTTTTCGGTTTCCGAAATACGCAACTGCGTTTTATTTTGCTTTTCTAACCACTCGCCTAATACGTTTACCAGCTTCTCAGACGGGAAGGCTACCGGTGCATCGAAGTCTGCAGAGTACTGGGTTAGCATCACAAAAGCCGAAAGTTCTGGTTTAACAGCCAGCTCAAAACCCTCAAAGCTCTTTTCTACAAATACCTGAGTTAACTGACGCGCGCGGTCAGCACGGAAATTCATAAAGATAATGGCATCACCATCTTCCACACTAACGCTGTCACCGATAACGGTTGGCGGCACAAATTCGTCGTTTTTACCGGCATCATAGGAGGCTTTTAACCCTGCTACGGCTGACTCGGCAGATGCTTCGCCTTTACCCTGGGTAATTAAATAGTAAGCTTTCTGCACCCGATCCCAACGCTTATCGCGGTCCATAGCAAAATAACGACCAATAATGGTTGCCGTTTTACCACAGCCAATTTCAGCAAATACCGCATCCGCTTTTTCAAGCGACGCTTCAGCACTTTGTGGTGGAGTATCACGACCGTCCAGGAAAGCGTGCAAGTACACTTTTTTCGCTCCACGGTGGGCAGCCATTTTCAGCGCCGCAAAAATATGGTCTTCGTGGCTGTGAACGCCACCGGGCGATAACAGCCCCATAATATGCACGGCTTTATCCTGACTCACTGCATCATCAATGGCTTTTACCAGCGTTGGGTTATGTTCAAATTCACCATCTGCAATAGACTTGGTGACTTTAGTAAAATCCTGATAAACCACACGACCAGCGCCCAGATTAACGTGACCCACTTCCGAATTACCCATTTGCCCTTCAGGTAACCCCACATCCAGCCCGGAGCCGCTAATGAGCGTGCTGGGGTAGTCTTTGGTTAAAGCATCCAGATTTGGCGTATTGGCGGCCAAAATGGCATTTTGATCTGCATCCTCACGATATCCCCAGCCATCGAGTACGATTAGTGCCAGTGTTTTCTTGGATTGCGTCATGGGTTCTCCTGTAAAAATGTCGTTGCCCTTATCAGGCGATGCTGTTCGGGTTAATTATCCACTTGCCCGGCTTATTATTAGGTACCGATATTGTCAGGCTTTGGATTGTTCCGTAGGGCGAGGCATACATTTATATTACCAAACCCTAGGGTGGAATGAAGAGGAGAAGTAGAAAAATACGTCAATCAGCTTAATTGATAATGTGAATTAACCGTCTGCAGTACAGTAATTTAGCCCTCACAGCGTTGTAATAACTGGGCTTCCTCTGCGCAAAGCTGGTTTCTGTTGTTTTTTTCTATATACTTTGCACTCTTTTTTTAACAAACCGATGCATTGGGAAGACGTAATGGATCAACTCATCGAATTTGCTGGCAACAATATTATACTGGCAGGGATCTGGCTAGCGCTGGTTGTTATGCTGGCTTACACCTATGTCAGTGGCCTGATTTCCCCTGTCAAAGAAGTCAGTGTGCACGAAATGACTTTGCTGATTAACCGTGAAGATGCAGTGGTTCTTGATACCCGCGCTGCCAATGACTTTAAGGCAGGTCATATCACTGGTGCCCGGCAAATCAAACCGGAAGAGGTTCGTGAAAAGAACTTCAGTAAGCTTGAAAAACTTAAAGACACGCCCATTATTGTTGTTTGTGCTATGGGTAACAGTGCGCGCGGCGTAGCCGCAGCCATGACCAAAGACGGTTTCAGCAAAGTGAACGTGTTAAAAGGCGGTATGAACGCCTGGTCTCAAGCTGGCTTACCCGTTGCTAAATAATCAACTACAAGGCCGCTATTGTGAGTAAAGTCGAAATCTACACCAAAGCTTATTGCCCATTTTGCACCAGGGCTAAGTCCCTGCTACAGCATAAAGGTGTTGAATACACCGAATATGCCATCGATGCGGAACCGGCTTTGCGCGATGTTATGATTGAGCGCGCAAACGGCGGTTACACAGTGCCGCAAATATTCATTAACGACCAGCATATCGGCGGTTGTGATGATATGTTTGCCCTGGAACGACAGCAAGAGCTCGATCCACTGCTGGCCAGCTAATTATTCTTATAAAATTTAAAATTACACTTAGGTAAAAACATGTCTGAAGAAAATCAAAGCAATCAAGAAAACGCCGCTGCCGGCCAGGGTCAAGCGCCTCAGTTCAATATCCAGCGTATTTACACAAAAGACATTTCTTTTGAATCGCCCAATGCGCCGGGCATTTTCACCAAAGAGTGGAAGCCAGAAATCAAACTGGACATTGATACCTCTACTGACAAGCTCGATGGCAACCTGTTTGAAGTCGTACTGTCGGTGACTGTTACGGCAACCATGGGCGAAGAAACGGCTTTCCTGTGTGAAGTAGAACAAGCTGGTATTTTCATGATTGGCGACATGCCAGAGCAAAATAAAGCGCACATGCTGGGCTCTTTCTGCCCGAATACCTTATTCCCGTATGCCCGCGAAACCATTTCCAACCTGGTTAACCGTGGTACCTTCCCGCCATTAAACCTGGCACCAGTAAACTTCGACGCGATCTTTGCTGCTTACATGCAAAAACGCGCTCAGGAAGCACAAGCATCTCAGCAACAGCTGGACGCCTAAGCCGCCTATGAATGACGCGTCGGTAACCGTTCTTGGAGCAGGGTCCTATGGCACTGCTCTGGCTATTTGTTTAGCCCGCAATAATACGCCCACAGTGATATGGGGCAGAGATACTGCGAAATTAGCCGCCATGGCAGATAGCCGCCAGAACGAACGGTATCTGCCCGGCGCACCGTTCCCCGATGCGCTCTCAGTTGAAAGCGATTTGGCCACTGCTGTTGCGCAAAGTCGCGACATTTTAGTGGTGGTGCCAAGCCATGCCTTTAAAGGCATGCTGGAACAACTGGCGCCACTACTGAACGACGCTCATCGCATTGTATGGGCAACCAAGGGCCTCGAGCCTGGTACTGGCCGGTTGTTAAAAGAAGTGGCTCTGGAAGTACTTGGCGAGCGCTATCCGCTGGCCGTGCTGTCCGGTCCGACCTTCGCTAAAGAAATGGCGGCGGGATTGCCCACGGCTATCTCCCTGTCTTCCACTGACGATGAGTTTATCGATGCGATGGCCGCTAAGCTCCATTGCGCCCGCTCATTTCGGGTGTATAAAAACCCTGATTTCACTGGTGTTCAACTTGGCGGCGCGGTTAAAAACGTTATCGCGATTGGTGCCGGACTGGCCGATGGGCTGGGTTTTGGTGCCAATGCCCGAACTGCGTTAATTACCCGCGGATTGGCTGAACTTACCCGTTTGGGCGTTCAGGCCGGCGCTCAGCCAGAAACCTTTATGGGAATGGCCGGGTTAGGCGATCTGGTGCTTACCTGTACCGACAACCAATCCCGTAATCGCCGCTTTGGTCTTGCTTTAGGCAAAGGTACGTCGGTTGATAACGCCATAAGCGAAATTGGTCAGGTAGTTGAAGGTTATCGTAACACTGAGGAAGTGGTTATTCTGGCCCGCAGGCTCGGTGTTGAAATGCCCATCTGTGAACAGATTTATGCTGTGCTTTACGAGGGTAAATCGCCCAAAGAAGCCGCTCTGGCCTTACTAGGCAGAGAGCTTAAGTCTGAATAACAAGCATTGGCTTGTTATTCATGCCGGAATTGCGAAGCAATATCCGCTAGCCCCTTAAATTATCTGATCAACTAAACAGGCTCTAGCCTGTTATTCACCTACCGCGCGCCTTCATAACCAAACTGTCGCCACGACTCATAAACAAAAACCGAAACCGCATTAGACAGATTCATACTGCGACTGTCTGGCAGCATGGGTATGCGCACTCGTTGCGCCGGCGGTAGAGCATCAATGATATCGTCGGGTAATCCTCGTGTTTCCGGGCCAAACAGTAAGGCGTCCCCTTTTTGGTACTCAACATCCGAGTGAAAGGCTTTGCCTTTGGTTGTGCAGGCAAATACCCGGGTTGGTTTACGCTCTGCCAGAAACGTTTCAAAACTAGCGTAACGCTTTACGTCTGCAAACTCATGGTAGTCCAGCCCGGCCCGGCGTACTCTTTTATCATCCCAGTCGAAACCCAGTGGCTCTATGAGATGCAACGCATAACCGGTATTCGCGCACAAGCGAATAATATTACCGGTATTCGGCGGAATTTCAGGTTGGTATAACACAATATCTAACATGGCAATTCACTGTTCACTAAGTCGGGATGCATTATGAAAGGTTTCACTCAGCCGGTCAAAACTAGCCGGCAAAGAAGTCCAGTATGCGGGTCATAACCGGTTGGCGGATGGCATCTCGCTCGATTAGGATCTCGTGACGGGCCCCGGCCACCGCAATGTATTCTGCATTGGCAAAACTGGCCGCCACCCGCTGCTGTCGTTTGTTATCAACCACGGTGTCTTCGGTGGCACTGAACACCAGGGCAGGCAATGTAATTTGCTGCGCATGTTGTTCCACCTTCCACATGGCCGCGCTGGCCGCGGCAAGCCATTGCGGTGTCACGCCGCCTAGCTGAATCTCGGGCTGTTCAGCGTACAGGTTTCTGAATAACTGATACCGTATCTCACTACTGGTAAGCCGGTTAACCATAAAATCATCGACATGATAATCGCGCTGACCAAAGAAATAGCCCGAACTCCCCGGCAGCAGCCAGTTAGCACAGCGGTTAACCCCGATTAATACTTTAGCCAGCCACTCGGGTAAAGCCGGACGAATCCCAAACATGGGCGAACCAAATACCACCCGATTAAACTGGGCAGGCCGTTGCAGGATGGTTAGCGCACCAATGGCCGAGCCCATGGAATGGCAGAGCAGATTTAACGCCCCGCGCTGCTGTGGGGTAACAATCTCGTCGATAAAGTGGCACATGTCATCCACGTAGTGCTGAAAATCGTCGATATATCCCTGATGAGGATTAACCGTCATACGGCCAGACAGCCCCTGCCCCCGGTGATCCAGCACAAATACCGCAAAACCGTTGCGGTAAAGCTCATAAATCACTTCTTTATATTTAAGCAGTGATTCAATGCGGCCAGAGCTGATAAGCACCGATTGCCTGGCTTGCTCGGGAACACAGTAGGCATAACTAACTCTGATATCACCGTTTCCCTGAAAACTTCCCTGGGTCACATGTTCATGCCAGAACGGCGCAATGTAATCTGAGAATTGTTGTTCTAACCGGGATTCGGTACACAGGTACCAGTTATGCTCTGTCATAGGATTTACAGCGATGTTGCCAAATGGTGTTCAGCTTGAATTAATCCCCCCCTGATGGCAATGTAATTTTGGCAATCGCTACATTTACGAAAAAGGAAAATCGAATGAACAAAGCAATCAGGATGCTGGGGATAGGCGCGTTTATAGCGTTTTGTAGCGCTGCATGGGCAGGCACCCAACCGCCGCGACAAGCCCCATAATATCTACCGATGATATTGCGCTGGCCGAATCCAATTTAATTGTGCGTATTGATCCTAAATACCCCTCTCAGGCGGCCCGCGACGGCCTTGAAGGTTGGGTTATGCTGTCTTACAACATCGATAAGCACGGCAGCGTTAGCGATATTACGGTGCTCGACGCCAGCCCCAAATAGATCTTCGACCGCGAGGCTCGCAGGGCACTGGCCAAATGGCGCTATAAACCCGCCGTTACAGGCGGCAAGGCACAGGCTGAGCCCGGCGTAATGGTGTTACTGGAGTTTCGCCTCAGCGACTAAATGGCGGTCATTACTTACCGTAATCCGGCACCAGACGCTGGTGACCGGCATCGCTGAACAAGGGTGAAGTGACCACCAGATCTGCCGTTGCCGGGGTACAGGCAACCGGAACATTCCATACAGAACACAATCTCAGCAACGCTTTCACATCCGGGTCATGAGGTGCCGGATTCAGTGGATCCCAAAAGAAAAACAGCGCATCAAGCTTTCCCTCTGCAATCAGTGCACCTATCTGCTGATCACCGCCAAGTGGTCCACTTTTATAACGGTGAACTTCCAATCCGGTCTCATCACTTATCAACTTTCCCGTGGTACCGGTTGCCACCAGTTTGAAAGGTGCTAACAGAGGCTGATGATTTTTGACCCATTGGAGTAATTCGGCTTTTTTATGGTCATGGGCGACCAGAGCAACAGTGCGGGCTGTCATGCTATTTCCTGTTTTTATTTTGTATGACTTTTGGCGAACTATGGCAAATCCTGCTACATCCGGCAAGAAATTCAAAATAAATTGTTGAAAAACCGTCATCCCAGCCACTTTTATTAAATATTTATACAAAATTATTGCATAAATATTCCAGAATTGTATCATTGGCAGTTATTAAGATTCCGCATAGTGTTTGTGCCTGACTACACTAACAATGTAGCGGACGAAAATGACAGGATTAGGACATGAATATTAAAACCAACCGACATCACGTTGCGGTTGCCTCAAACCAGTTTAGCTCTCCCCTGGCTGGCTACACTATGCAGTGCAAATGGCGACGATGGGGAACATCAACGCCGAAGAAGTAATGCACTAGTATGCGTAGCGCACTTTTTGCCTTTGTGGTTTTAATCGGCCTGCTCACAAGCACCAACACAAAGGTAAAAAGTGTTTTTTTAATTTTGTAACCCATCAATTTCAAACGATCAGATTATGTTTAACGTAGCAGTGATAGGCGCCAGCGGCTATACCGGGGCGCAGTTAGTGAGTTTAATTACCGGACATTCACACATGACTTTGCAGCATGTTTTGGTGTCTGAGAACAGTCAGGACGCAGGCAAAACCATCGCCCAGTTGCACGGTAACCTGGCGCACCTGACCCAACATGTACTTGAGCCCCTGGCCCCTCATCGTCTGGCCGAACTGGCCAATAGTATGGACGCCATTTTTCTGGCCACGCCCCATGAAGCCAGCCACGACTGGATGGCCGAATTATCATCAGGAAAGGCCAAAGTATTCGATTTGTCAGGCGCATTTCGTCTGAAAGACACCGAGGTATTCGCCAGTTATTATGGCTTTCCTCACACCTCAGAAGCCTGCCTGGAGCAAGCTGTGTATGGTCTGGCTGAATATAACAGTAAGGCAATTGCACAAGCGGATATCGTTGCGGTGCCCGGTTGTTACCCTACCGCTTCGCTGTTAGCGTTAAAGCCATTGTTCGATGCCGGTGTTCTGGATGAGTCAGTCCGCCCTATTATTAATGCCGTCTCCGGCGTTAGCGGCGCCGGCCGCAAGGCCAACCTGGGCACCAGTTTCTATGAAGTCAGTCTGCAGGCTTATGGGGTGCTTGGGCATCGTCATACGCCGGAAATCGAACTCCACCTGGGTACGCCGGTAATCTTCACGCCGCATCTGGGTAATTTCAAACGGGGCATCCTGGCTACCGTTACCGTTAAACTTAAGCAAGGCACCAGCCAAACTGCACTGGATAATCTATATAGCGAAGTGTATGGTGAGCAGCCTGTTGTGCGTTTGCGCGAAAGTTTCCCGAAAATTGATGACGTTGCGTTTACGCCCTATTGTGATTTGCACTGGAAGGTAGATGAACAATCCGGTTACGCGGTCATTACCAGTGCCATCGATAATGTAATGAAAGGTGCGGCCTCCCAGGCCATGCAGTGTGCCAATTTAGCGCTGGGATATCCGGCGACCGAGGGATTGATCAATGGCTGACGTTAAATCGCCGGTTGTTATTAAAGTGGGTGGCGCTCTGCTGGAAAATCCACAGATTGCAGGCCAGTTATTATCTGAGATCAAAACACTGCAAAGCCAGCGTCCGGTAATATTGGTCCATGGTGGTGGTCCATTGGTTGAAACGCTGCTGGCAGCCATGCAACTCACCAGTACCAAGATTGATGGACTGCGAGTGACACCCGACGAGCAAATGCCTTATGTTTGCGGCGCATTGGCTGGCAGTGCCAACAAAAGCTTATGCGGTCTGGCGATAGGTGCGGGTATTACCCCCGTTGGCTTGTCCTTGCTGGACGGCGGTATTACTCATTGTACAGTACTCAACGAAAAATACGGTGCCGTGGGTGTACCGGCAGCCGGAAAACCCGAACTGCTCAACCAATTGCTTAGCGCTGGCTTCCTGCCGGTGATTAGTTCTATTGGCAGTAACACCGACGGACGCCTGCTTAATGTCAATGCCGATCAGGCCGCCACAGTGATTGCAGAACTCATGGGCGGCGACCTGTTATTGTTATCAAACGTAGACGGCGTTCTCGATGCTGACAAACAGCTTATTCATGAGCTCGGGCAGTCACGTTTCGATGATGAGGTGGCAAAGGGCGTGATCAAAGACGGCATGTTGGTTAAAGTGGCTGCGGCAATGCAAGCTGCCACCGAACTGGCTAAGCCGGTAACCATTGCTAACTGGTCAGCGCCGCTGACAGCAATATTAAATAATCAATCCGGAACACGCGTAATTCCGGCCTCCCAGACATCTGGAGTATAAAATGAAGCAGGATTTATTGACGTTTGCTAAGTGGACACCAGAGCAAATGCAGGCGCTATTGTCATTAGCGGTACAAATTAAACAGGCACCCCAGGCTTATTCTCAAGCCCTGGCCGGTAAGTCAATTGTTGCCCTGTTTGAGAAACCGTCGCTGCGTACGCGCGTGAGCTTTGACATAGGTATTAACCGTTTAGGTGGCCATATGGTTTACTTAGACAGTCAGTCTAACAAACTGGCCGGTCGTGAGGACTCGGTAGATGTTGCCGCGAACCTGGCCTGTTGGGCCGATGCGATCGTCGCCCGGGTCTACTCACACAGCACGCTGGAAACCTTTGCCGAAGCGGCCAAGGTACCGGTGATTAATGCGCTGTGCGACAAGTATCATCCTTGTCAGGGCTTGGCCGACTACCTCACTTTATTCGAAAAGTTTGGTAGCTGCGAAGGCCTTACAATGGCCTACGTCGGCGATGGCAATAATGTCACGCATTCACTGCTGATTGTTGGCGCGTTGCTGGGCTGCCATCAGGTAGTGGTAACGCCGGAAGGCCATGAAGCAGCACCAGAAATGGTGGCTCAGGCCAAAGCAATTGCCGAACAGACCGGTGTGAAAATTATTGAGTCAAATGACGTTGCCGCTGCCAAAGGCGCCAACGTGATTTATACCGATACCTGGTTATCAATGGGCGACGATACGCCACTTGAAGCCATTAAAGAGAAATTTATGCCGTATCAGGTTAACGAGGCCTTAATGGAACTGACTGGTGCAACCCATGTATTGCATTGTCAGCCAGCCCACCGTGACCTGGAAATTACCGGCAGTCTGATGGACAGCGACGCCTCGCTGTTAATGCAACAGGCTGAAAACCGGATGCACGGCCAAAACGCAATTTTAACCCATTTACTTGGAGCCTAGTCAGGACACTCATTATGCGCAAAATCAATAAAGTTGTGCTTGCCTATTCAGGCGGTTTAGACACATCAGCCATCATTCCATGGTTAAAAGAAAACTATGACTGTGAAGTTGTCGCGTTTGCGGCAGACGTTGGTCAGGGTGACGAAGAGTTAGAAGGCTTAAAAGAAAAAGCCATCGCCACGGGTGCCAGCGAATGCTACATCGTGGATTTAAAAGAAGAATTCGTTAAAGAATATATATTCCCAACCATTACTACCGGTGCCGTATACGAAGGTGAATACCTGTTAGGTACGTCGATGGCGCGCCCGGTTATTGCCAAAGCGCAGGTAGAGATTGCCCGTAAAGTTGGTGCCGATGCATTGTGTCACGGTTGTACCGGTAAAGGTAACGACCAGGTGCGCTTTGAAGGGGCGTTTAACGCCTTAGCACCAGACCTGACAGTTATCGCGCCATGGCGTGAGTGGGACATGGTATCACGCGAAGATCTGCTGGCTTACTTAGCCGAGCGTGACATCAAGACCACCGCATCTGCCACCAAAATCTATAGCCGTGATGCCAACGCCTGGCACATCTCTCACGAAGGTGGTGAACTGGAAGATCCGTGGTGTGAACCAAGCAAGCAGGTTTGGACCATGACCGTTGATCCGGAAGAAGCGCCGGATCAGGCAGAGCGTATTAACCTGAAGTTTAACGAAGGTGCACTGACTCACGTAAACGGCGAGGAAGTCTCCCCTTACGAAGGCCTGGTTGCGCTTAACACGCTGGCAGCAGCGCACGGTGTAGGCCGTATCGATATCGTTGAAAACCGCCTGGTGGGCATGAAGTCACGTGGTTGTTATGAAACCCCGGGAGGCACCGTTCTGCTGAAAGCCTATAAAGCGCTGGAAACCATGGTACTGGACAAAGCGTCACTGAAATACCGTGAACAGCTGGCACTGGAATTTTCTCATGTCATGTACGATGGCCGTTGGTTTACCCCGCTGAGTGATGCGCTGATTGCCGGCGCGGCCTCTTTTGCCAAATACGTCACCGGCGAAATCGTGGTTAAGCTCTATAAAGGTCAGGCTACCGTCACTCAGCGTCAGTCGCCTAACAGCCTGTACTCTGAAGACTTTGCCACCTTTGGTGCCGATGATGTTTACGACCAGAAACACGCCGAAGGCTTTATCCGTCTGTTTAGCTTATCAAGCCGTATTGCGGCCTTGAAAAAGCAGGGAGAGTAATCATGGCATTGTGGGGAGGCCGGTTCGCTGCCGGCAGCAGTAACATGTTTCGCCAGGTTAACGATTCATTACCGTTTGACCAGGCCATGGCCGCGCAGGATATGGAAGGCTCCATCGTATGGTCGCGCGCACTGGCTAAAGCCGGTGTACTGACCGCCGAGGAACAGCAGCAACTGGAAGCGGCACTTAGCGACTTAAAAGCCCAGGCAGAAGCCGGTGAAATTGACTTTAACGCCAGTGGCGAAGAAGACATTCATAGCTTTGTAGAAGCCGCGCTAATCGACAAACTCGGCGATGTGGGGCGTAAGCTGCACACCGGCCGAAGCCGTAACGATCAGGTCGCAACCGATTTCCGTTTGTGGTGCCGCACCCACATTGAATCATTGAAAACCGATGTTACGGCGGTAGTACGCAGCTTGCTGCATACCGCCAGTCGTCACCAACAAGCGATCATTCCGGGCTATACGCATTTACAGCGGGCTCAACCAATTCGCTTTCCCCACTGGTGCCTGGCTTACGTAGAAATGTTTAAGCGTGACTTAAGCCGCTTAAACGACCTGCATGCGCGCATGAATCAGTGCCCATTAGGCTCTGGTGCATTGGCTGGTACGACTTATCCGGTAGACCGTGACGAAATTGCCGATCAGCTGGGCTTTACCAGCTCGTGCCTGAACAGTCTGGATGCCGTATCAGACCGTGATTTCGTACTGGAGCTGTTATTTACCGCCAGCACCAGCATGATGCATTTATCCCGTCTGGCCGAAGACTTAATCTTTTATAACTCCGGCGAAGCGGGCTTTTTGCAACTGGGCGACAGTGTGACCTCTGGTTCATCGCTGATGCCGCAAAAGAAAAACCCGGACGCACTGGAATTACTGCGTGGTAAATGTGGTCGTGTATTTGGTCACTTGCAAGCGTTGCTGGTTACCATGAAAGGCCTGCCTCTTGCGTATAACAAAGACATGCAGGAAGACAAAGAAGGCGCGTTTGATGCGGTTAACCAGTGGCATTGCTGCTTGTGTATCGCTTGCGAAGTGCTCGATAGCCTGGCGCTCAATGAAGAACGCTGCCGCATTGCTGCTGCACAGGGGTATTCAAACGCCACTGAACTGGCTGATTACCTGGTAGGTAAAGGCATTCCGTTCAGAACCGCTCATGATATCTCCGGCCAGGTGGTATTGCTGGCGCTGGAGCAGAATGCCCCCATTGAAGATTTATCAATCACCCAACTGCAATCGGTATGCAGTGATATTGACGAAGATGTTTACCCGGTTTTACAGCTCGAATATGGCGTGGACAAACGCAATATTCTGGGCGGAACCAGTGCCGAAACCGTTACCAAGGCACTGTATGAAGAACTGGAAAAACTGGATAAGTTAGGATAATTACCAATGGTGCTATCGCATCACGAAAGTATCGGACTGTTCAGAAGCTCGGCGCCTTACATCAATGCACACCGGGGTAAAACCTTTGTGCTGATGTTTGGTGGCGAAGCCATTGAAGACGACAACTTTCCCAATATTATTCAGGATATCGCCCTGCTCAGTAGCCTTGGCGTTCGCCTTGTGCTGGTGCATGGGGCGCGTCCGCAAATTGATCAACGGGTGGCACTGCGCAAAACTGAAGCTCGCTTTAGTCACGACGTGCGTATCACCGATAAAGAAACCCTGGAGTGCGTGAAAGACGCGGCCGGTTCCGTACGTTGTCACATTGAAGCCCTGCTCACCATGGGGTTGCCTAATTCCCCCATGCACGGTGCGCACATTCGTGTCTGTACTGGTAACCTGGTGGTGGCTAAGCCCATGGGGGTACTCGACGGTATCGATTTTGAAAATACCGGTCAGGTGCGTCGTATCGACACCACGGGGATCAACGATCACCTCAACGACGGCTCTATCGTGCTGCTGTCGCCAATGGGCTACTCTTCTACCGGCGAAGTATTTAATCTGTCTCATGAAGATGTGGCAACCCAGGCCGCCATTGCGCTGGAAGCCGATAAGTTAGTGGTATTTTCCAACTATTCGGGCATTTTCCGCAAAGACGGCAAACTCATCCGCACCATTGAGCGTAACCTGCTTGAGCAATTACACCGTGACGATGAGTTAATGACCGAACCCACTGTTATCCGCGCGCTGACTACCAGCGTTGCCGCCGGAATTCCGCGCGCTCACTGTGTCAGTTACGAAACAGACGGTGCACTGCTGCAGGAGCTGTTTACCCGGGATGGTGCCGGTTCACTGGTGATGGAAAACCATTACGAACAGCTCCGCGAAGCCACCATCGATGATGTAGGCGGCATTCTGAATCTCATCAAGCCGCTGGAAGAAAGTGGCGTGCTGGTAAAACGTTCCCGCGAACGTTTAGAGAATGAAATTCATCAGTTTATCGTTATAGAACGGGACGGTATGATCATCGCCTGTGCTGCCCTTTATCTGTATCCTGATGACGGTTCTGCTGAGCTTGCCTGCGTGGCCACACATTCCGATTATCGCGGTAAAAACCGTGGCGAACGTATTCTCGATGAAGTGCGCGAACGCGCCATTGCGGCCGGGATCCAGCGTCTGTTTGTGCTGACCACGGTTACCGGTCACTGGTTTCTGGATCAGGGTTTCAAGGCGGCAGACGTGGACGCATTACCGGCGCAAAAGAAAGAACTGTATAACTTCCAGCGTAAATCAAAAGTCTATACCCTCGATTTATAGCTGTAGCCTGCACTGTAGCCGGGCTCCCCGGTTGCAGTGGCAGTATCCCGGAGGGATCCCCACGAATTTAATTTCATGGACTTCCGGCCCAGGCCCTTCAGCTATGGAGCTGTACCATTATGAGTGCAGCTATCCACTGTCCTATGGTAAACCGTATTCGGCAAGCGACAGCCCTGAGTCCAAGGTAATGGAATGATAGTGTGCGTCTTGTCTCTGTATTGGCTTGGAATCGTCGATGCTTGTTCGAAGAAACGAGCACCATACCCAGTAATATAGCCTCGAGTGATGCTAACGTAGTCAGCAATAGCAGTATTGTTAGGCGCTCCTTTTTCACGCTTTTGCTCTGTTCATAGCCAAGCCCGAACTTGGTACTTTTCATGTCTCTGAAGCCTTTTTTAATTTGTATGCGCTGGCGATAAATAGCCACAACTTGTTTCGATAAGCTTCGGTGAGAAGCCAGTGATGTGGCTAACAGCCTCGGGGCTTTTGCTCCTTGTGCGTGGGTTTTCGAATGCTTAGATGCCTTGCGTGTACCATCTGGATTTAAAGCGTGGCGTCCTTTCGTTTTCTGTTTAAAGAGAATAAGCGTGCAGGTAAAGGGGTTGCTTCTTACTATTTGGCTGTTATCAAAACGCTTCGCCCGACAGGTCGCTTGAGCGTAGAGGTGACGAATACACTGCCAAGTATTACCGCTGTTGGGCGAATAAAAATAGTTGGCATATAGATGCAAATATAAACTGAGTTTCACTTAACAAATGCGGGTTTGAAAGCAAACGGTCAGCACGTTTAATCCGATGTTTTTCAAAGGCTTTAGTATTAATGCCACGACCTATGCTCGTTACTGTCGCAGCGTTTCCATTAAGCAGGCTTTTCACGCACGCCATTACCGCGGTTAGTCGCGCTTTTATGCCAGGTAGTTAAACAGTTCCATAAATACCTCAGGGTCAGCGTACATTTATCGAACGATTACTGTACGCTGACCATTTTACATTAAACTTTTTGTAGAACTATTTTGACAGTTGCCCCAACGAATGTTAATAACTCCGTTTCTAAAGATCAACTTTAAAACGGACGTTTACCAAATGGACTCAGTATCAAAAGCGCTTTTAATAACGATCTTACTCCTCGGCGCATTATCAACAAATGTTGCCTTTTCTCAAGACTTACAAGTCTTCGCCTGCGATGATTGTAGTTTTTCGGAAGCGAAACAAATTGCATCACAAAACGCACCTGACAACGCTTGCGAATCAGATGGTTTTGGCGGTGGACCTAATTTTTGCCCTCCAGTATCGCAAACCATAATAGTGGCGAAGTTTTCAAACTCCTCTGCTTGGAAATTTGAAGTAATAACCAATAAAGATTCAAATGGTCAGGAGTTCTACCAAGTTTATGAATTAGCGCCTTCACCTGAAGAGAGTGACTTGATCCAGGATTTCTTTACTCTTTATAACGATTTCGATTTATCTGCGGCCACTGTTAGTCATTATGATTATAGCAATGCGATGGAATCCCCGGAAAGTTACCCGATGAATGATGTTGCCAATGTTGATGGAATGGAGACCTGTGACTCCCCTCATCCAACTGACTACTTTAGAAATGTAAATACCCGCTCTACGATGAAGACTGATCTTGCTGGAGCGATTGAGCAACACATGGCTGGCCAGACTTCCGTTGAATATCAATCAGAAGCTTTACCGAATGGTGGAGGATTTTCGATAGGGAAAGGATCCATAGGAGCATCAGTTTCTCTACAGTATTCAGAACGAAAAATCATCGTAACAAAATGGTATAACGGACAGAATTACCTGGCATTTAATGTATTCCTTAAAGCACAATTTGATCCAGGTTCTCAGAAGTATTTAGCAAAGGTTGCGTTAGGTTTAAGTAAAATTCACTCAAAAATCGATGGAATACAAGCCGATGAGCTGCTAGGTGATACTGGCAGCTCTTACATCAGCGACACTGAGGGTGCTGAGCTATCTCCCTGTACTATTGAGTATATCAGAAAAAAAGGTGAAAAAGTCGAAGATACAAGCTCGCCCTCTGGTTCTGGTACAAAAGAAGACCCTTTTGTCGGCGGCTCAAACCACCCCTCATGGGCTATTTGCAGGGAAACCTATGCTGTACAGACATGTTCAACACCAGCTGAGGGGCAACAGACTTGTACCAATGCAAACATTACCTTTTTAACAGCTTGTAGCGCTATGAATAATTAACGCCTTAGTTTATTGTTTAAGGCGTCGATAAACTCAGCACTTTAAAAAATTCAAGGGGGTAGAGTTTGAGGGAACCCCACGATTTTAATTTCATACGCTTCCAGCCCAGGCTGCGTCTATTAGGTAGCTGCACCACCTGAGTGCAGCTTTCCAATGTCCTATGGTAAACCGTATTCGGCAAGCGACAGTTCCGAGTCCAAGGTAATGGAATGACAGCACGCTTCTAGTTTAGGTATTGGCTTGGAATTGACGATGCTTGTTCGAAGAAACGAGCACCATACCCAGTAAAATAGCAACCAGTGATGCTAACGTAGTCAGCAATACCAGTATTGTTAGGCGCTGCTTTTTCACGCTTTTGTTCTGTTCTTAGCCAAGCCCGAACTTGGTGCTTTTCATATCTCTGAAGCCCTCTTCAATTTGCATGCGTTGGCGATAAATAGCCACAACTTGTTTCGATAAGCATCGGTGAGAAGCCAGTGATGCCTAGCGTGTACCATCTGGATTTGAAGCGTGGCGTCCTTTCGTTTTCTGTTTAAAGAGAATAAGCGTGCAGGTAAAGGGGTTGCTCCTTACTATTTGGCTGTTATCAAAACGCTTCGCCCGACAGGTCTCTTGAGCGAAAAGGTGACGAATACACTGCCAAGTATTACCCCTGTTGAGCGAATAAAAATGCGGTTTACGAACCCGCCCGACAAAATACCCCTCTTTCATATTGTTAAGAGTTCGTTATAATCGGCTTAAACTGGTTAGACCAGAAGGTCATCTATGCTGTCTCCCCACGCTGTCACTATCGAGTGTACAGACGATGTCTGTTTATCAGGCTTACTCTATAAGCCCTTAGCGGCGCCCCTTGCGACCGTTATGATTGCACCGGCAACCGGTATAAAACAGGGCTTTTATACTCGTTTCGCCACCTTCCTGGCGGAACAGGGCATTGCCGTGCTCACCTTTGATAACCGCGGCATCGGCGATTCGCCGAAAACCCGCCGGGTGATGCGCGAAACCCGCTTGCAGGACTGGGGCCAGAAAGATATGCCGGCGGCGCTGGCTTTTCTGCAACAGCAATTCCCAGCCCGGCCCACCCACT
>NZ_CAJXQY010000066.1 GCF_913058315.1 uncultured Alteromonas sp. | reverse complement strand
ATCTATTGGTGATGAGTGCTGATTTTAGGCTAAACTGAACTCCGAAACTTGAGTATATATACACCTTCATTTGCTGACTTATAGATATACGGGCCAAGCCCTACCACGAATGATAACCACCTACTGGAGTAGGGGTGGTTTAGGGCTGAAAACAAAATGCCAGGTCGGTTTGTCAGATCAAGAACAGGTATAAAACCGGAGAGTAAATTGTGCTGCAAACTCAAGGTTTGCTCATTTGATCAAATCAGAAAGGGATCACCGAAACGAGCTAATCAAATGATCAAACCCGTTCGGTGGGGTTGGGACTGTTGTTACGTTAAACCTCAGGCAAGGCTCAGCGCGGTTTTTCGTTGACCCGGTAAGCCAACTGCCGGCGGGTAACGCCAAGATATTGCGCCGCATGAGTCAGGTTACCTTTCGCTTTTCTTACGGCGGCCTCGAACAGTTGCTGTTCGTGGCTGGCTAAATCAAACTCGCCTTGCTCAAGCAGCTTATCGTAAAACTGGGTATCCATTTCCGGTATTGCACTGAGCGGCTTAACCAGCCCTTGCTCATCAACTTCACTAATACGTTCCTGGGTATCCGCTAAATCCGGCGGGCTGACAAACAAATGCTCCAACTCAATTAAGCCGCCATCCGTTGCCAGCAGTACACCGCGTTCAATCACGTTTTCCAGCTCGCGCACATTGCCCGGCCATTCATAGCGTGTCAGCACCTGCATTGACTGGCCTGACAATCCTGTCAGGCGCTTTTGGTAGCTGGCAGAAAAGCGCTCTATCATGGCGTTGCAAAGGATAAGAATGTCTCCCCGTCGTTCTCTTAAAGGCGGAATATTGACCGGGTAGGTGGCAATTCGGTAGTACAGATCGGCCCGAAACTGACTCTCTTTAATGGCTTGCTGAAGGTCCACATTGGTGGCTGCCACCAGGCGCACATTGACTTTGCGCACCTCATCATCGCCGAGTCGTTCTACTTCACCGGTTTGTAATACCCGCAGGAGTTTAACCTGCGCCGATAAAGGCAAATCACCTAACTCATCCAAAAACAAGGTACCGCCATCGGCGCGCTCAAAGCGCCCTGGGCGGGATTCCTGAGCGCCAGTATAGGCCCCTTTTTTCACCCCAAAGAGTTCCGCTTCAATCAATTCATGGGGAATTGCCCCGCAGTTGACGGCAATAAAAGGCTTTTCGCTGCGACTGCTGTGCTCATGTAACCAACGGGCAAAGACCTCTTTACCCACGCCAGTCTCGCCAAGCAACAGCACGTTAATTGGCGAATCCGCCGCTCGCTTCAGCAAGTTCAGGGCACTGGTAAATTCGGGCGAGGCGCCCACCAGGCCATCGGTATCATATTTTACCTGACGCTTACCACGCAGCTGGCTAAGTTCTTTTTCGATTTCCCGTAATGACGGGCTGAGCGGATCGTCACGAAATAATTCAATATAGTTCTCATCATCCCAGCAGTCTGCGGGTTTGCCTACAATCTTGCAGTGATGATCGCCCTTACACATGCATTCAATTTCTTTAAACACAATAAAACGGCGGAAAAAGCGGCTGGTATAGCCTGACGCATATCCCACTATAGTCCAGCAGGCAGCTTCTTCAGATAAGCCCAGCGACTGCAAATGCGCTTCGGCTTCCCAGGAGTTCTCAACGATGACTTCGCCAAAAAACCGCCCGGTTTCCCAGTCGATTTCAGCTTCGGTGATGTGCGAGCGCACGTGCCCTTCAAAGGCATGCAGCTCAGGCCCAATGCGAAACACATCGTAGTTATTTTTGTTATCTGCCAGCTTGTGGGCCAGGTCGGCATCCTGCTCGCCAGCAACAAAACCAATACGGATGAGCATCCGCTTGGCGGACTCTGCGTCAAGGTAATCAAATAACTTGGTGCGCATTTCCATCAGCGCTTTGGCATGAAATAACAACAAACGGCTTTCGCCCAGCCAGATCTTCCCTGTTTCCTGGTTAAAACGGAGTTTAGAGCGAAGGTCGAAACGATCGACTACTTCTTTTTCTTCCTGCGCTATTTGTTGATCTGCAATCATACTACTGTCCAACAACAGGGGGTATGGGGCCATCTCTGGCCCATCATACCCCTTTAATTCCAAAAGTGTTAACACTTTAATTACAACGTAATTTCAATTAAGCAAAATACTTACCATTACCGCAATTTATGTTTAAGCACTTCTCTGCCTGGCTGCTCCTGGCATTAAAAACCTTGCCAGCGCTGGCAACAGTATCAGTGCCCCTAACATGTTCCAGATAAACATAAAGGCCAGCAAAATGCCCATATCAGCCTGGAATTTAATTGGCGAGAGCACCCAGGTTGCTACGGCAATGCCTAGTGTAATCCCGGTCAGTACCACCACTTTACCGGTAAACAACAATGCGTCGTAATAAGCTTCAGACAGCGATTTACCATCCTGTAAGCGGGACTTCATGACGGTGAGAATATACAACGCGTAATCCACACCGATACCAACACCAAGCGCGATAACCGGCAATGTAGCCACTTTCACACCGATGTTGAGCCATACCATGAGTGCCTGACACAAAATTGAAGTCAGCATCAGTGGCAAAATGGCGCACACCACGGCCCGCCATGAGCGGAAGGTAATAAACGCCAGGATAATTACAGCACTGTACACATACAGCAGCATCTGGGTATTGGCTTTTTCCACCACGATATTGGTGGCGGCCTCAATGCCCGAATTACCTGCAGCGTTTAAGAACTGGAATTTTTCGGTATTGTTTTGCTCGGCAAAGGCCTCTACGGTCTGCACCACGTCATTAAGGGTGTCAGACTTGTGATCCTCCAGATAAGCAAAAATGGTCAGCAGGTCACAGTTCTGGTTAAACATTTCTCGCGGGGCACGGGTAATGATGGCGTTGAGCATGCCTTGTGAACGGGGTATGCCATACCATTTAAGGTTACCCTCGTTCATGCCCGCGTTGGCCACTTTGGCTAAACCGGCCAGCGACGAGGTGGTTACCACTCCCGATAACTGCCGTAATTCCTGCTCTAAAGCATCCACCGCCATCAGGGTATCGTAGTGAGCACAGGCGTACTGCTCTGTCTTAACCATCACCACATACACGTCCGAACTGGTAGCATAGTTTGCAGTCATAAAGGCATTATCAAGGTTATAGCGAGAGTCCGGACGCAACTCCGGCGCACCCTGATCGGTATCACCGATTTTTACATTGGCGCTGATCATACTGCCACCGACGCCTAGAATTATCGCCCCGATAACAGTTACAGTGGCGTACTTCTTCCGGGTAAACAGATCCAGGAATGCCCACAGCGGATGCTTGCTGTGTGAAACGTCCGCTTCATCCCTTAACTCTGCATGGATGCTGCGTTTTGCGGCAGACTGGGCAACCCCGGTGTAAGACAGTAGCACCGGTAGCAAAATCAGGTTGCTGAAAATGAGTACGGCGACACCGATACTGGCAGTGACAGCCAGGTCCTGGATGACCGGAATATCAATGACCATCAGTACGGCAAAACCAACGGCATCAGAAATAAGCGCAGTAATGCCAGCCAGGAACAGGCGACGGAAGGTATAACGAGCCGCCAGTAACTTATGAATTCCGCGACCGATATCCTGCATAATACCGTTCATCTTTTGCGCGCCATGACTCATGCCAATGGCGAACACCAGAAAAGGTACCAGTATCGAATACGGATCCAGCTCATAGCCAAGAGTCGGTAATAAACCCAATAACCAGACCACGGCAATCAGCGAACAACTCACCACCAGCAACGTACTGCGAATACAACGGGTGTAAATAAACAACACCACGGTGGCAATACCAATAGTGATCGCAAAAAACACCAGTACCTGTTTTAGCCCGTCGATTAAATCGCCCACCACCTTGGCAAAGCCGGTGATATGTATCTCAATACCGTCTTTCTGATATTTCGCTCTGAGCTCTTCAAGCTTTGCCGAGAACGCATGGTAATCCAGTTGGTTGCCTTCGTGATCCATTTCCCGCAAAGGCACCAGAATAATACTGGAAGCATAGTTGCCAGAAACCAGTTGCCCCACCTCACCAGAACGCTCGACATTTAACCGTACCTGATCCAGGGATGCCTGGGAACCGTCATAGTCATCCGGAATAACCGGCCCACCATCGAGTCCTTCTTCGGTTACGCCGGTCCAGCGTACCGAGGGCGTCCACAACGACTTCATAAACGGCCGCTCCACCCCAGGCATCAGGAACAATTCGTCATTTAATTCGCGCAGTGTTTCCAGGTACTGGGCATCAAAAATGCTGCCTTCAGTATTGTGCACGGCTATCCGTAAAGCATTACTGGTATCCGATAGTTGTTTGCGGTTATCCAGAAAGTTAAGAATATACGGATGATTGCTGGGGATCATTTTTTGAAACGCAGCACTTAAGGTAAGTTGCGTTGACTGATAGCCCAAAATCCCGGTCACTACCATGCATAACAAAATAATGATTGGCCTGAAATTAAAAATGGCCCGTTCCAGAACGCGTCCGGAACTGGTATCGAAGTCTTCGAGATGACGAATTAGGGTTTCGCCCTGTGTATGTTTAGTCATTATCGCGCTCCCCTACTCACCAGATTGTCGTCACTAACCGGATGCGAACCGCGCGCGGTTGCAACGGCATAGCCGCTTTGCGATTGAATAATATCGGTGATACCACCAAAGGGTGCCTGGCCCATCAGGCTGAAATTTTTTGCCGAGTCGGCACTGATAAACAGTTGTCCGCTTTGGTCCGCCAGCATAATCTGACCGTCAGAGCCAACCAAACCACTGGTCAGCGTGACTTCGGACCCCAGTTTCACCCGTTTCCAGCGACCTTTACCTTTACTCTGACGCCATACGTTACCGCGCAGGCCATACAACAGGCGGGTGCCGTCATCAAGCAGCAGACCATCAAAAAAGCTGCCGTAGTAAGGCGTGTCGAGCTTCGTGAAAGTGTCGCCATCATCTGCAGAGGTAAATACCGCCGCCTGTTCACCTAAGATAATCAGTTCGTCATTGGAGCGAACCACCTTGTACAGGTGTTTGCCGGCAGGGTTTGGTAGCCGGGCAATTATCGAATACCAATTATCACCACCGTCATTGGTGGCATAAGCCAGGCCATAAGCACCGATTGCCCAGCCATCAAACTGATTAGCAAAGAAGATATCCAGAATAGGCTTATCCGCTCCTTCCTTAATCAGATACCCTGCATTACGTTTAGCGCGCTCGCCGCGTTCATCACCGGCTGCTACCAGCGATTCGGCTTCAGCCATGGCAAGTTGTGCGGCCTGATAACCATCCAGTTGCACCTGCCAGGTGTTACCACCATCAGTCGTCACCAAAATGACGCCGCTATGACCGGCTGCCCAGCCGTTTAACGGGTCGCTGAAGGTTACCGCAGTAAGGGTAACTGACACCGGCACTGATTTCGCCTGAGTCCAGCTATTTCCCTCATCTTCGGATAGCAGGATAACGCCGCGTTCGCCTACAGACACCAGTTTGCTACCAGCCCTTGCGAGGCCTAGTTGCAGTGTATTTACACTGGTTTTATTTTGTTTGGCGGGGGCATCCAGCACATCCACAAGTGTAGATTCGGCTTCGTTCTCAGCTGAGGCGTGAAGCGGTGCGCACAGCAGTAGAAAAGTGAAGAAGATTGAGGGCAATGCAAAGCCGAACAAGCCATCTACGTTCATTCGTTTCATGATAACTATCTCTGTTACATCACAGGAATGGCCCGCTGACGCGGGCCTGTGCTTTAAAGCAAGGTGGTTAGCGTACGGCGTCAGCCGCTACAGCATCACCGGTAAAGAACGTCTCTGGCTTAGTATCCACCACAAAGAAGCGCTCACCATTGAGAGACTGAATCACACTCATGGTTTTTGCCTGCAGGTTGAAAACCGTGGCCGTTTTGACCAGTACTGCGGGAACAGACGGCAGTACAAACGGTGTAACCTGCGTGGTTCTCCACAGGTTGCCTTCAGCATCATAGCCGTCCATCAGCAGGATCACCCAAGAGTCTTCATCGATGTAATAGGTACGGGTTGGCACCGCATGACGTTTACCTTCGCCTATCTGCGCTTCCACTTCCCAAACGCGGTGTTTTTCCCAGCGAACGTGTTCAGGGTTTAAATGAAACTCAGCAATAGCCTCATCCGCATCAGACGCAATAAAGCCATTATTGTTGTAAGGCACCAGCATTTCCTTTTTGCCTTTCAGCGTCCAGCTGTAGCGGTCAATGTGACCCAACAAGCCCTGTACTTCGTCGAAGTAGTTAGCACCGGAGGCAACAAAGTCCGGTGTATCATAGGCTACGGTGGGGGCTCGACGCACACGACGCTGACCTAACAGGTACTGCCACGCTTTACGCGGACTGTCGGCATCAATGCTATCGCGGATAACCAGTGACTCACCGGCTTTAAAAGGTGGTTCCATGGTGTTGAAACGAAACATGGAGTATTCGCCGTTCCAGTCATCGGCTTCCGCATCTTCGTAGTAAGGCGGGTACTGGAATGAAATTTCGTTGCGGGTTGCCAGCGTGTGCGAACCATCGGCATTACCCACAATGTTTTTAAAGGTATATTCTATTGAAGGTGCTTCAACACGCAGCAGGAAGTTCCACATCACCTCATTACCATTTTCAGGCATAGGGAACGGAATACCACCGATACATCCTTCAAGACTGTAGCCTTGTTCTGTCAGCGTACAATTTTTTACATTGGCTTTGATGGCATCGTAGACATGCTCCGGTGCTGCCGCTGTACGGTGGGTAGGATACACGTCAAGATAAAACGTCTCAGGGTATTTTTTCAGCAGTTCAACGGTACCGTCGGTCAGTTGATCGGCATACTGCTGATAATTGCTGGCATCTACCCGGTACAATGGTTTTTCATCTTTGAACAGTTCCAGCGGAATGTCACCAGCGTGTTCGCCAGCTACTTTTTCCGTCAGACCGCCGGTCCAGGCCGGAATGGAACCATCGGCATTGCCTGCCATGGTGCCACCGAGTGGGTTAAGTTCAGTGCCGAGCTTACTGACGTCAGTGCCTGCCGCAAAAGTGGCAGGTACCACGGCCAGAGTGACGGCCAGTGTGATTGCGTTACGAATTTGGTTAAACATATTTATTCTCCTGTCCTCGATCGTTAGAAGGTGCGTTGTACAGACAACGAGATGAAGTCACGATCGCCAAGGAAGTTCTCATAAGAAAGTGTAGGTACCGGGGTGTTGTACTGGATTATCGAGCCGGCATCGCCCAGATACTTGTTGTAAGTCATGGAAAAGCGCCACATACGGTTGTAGTCGCCTTTTAAGCCTACACTCACGTTACCGCCGTGCTCTGAAGGAAATAACACGCCATTAACCGATGAACGGCCAGCAATGCCAAATCCAAAGCCAATTGGCACCTGCATATCCAGACCCGGCATTACCTGGAAGTAATCCGGCGTGAAGATAAACTGAATGGCACTGGCGTCTTTGGTAGCCAGCGGATCGAGTTGATCGGCATTGTCTGAAATATTCAACCGGCGATTAAACGCAAACTCACCAATAAAAGTGGCCGCATCCCACAGGCTGTTTTCATTTAAAATGGTGATCATTGAAGCGTTAAAGTGGAACGTATCACCACGAGGGAAAGCCGAGTTATCGCCGCCATCAGATACCATATCACCCGGCAGAATAACCGTATTACCGGTGGCCACCAGTGACATATCCTGACGTACTGACATTTCCGCCGCCACGTTGGTTTCGCCGACCAGGGTACTCACACTCAGGCCATACACTTTGATGTCTTCGGCGAACACCTGGGCGTAATCGCCAATACCGCCCTCCTGCACGTTAATCCCCGGACGCACGTAAAACTGCGGCATTTTGTCGTGGAACTGGGCGGCGTAGAAACCCACTTCGTAATCGTTAATTTTATAACGGGCCTGGAAACCAAACTGACCTGAGTCGTCGGCAACAATGTCTTCACTGCGATGGACAATCTGGCCAGGGTCAAGGATGATCGTTTCACCACCTTTATCAACAAAATCGGTAAATGAAAAATAGCTGCCCGCTGCAGGTAATCGCGACTTGCGCCATTCAAACTGATAGTACGCAGCAAGGGTCAACTTAGCGTTAACCTGCAACTGGGCAGCAAACTGACCGGTAGGACGCGCGACTTCTTTAAATTCAGACTGCGGTACAGACAATGCACGTGCCAGGTCGAGACTGGTCATGGCACCGGCCACTGCGTTAGAACCAAAGAACAGGCTCTCACCGTAAAGCTGAGCAAAACGGCCGGCTTTAAGGTTAATCGACTTTTTGCCGACGTTAAATCCACCGTACACAAAAGCATCCAGGATTTCGCCATACTGACCATGCAAATCCTGAGTGTCTTCGGCAAACTCACCAGCCGGGACCGATTGCGTGTTAACCAGCGCGCCGTCCAGATAACCCGGGTTATCATTACTTTCGTGATAAACCGAGTCATACCAGGTGGCAGCACTGATACGCATACCGTAACGGCGCTTGTAGCGCAGATCGAACTCTGAAAACAAATCCAGGCGACTGGAGACCAACCCTTTATCGAAGTTGAGATCACCATCGTTGGTGTTATCCTGTGGCCCCAAAGAGCCATTTGCCACGTCGTTTTCAGCAGGTGCTACGCGGAACATCGCACTGTACTTAACGGTATTATCCCAACGAACACGCAGGTCGCGATTGCCCGTATCGATGGTTGCAGCCTGGGATTGCGCTGAGGCTAAAAGGCCAGGGCAACGGCTTCGGCGAGTGCGTTGCGAGGCAACTTATTGTTGTTTTGTTTCACCCACACTTCATTCATAGCGTTCCTCCTCGAATGTTTCACTATGCCGAGTTGCGCGACCCGCATACCTCACCTCACAGCCTGGTGTAACAGCGAACCTCTGTCGCACCAAATAGGTTGGATATTGATAAATCACGCATTATGAACGAAATGTATATTTGCTGTTAATTACCTTCCAGTACTATTGACGACCCCAATTGATACCTTTAAGGTATTATTAAGTTTACTCACCCGGAATGTCTGCCATGGATATTCGTCAAATCCGTTACTTTGTTGCCGTTGCTGAAGAGCGTAATATTGGTCGCGCTGCGAAACGATTATTTATCTCTCAGCCACCGCTTACCAGGCAGATCCAACAGCTCGAGGATGAACTCCAGGTAAAGCTGTTTGAGCGCACTGCTAAAGGCGTAGAGCTGACTTCAGCCGGGCTATTATTCCTCAATGAATCACGCAATATCTTAAGTCTTATTGAACAGGCGAAAGAGCGCACCAAACGTGCAGGCAAAGGGCAATTGGGGCGTCTCGATGTAGCCATTTTTGGCTCCGGGATCCTCAACACTATCCCGGATATTCTCAAGCGTTTTAAAACCGCCTACCCAGGCGTAAATATTGTTTTGCATCAAATGAGTAAGGCGGAGCAAATCGAAGCGCTGCGGCAAAAACGCATTTCGGTGGGCTTTAATCGCCTGCTTGCGCCCCTGCCGGATATCGATTCCACCATGATTTTGCAGGATAAGCTGATGGTGGCCGTGCGCGATGATCACCCGCTGGCCACTAAACCCCTCATCAACCTTAAAGAGCTGGATAATGAGCCCATTGTGGTATTCCCCAAAGGTGCACGGCCCAACTTTGTCGACCTGGTTTCCAGGGTCTTTCAGGAGGCCGGTGTGACCATGAATATCACCCAAACGGTTGTTGACGCCGTCACCAGTATCGCGTTGGTCTCCAGAGGGTTTGGCTTTTGTTTAATCCCTAGCTCGGCCAGTGTCTTACAATTGCCCGGGGTTAAATACATTCCCCTCGGCGGTTTACCGGATAACGCCACCGTAGATCTAAGTTGTATTTACCTCAAAGACGATCACTCACCGCTACTCAGCGCTTTTCTGGCAGTCGTTCACGAATACAAAAGTCAGTTGAACCATCACGCGTAATTCTCTGCCGCCAGAACATTACACTAAGCTCATCGGATGAGCTGTCAAAGTCGTTATGCTTTCCTGTTGCCAGCCACCGGTTTAAGTCATTTTATATTATGTATTAGTAAGTTGTGGCGTAGTTGAGACAATCTGACCCCGTTGCGTTTTTGTGTGATACCAATTGCCTTAAAAGTTTGATCTAATGGCAGTATTCATATTCGAGTGATTTTCATATGCATACCGCCGACGACTTTAAACAATTAGCAAAGCAGACATCCAACGGCCAATTACGGACCCGCTATTTAGCTTTGTATCATTTCAAGAAAGGAGAAACACGTACTCAGATAGCCGCTTACCTTGGGGTTGCCACCGGGTAGACCCTGCCAGCTCTCCGTCTCTCAGCGAGAACAGGTCGCACATTTTATTGAAGAAAACGCGGTTAAAAAGGAGGGAGGTCGTTTGATTGCACAGGATGTACGACAATACATTAGCGACACCTTCCAAATCGACTATCAGTTGCGAAACGTATACCGCATCATGGATACGCTCGGTTTCAGTTGGATCACCAGCCGCTCTAAACACCCTAAACAATCACAGCAAACCCAAGATACTTTTAAAAAACTTCCAGTTGGAAACGATCCTTCACACTCCAGGTCATCTCCCTCTGGATCGCGTTGACGTCTGGTTCCAAGACGAAGCACGATTCGGTCAGCAAAATCAGACGTCCAGAATATGGGCTGCGAAGGGCAGCAGACCAAGAGTGGTAAAGCAACAGCAATTCGATTATGGCTATATCTTTGGTGCGGTGTGTCCGAGCAATGGCAATACCCAGGCGCTTATCAGCCCTCTTGTCAATAAAGAGGTGATGAAGCAGCATCTGAAATTGATCAGCGAAGCGACAGAGCCTGGGCGTCATGCCGTTGTTGTGATGGATGGCGCTGGCTGGCATACATTCGACACGGCCAGCCCATTTACCAACGTCAGTCTCGTAAAACTCCCAGCCTATTCTCCGGAGCTGAACCCGATGGAACAGGTATGGCAATGGCTACGGCAGCGTTGCTTATCAAACCGGTATTTCGAGGTTACGAAGAAATAGTAGAACAGGTCTCTCGTGCCTGGAATACATTCATTGCGGATGTTGAGCGAGTCAAAAGTCTCTGTTGGAGAGAGTGGACAAATTTGGTCAATTAATTAATGCAATTGGTATGATCCGACAAATTTGTTGATTGACGAGAATTAAAACAAGTGTTTAAATTTGCAAAATTCAAACACCCGTTTAATTCATCCGTTTAAATCGGGATTTGCCTCATAAATAAACTCAGGGGATACATTATGCTCTTTTGGATTATGGTCGCGGCGCTGATTTTCGTCCTGTTTCAGGTTAAATCATTGCGTCAACAGTGGGTCACCGGCCCCGCATTTAAACTTTTCAAGAAGGTATTACCACCGCTAAGTCAAACCGAACGCGAAGCCATGGAAGCAGGCTCGGTATGGGTAGAAGGCGATTTATTTTCCGGTAAGCCCGACTGGGAGCGCCTGTACTCCATGTCATTGCCGCAGTTAACCGACGAAGAAAAGTCGTTTTTAGATAACGAAGTCAATGAACTGATGGGGATGATTGACGACTTCGACGTGATCCACAAAGACAAAGACTTCAGCGAGGATGCCTGGCGCTATATGCGGGAAAAAGGCTTTTTCGCTATGATCATACCTAAAGAGTATGGCGGTAAGGCATTCTCTGCGCTGGCTAATTCGACCATCGTCTCGAAAATTGCCAGCCGTTCGGTGAGTGCCGGCGTTACGGTTATGGTGCCTAACTCACTGGGTCCTGGTGAATTGCTAAGCCATTATGGCACGCAGCAACAAAAAGATTACTGGCTACCCCGTCTGGCCGACGGTACGGATATTCCCTGTTTTGCGTTAACCGGCCCCGAAGCCGGCTCTGACGCCGGTGGCATTCCGGATACGGGTGTCATTACCATGGGTGAATACGACGGTAAAGAAACCCTCGGGATCCGCCTTAATTGGGATAAGCGCTATATTACCCTTGCCCCGGTCGCCACCGTATTAGGCCTGGCGTTTAAACTCGACGATCCGGATAAACTGTTGGGTGAAAAGGAAAGCATTGGCATTACCTGTGCACTTATTCCCACCAGCCATCCGGGTGTAGAAGTGGGCAACCGTCATTTACCGCTTGAACAGGCGTTTATGAATGGAACAACCCGCGGTAAGGATGTATTTATTCCTATCGACTGGATAATTGGCGGCGCAGATTATGCTGGCAAGGGCTGGCGCATGCTGATGGAATGTCTGTCGGCGGGTCGTGGTATTTCACTGCCAGCTTTATCTACCGGTAACGCCCAGCTAAGTGCGCAAACCACCGCAATTTATGCCAGCATTCGCCAGCAATTTGGCTGTTCACTGTATGAGTTTGAAGGTGTGCAGGAAGGGTTGGCACAACTGGCTGCCAATGCTTATCAAGCCGAAGCGGTGCGTCATTTAACCGCTGGTGCTATTGATCTTGGCCAAAAGCCAGCCGTGGTTACCGCTATCGCCAAATACCATATGACAGAAGCAGCTCGTCAGAGTATTAACATCGCCATGGACATTAGTGGTGGTAAAGGTATTCAGATGGGTCCGAATAACTACCTGGCTTCTTTATACATGGCCATGCCGGTTTCTATCACGGTCGAAGGGGCTAATATCCTGACCCGAAACCTGATGATATTTGGCCAGGGTGCGACTCGCTGTCATCCCTATGTATTTGACGAAATGGTGGCAGCCGCCGAGCCGGACTTTAAGACCGGTCTGGCACAGTTTGAACCGTTACTGTTCAAACACATTAAGTTTGCGCTGGGTAATGCCTTTGCAGCGCTTGGTCACGGTTTAACGGGCGCCCGTTTCGCCTCTGCCCCCAAAGACGATGCCAATAAGCGCCACACGCAGCAAATTCAACGTATGAGTAAGGCACTGGCTATTTGCTCTGACATTGCCATGCTGATGCTTGGTGGTGAGCTCAAACGACGTGAAATGCTCTCTGCCCGCTTAGGCGATGTGTTAAGTGAACTGTATCTTTCTTCAGCGGTACTCAAACACTTCTACAGTCGTGGCGCTAACCCTAAAGAGCAGCACATTGTTGACTACCTGATTCAAAAGTCTCTGTATAACTGTGAGGTAGCGCTTAAAGGGTATTGCCGCCATATCGCTAATCCGGTAATTGGTGCGCTGATCAAGCGTCTTATCTTCCCGTGGGGCAGTGCCTACAATCCACCTAAAGACACGCTGAAAACTAAATTAGCGCTGAACCTGTGTCAGGATAAATCTCTGCGCGATGCGATTACCCCAATGTGTTATGTAGGTAAAAACGAAGATGATGCCGTTGCCGTGCTCAACCAGGCTATGGATGCCATCGACGCTCTCGCGCCGTTAGCAGCCAAAGTCAAAGCCGCGCAACAGGCTAAGACCCTGCCGCGCAAAGGCAGTATCTTCCAGTTACGCGATAAAGCGCTGGCTGAACAGGTAATTACCCAGGCCGAGGCCGAGCAAATCGCGGCCGCAGACGAGCTTCGTAAACAAGTCATTAACGTTGACGAATTCGACTTTGACCTTGGCCTTGCCCAGGGTAAAGAGGATGACGTGAAAGTAAGTGATGCTGCCTGAGGTATTAAGCATTAACACGTAAGTTTCAAACGGCGCCGACAGGCGCCGTTTTTAGTTAAACAGCGTAACCGCTTCACTGGCCGGCACCGGCCGGGCAAATAAATAGCCCTGCAGGAAATCACAGCCATACTGATGCAGGAGCTCACGTTGTACATCGGTTTCCACGCCCTCGGCAATGACTTTAAGGCCGAGGTTATGTGCCAGCTGACAAATAGTTAACACTATCGCCTGCTGTTTGGGAGCATCCACCATCTGACTGACGAAAGAGCGGTCAATTTTCACTTTGTCCACTGGAAAAGCACTCAGGTAAGCGAGCGACGAATAACCGGTACCAAAATCATCTATCGACAGACTCACCCCCAGTGCTCGCAACTCCATCAGCACCGCACTGGCCAGTTGGTGATTGTCCATTATGGATGTTTCGGTCAGCTCCAGTTCAATTAACGAAGCAGGAATAGCGTATTCACGCAAACGACGCTCTATCGACTCAGCAAAACCCGGTTGTAAAAACTGGCGGGCAGAAATATTGATCGCAATTTGTATCTTACGCCCCTCTTCATACCACGCTCTGGCCTGATTAAACGCACTGTCGAGAACCCATTCCCCCAGCACCAGAATTAAGCCACTGCGTTCAGCTATGGGGATAAACTCGCCGGGCGAGATAAATTCACCGTTATCAATCCAGCGCAACAGACATTCGCAACTTTGCACTCTGCCATCGCTCAGTTGTTGCTTGGGTTGATAGTAAAGGGTCAGTTCATTATGCTTTAACGCCTGCTCAAGGCGGCGGGTAATGGTGAGCCTGCGCTGATGGTAAGCACCGTCATCGGCATTAAAGTAGTGCACTCCCTGATTATTTTTCAGTGCGATTTCCACTGCGATATTGGTATGTAGCAGCAGCGTGTTGTAGTCCACACTGTGCACCGGATAATCACTGACACCAAAAGTCACATGAAAGCGCATTGCTCCCATAGGGGTATCGATAGTGTTGACAAGCTTGGTGCGTAACATACTGAGTAAAGAGGCCAGGCGGTGAGCCGGCCCCTGCGTTTTTACCAGTACCATAAAACAGGCATCGGCTACATGAAATAAACACACGTCATCCGGCTCGCTGTTTACGCTGGCATACTGCTGCACACTGCTTTGTAAAAAGTAACCTACCGAATAGATGCACGCCAGCGCATCGGCCAGCCCGAAATTTTCACTGAGTAACTTAAAGTCCGTGACATCAATCATCACCGCATTAAAGGTTTGCTGTTGCGCTATCCACTGATTGGCGGTTTTTTCAAGATAACTGCGATTACCTATACCGGTGACCGGATGATGATACGCCTGATGCTCCAAAGCCTGCTCAGCACGGTGACGCTGAGTAATATCCCGCACATGCAAATCATAGGTTTGATGTTCTGCTATCCAATGGCTCTGAATGGCATAAAAGCGCTCTGAAAGTTTGAGCACCGTCTGGGCGCAGAGCTCACCACCACTGCTGGCCAGTGACAGCGCTTCAGACAAGGGGGCTGGAAAACTGGCCATAGAAAGCTGATTTGTCGGATACAATTGTGCTATCAGGTCATCCGCAGCCGGGTTGGCATACAAAAGTTTGCCTTTCGCATCAATTCTGATCACCGGGTTGGGGTTTCTTTTCGGAAACAGTGCCAGCGTTTCGTTTTCGGTACTAAGGCGGATATACCGGGCTGCATAGCGGCCCAGATAAAAGCTAATAGCCGCAATACCTAACGAAAATAACGCCACCACCCAAACGGTAATTTCCAGCAGTTTAATGATAGACAGATAGCCATTGCTCACCGACCGGTTGGTGGCCATCTCTATTTTCTTAAGCAAGGGTAACACGGCCCGGCGATGCTGGCTGATTTGCTCTAGCTGAGTACGTGACAAATTCCATTGGGTTTGCGATGACATCAGGTTTTCATGCAGTGCCCCGGCTACCTCTGAAGCCGCCAACAGGTGAGCAGAAACATCGGTGACCGTGTCGGTAAAGCGTTCTGCACCGGCCATTTCATTGAGAATATTATTGAGCTGATTAAAGTTTTGTAAGTACCCCACTTCGTACAGAGAGGATTCCTCAGTGGCATAATACTCATACAATATACGTTCCTGTTCACTCAGTAACATGCCTATTTGCTGAACCTGGCTAAAAATAGCCAGGTCGGTTTCCATGTATTGTCGCGCTTTACTCTGCACGCTGGCAGCTAGTCCATATACGCCAACAGCCAGCAGTACACCGAGCAACACAATCGCCAGGTAAACCTGTCGTGTTCGCGAAACGAGTTTGTTATTGTGCATAGCAGCAGTTCCCTTTCAGTCCTTTGCTTTATAGACCTTTGATTAATGTTTAATCTTTCATCGCCGGTGGAGTAAACTATCCTTAGCAGAGGAGCGTAATAACTAATTGATTTATCAAGGCAGGAGCATGTGTGGAAAAGATAAATGAAATTACCGAAGTAGTAGAAAATTTTCTTAAGCGTGAGTCCTCAGCCGGCATTCTGCTGATGATCGCTACTGCGTTGGCGTTAGTGGTAGCCAATACCCCGCTCAACATCTATTACGACAAGCTGGTTTCCATGCCAGTAATCATTGCCGCCGGTGATTTCAGAATCGATAAACCTTTGTTGCTGTGGATTAACGATGGTCTGATGGCCGTGTTTTTCTTCCATGTCGGGCTGGAACTCAAGCGTGAAGTGTGTGAGGGCGAACTGGCCAATCCGAAAAATATTATTCTACCTGCCAGCGGTGCGATAGGAGGCATGATCATTCCGGCGCTGATTTATGTTGGTATCAACTGGGGTAATCCTGCGGCGATATCTGGCTGGGCTATTCCCGCAGCTACCGATATTGCTTTCGCCCTGGGAGTCATGGCCTTGTTGGGCAAACGGGTGCCTGCCAGCCTCAAGGTATTTCTGGTGACTCTCGCGATTATTGATGATATCGGCGCTATCGTGATCATCGCTTTGTTTTACACCGAGAATATTACGGAAGTGGCGTTAATGATTGCCGCAGTATGTTTTCTGATTTTATGGATCATGAACAAACGTAACGTAGTGGACTTACCCGGTTATATTATCGTTGGCATGGTGTTATGGGTGGCGCTGTTAAAATCCGGTGTGCATGCCACGCTGGCAGGCGTGTTACTGGCCGCCTTTATCCCTATGCGGGAGAAAAGCAACCCGGATAATTCACCGGTGGTGCGGTTGGAGCACGAGCTTAATTCTGCAGTGAGTTTTGCGATTATTCCTATATTTGCCTTCGCTAACGCCGGCATTAATTTCAGCAACATCGCGCCTGAAGGTATTTTCCACCCGGTGACCTGGGGGATATTCTTAGGTCTGGTGATTGGTAAACAAGTAGGCGTATTTGCCTTTTGCTGGCTGATTGTCAAACTGAGGCTGGCATCACTGCCGTCTGATCTTAACTTTAAACATATCTATGGTTGCTCACTGCTGTGTGGCGTTGGCTTTACCATGAGTTTGTTTATAGGCGGACTGGCGTTTCAGGAAACTGGCATCAATCAGATCTTTGATGAGCGGGTCGGCATACTCGCCGGTTCGGCGGTATCTGCCGTGCTGGGATTTATAGTGCTTTACATCGTTGGCAAGCCTGTGCACCGCACCGAAGAGGAATTACCCACGGTAGAGCAAAGCCCGGATCAGGCTAAATAACTGTACCGAACCGACTTAGAAGTGCTGCTGTACATACTGGTAAATATAGTCTCTTAAACATTTTACCCGTTGACTCAGCAGCTTGCCACCTGGCCAGAGTAAAAACATATCTCTGACCTCTCCGCCCCATTCAGGGAGTATTCTGATGAGTTGACCACCGGCCAGTTCTTCTTTTACCTCAGTAATCGGCGCCAGGGCAATCCCCTGGGAATCGCGAACAAAATATTTAACCATCAGAGGATCGTTTACCTGCGCCCGACAGCGAGGATACAAGGTAAAGGTCTGGCCGTTAGTTTCATGATGCAAATGCCACTTTGGGCGCATACTCAGGCCAATTAAGTCATGTTCAGATAAGTCGGCGGGAGTTTGGGGCATCCCGTGATGGGCAATGTATCCCTCACTGGCCACCAGCACGTTTTCAATCTGACCCAGACGACGCTGATACAAAGATGAATCATCCTGTCTGCCGATGCGGATGGCCAGGTCCGCCTGGGTTTCTATCATGTCCATGGGATGATTGCTTAAGTGCAATTCCAATTCTATTTTGGGATACTCACGGGTAAAGGCGATCCACATCGGCCCCAATATGCCATGGGAAATATTCACCGGCGCCAACACCTTTAACTTGCCTTCAAGCTTTTGTGACTCCTCACTAAATTGCAGACGAGCAGCCTCAAAACGTTCGACAAGTTCCGCATAGGCATCAAAGTAGGCGTCTCCATCCTGTGTAAGAACACATTTTCGTGCAGACCGGTGAAGTAACTTTACGCCCAGGGCATGCTCAAGTTTTTGTAGTCTGCGTGTGACCGTAGCCGCAGGTAACCCGGCATGGCGTGCAGCACTGGCCAGATTGCCGTGCTTTACCACCTGAACAAACAGAGCGATATCGTCTAGAGATGATTTCATTTATGTAATTTAAGATTAATAAATTAAGCATTTATACCATAATTGTAACGCATTACACTTTTAACGTAGTTAATTTGTTTGTCCCCTATTAACAGGAATTCTCATATTATGTTCCATCCTCGCTTTGCACCTATCGTGTTTGCCCTGTTTATGGCGTTCTTTATGTCGGGGATCATGTCGCTGGTGGTTACTACCATCAATATTGGCCTGGTCGATGACTTATTGTTGCGCTGGCTTGTTTCATGGCCAATGACCTTTGCCATCGCCTTCCCTACCATCATGGTTGTCGCGCCTATGGTCAAACGCATTGTAGGCCGTTTAATTATGCAGGAACTATCCGCGGAAGAATAAAACCTTTGACCTTAATAAAAACCATCGCCAGTCGCGGTGTTTTTTAAAGGCAAAAAAAAGCCTCCGAACGGAGGCTTTTTAGTAACTGGTGGCGTGTTTACAGGCCGTTCAGAAACGCATCAAACTTGCTCTGATAGGTTTCTTTAAGGCGTAGACACTGATTAGACTCGTCCATCATAATGTCATAACTGCGAGCCATACCTTCGTGTTGGTCTTTAATCGGGCCATAGAATTCAATGGCCAGCGCCAGGTTATCAGCATCACAGGTAGTCGCTATAAACTCAGGCATGCGTGATACATGATAATCAGGCATTTTTTCTACCACGGCATCGGCATTTTTGGTTAACCAGGCATAATAAGGCGTTTGATCATCCAGATTACGTGTCACGCTAGCCAGCATTAAAATCGTATTAGCCGGCGTTACATTGTCGGTCAGTGCCAGATCGAGCAGCTTGTCGATCATTGCCGGATCTTCATAACCCATCGAATAAAGCAGCGTGTTTTTCACGTTCGGTAATTTGCTGTCGGCAAAGACCTTCATAATGCGATCAAACCAGGCAGGGTCGGCATCCGGCCCCATGGTTGTGACGTTCAGAGCGGTTCTGGCTATACCATTTGGCATACTGCCGGTATCGGCCAGGTACTGCTCAGCCAACGCCTTGCTTTTCTTAATCAGCTCTTCATTGTCACTATGACGACCCAGTAAGCTATACAGCTGGGTACGCAGTCTGATAACACTTTCATCATCATCATCCGACTGTGTCAGCGTGAGCTTCTCCAGCAGCGGCATGTATTTTTCATTGAGCAGTTCGGCAAATTGCGCTTCGTTGTCGTCATTAACCAGATACAGGAAACCAGCCAGCGTGCCCACTGAGGCGCGAATAACCACCGGATCATCATCTGCAGCCATGGCATTCAGTACTTTCATTACGCTGTCGATGCCTGCTTCACCACCGTTTAACAGTGCCTGCATGTTATACAGTACGTTTTTCTTTTCACGGTTGTTCAGCACATCCAAATCAGCCAGCAGGTTATCCATCTGCGCAGCCGGAATAGACCAGCGGAAATAGCCGGTGGCATTATCGTTAGGGAAAACCCATTCCGCTTCTGCCAACTGTGGTAAACGGGTAGACTTCTTATCCACAAACACAATCTCACGGTGGATTTTACCGTCTTTTTTGTAACTGATGTTCAGCGGTACCGCCCAGGTTTGCTCTTTCACGTCGGCACCGGCCAGGTGGAAACGTTTCTGTGCGATGCTGCCGTCACCATCGATGTCCAGCAGCGGGTAGCCCGGCTGTTCAAGGTAGCCTTTCATCATTTTGCTCAGGTTGAAGTCTGATACTTCATCCAGTGCTGCCCATAAATCATCGGCCTGTGTATTGCCCCAGGCGTGTTTTTTCATGTATGCCTGAACACCTTTTCGGAAGTTTTCCGTGCCAATCAGTGACTCAATCATTTGCAGGATTGATTCACCTTTAGAGTAGTTAAGACCCAGACCGTCCATTACATCAGGCTGGCTGCGAACAACCTTTTTAACCGGCTTAACCGTAGGGCTGGCATCGGCACCAAACGCGCCTTCCTGAATGATGCGATCCTTAAAGTTCAGTTCCGGATAAAGTTCCATCATCACATAGCTGGCCATCCACGAGGCAAAAGCTTCGTTCAGCCATAAGTCATCCCACCAGGCCATAGTTACCAGATTGCCGTACCATTGGTGAGCGAGCTCGTGGGCTACCACATTTAACGGTGCTGAACGCTCGGCCAGTCCCGGCTCGTCTTCCAGCAATAACAGGCTGTCGCGATAAGTGATCAGACCGGCATTTTCCATGGCACCGTGGGTAAAGTTAGGTACCGCCACAAAATCCAGCTTACGGTACGGGTAATCAATCCCGAAGAACTTCTCCAGTGATTCAAGAATTTCTGGTGTGTGCTTTACAATAAACTTGGTTTTATCGGCGTAACCTTTAGGCACATATAGCTTGCCAGGCACTGACAGGCCTTCCATTTCAACACTGTCGAACGGACCTACCGTATAAGCGATAAGGTAAGTTGGCATAGGCTTGGTTTTCATAAAGGTAACGGTCTGCATACCGTCTTCTACCGTGCGCTTCTCAACCGGTGTATTTGACGCCACAACCTGTTTTTCCGGCGTAGTGATGGTCATTTGGTAAGGAATTTTAAATGCCGGCTCATCAAAGCTCGGGAATGCCTTACGGGCATGCATGTCTTCAAACTGCGTAAAGATGTAATTACGGCCTTCGAAGCTCGACAGGTACATACCGTCTGAAGAAGTATTTACCTTGCCTTCAAAACTGATTGCCAGCTCATAAGTACCTACCGGTACTGTAGCAGAGCTGTGGCCCCAGTTGATGTTGTAATCGCCTTCGGTAATACGCAGCGGATAAATACGGTTACCCTGGCGAAGTTCAGCGTTAGTCACCTGAATATCCATTTGATAAAAGCCGACTTTGGTTACCGGCTCAGTAATATTAAGCTCAATCACCGTTTCCCCGGTGTAGTCAGGCTGATCGGGGTCGATATTCAGATGAATTTGTTGAAAAGTTGGCTTAACGGCGCCAGGTAGCCGATAGTCCACATCTTCTGCCGAGGCAACATTTGCCACCAGCATGAACATGCAGGAGACCCAGGATAAGAGTCTTTTCATGAACGAGTCCTCACTGTCGTTAGGGATTGGAATTTTTTATTATTTGGAGCTGAAATAACCGGGAAATAGTAACATTTATTGTTACTAAGATTTAGTCGATAAAGTGTAACCAACTGTTGTTCACTGTAAACTGAACCTTATAACTGGTTAGTTCACCGTTTTGCGGAATTTTTAACCACACCGCCTGCACTGCCGAGTGCACTGCCTGTGAAACCACTTTACCAGTACTGTGATGCTCTGTTAATGCCTCCCAGGCCCGCTATCCGCCCTGCCTGTACAGCTGTTATAAGCTTATTAGCGCCAACATCATAAACAAAGCATTATCCATCTAAAATAAAATTTTATTACTTTCTATGATCCTCTAATGTGCACAAAACGTTAAAGGTTTGTAAATTTATCTGTAGCAACGGAGCTCATGATGAAGTACAGAGGGCTCGCAATCATTGCTTGTACCGCACTGCTAACCGCGTGTATGGACGATGACGATAAAACAGAAGAAACACCGCCTCCCCCACCCACCTTCAGTGCCAGCACTACCATTGAAATTGACTTAACCGGTAAACAACAGGTACCGGCGAACATGTCTGCACAAATGGCTTCTGCTACCATTGAGCTTGACGAAACGCTTGGCTTAATGCGCGCTTCGGTGGACGTGAGTATTGTGGAAGGTGTGCAGGCCATTCATATTCACGATGGTGACATCGGGCGTAACGGGGAAGTGGCCTTCGAATTTTCTGAAGGGTCAACGGCCGGTACCTATACCCTGGATGAAACCAGTGTCAGCAGTGAGTTGATCACTGATTTACTGGAAGGTGAATGGTACATCAACGTACATACCGACACTTTTGAAGACGGTGAACTGCGCGGCCAGATTGTGACCGACGATATGGCAGTGGTTACTTTTATGCTCGGCGGTAAGCAGGAAGTTCCTGCGGTGACCACCCTGGCCGATGGGTATGGTTATGCGCGGTATCAACGGCGACCTACGATTTAGATCTGGTAGTTTACACAGAAGACGTCGAGGCAACCGCAGCGCACATCCATACCGGTCGGGTTGGTAATAACTGTGATGTACTGGTGGCCCTTGAGCAGTCGATTGAAGATTCCAGCATGTGGATGACGCCGGAAGAAACCCTGATCAACGAGGAAATATTTGCTGTGCTGGCATCAGGTGGTCACTATGTAAATGTCCACTCCGATGCTTTTCCGAATGGTGAGATTCGCGGCCAGATCCTGACCGATAATTTTGCCCTCGCCACTTTTGCACTAAGTGGTGAACAGGAAGTACCGGTAGTCGATACTGCTGCCACATTTGAGGTGCTGGCATCAGGCGGCCACTACGTTAACGTGCATACTCCGGCTAACGGCAGCGGCGAGTTAAGAGGCCAGATATTAACCAGCAACTTCGCGCTTGCAACATTCGGCCTGAGTGGTGATCAACAGGTGCCAGTGGCGTCAACCAGTGCCATGGGCAATGGCTATGCACTGGTTAACACTTCGACCTACGAACTCGAACTGGTCATCGACACTACCGGCGTAGATAACGCAACCGGCGCCCATATCCATACTGGTGACATTGGTACAAATGGCGATGTATTAGTTGCACTGGAACAATCCACGAGCGATCCGGGCATGTGGATGACACCCGCCGATACTGCCATTAATGCAGACATTCTGGCCGTACTGGCCGGCGGTGGCCATTACGTTAACGTTCACACTCCGGCCTTCCCTGATGGCGAAATTCGTGGTCAGATTGTTACGCCTCAATATGTCATTGCGACCTTTGGGCTGAGCGGTGCTCAGGAAGTTCCGGCGGTTACTACCATGGCCTCAGGAAACGGTTATGCGTTGGTCAATTCGCTCACTTATGACCTGGACTTAGTGGTTCACACCAATGGTGTGGATGATGCCACCGCAGCGCATATTCATACAGGTCGGGTTGGCATGAATGGCGACGTCCTGGTGGCCCTTGAGCAGTCTGCTGATGATGCCGGCATGTGGATGACAGCCGATGACGCCATGCTTACGCCGGCGATCTTCGAGGTGCTGGCTTCCGGCGGTCACTATGTAAATGTCCATACACCTGCTAACCCAAGTGGTGAACTTCGTGGTCAAATCCTTACCGACAACTTTGTGATGGTCGCTTTTGGATTAAGCGGTGACGAGGAAACCCACGCGGTTACCACCACGGCTACAGGCAGCGGTTATGCGCTGGTCAATACCGATGATTTCAGCCTGGAATTGCAGGTGCTTACCAGTGGCGTAGCCGACGCAACCGCAGCGCACATTCATACCGGTGCAACTGGCATTGATGGCCCGGTGCTGTTAGGACTTGAGCAGGACAGTAATGATGTAAATCGCTGGATGGCACCCGCAAACGCGATGCTTGATGCTACTATCTTTGGCGTGCTAGCGGCAGGCGGACATTATGCGGCAGGCGGACATTATGTGAATGTGCACACGCCAGCTTACCCTAATGGTGAGCTACGGGGGCAGATTCAGTAATCTTACCTGCCAGCATATATAACCTCACAGGGGCGCTACAAGCGCCCCTTTTTTATAAACGCTTTATTAGGCTTTAACCCAATCAAGCACACCGGCAAACCAATCCACCTTATGCCGCATGCCAAAGCCATGTCCCCCCTCTTCAAGCAACAACATACGCACGGCCACGTTCTTCTCCCGCAAGGCTGCGTAATACTCCAGAGCATTATCAACTACCACTACACTGTCGTCGTTAGCGTGAACGATGTAGGCTGGCGGCGTTTGCTCAGTCGCCTGTAATTCATTGGAATAAGCTCTCACCAATGCAGCTTCAGGCTGTTCACCCAACAACAGATGACGTGAGCCCTCATGGGTAATGTTTGCCTCCATACTGATCACCGGATAGATCAGGATTTGGAAAGCAGGTCTGAGCATTTTAGCGTCATAACTGCCGATCATCGGCTGCGCAAAATGCGTCGCGCCAGTTGCCGCCAGGTGACCGCCGGCAGAAAAGCCCATCACACCAAACTGGCTCTGGCTAAGCTGCCATTGTTCGCCGTTACTGTCAGAATAACAGATGCCTTTACTCATGATTTACTGACGTGGTTATTCTCGAAAACGAAGCAGGCATGAAGGGCGCTGCTGATATCAACAAACTTCAGGGTGCCCTAAGGCGTGTTGATCTTTCGTGATTGGTTTTTGAGCAGCATGGTAAAGAGTTAT
>NZ_CAJXQY010000065.1 GCF_913058315.1 uncultured Alteromonas sp. | reverse complement strand
TTCATGGGCTGTCCCGTCCGTTGTGGCGAAACGCTCAGGTTCGCCAGCCATACCCAGCAAGCTCTGTTTAAACTCGTGCAGACCGTCCAGAGAGCGGGCAGACAGGGCCAGTACCGGGCTGCCCAGCGCTTTGGATAAACCTTCGGCATCAATATTCTCACCAACACGCTTCACTTCATCAATAAAGTTGAGCGCAAACATCACCGGTTTATTATGCTCAAAAGCCAGTCGCTGAACCTGCAACCCCATCACCAGGCTTTGCGCCAGACGCGTAGCGTCCAGTACCACCAGCACCATAGACGTGTCGTCATCGGCAACTGAGCGTTTAATCTCATCCACGGCAATAATTTCGTCACGGGTCAGACCGTTTAACGAATACGCGCCGGGCAAATCGACCAGCTCGAACTTATCGCACTTGCCGCGCGTGATTTCGACGGTAATACCTGGGTAGTTTGCGACTTTCTGGCGTAACCCGGTGAGCTGGTTAAAGAGCAGACTCTTACCACAATTGGGTTTACCTACCATTAAAATGCGTTGCATGAATACGGCTGTCCTGAATCTAAACTAACTGGATATTTCAGTCAGTGGGGGAAATCTGAATACGGGTGGCGAGGTCGTGCTCCATAGCAAAAACACTTCCACCTAACTGCATGACCATTGGCCCACCTAATGGACCACGTCGGATACACTGGACTTTGCGGCCTGAAGAAAGCCCCATTTCACCCAGACGGGCAATAATTTGTTGATCGAGGGAGGCGTCAATTTGTGTCACCGTGGCAGACTTTGACTTACCTAATTCCCATAACGTCATACTAAATAACACCTAATCAGTGGCACCTGTTGGCCAAAACTGTGCAGCGGTTACCCGCGCACCACTTAAATAACAATCATTCCCATTTAGACTACCAGAATTTCACCAGTCAGGCTATAGCAGACCGGGTTTTGTTAACGGCTGATAGACTATTTGTTGAGATTAATTTGTTTTCCCCCATATCCAGATAAGAACAAAGACCTGTTGAGGATGGATAATTTTTCATTCCTGACCGGGATGTCTTGCTCTACACTATTTTGCAAGCCAATGGGGCCTGTTAATAACAAGGAATTTTACATGATTGCTTACACTATCGTTGGTACTAACAATATTGAAAAGGCCGCTGCCTTTTACGACGAACTACTCAGTCTGGCTGGCGCTCAACGCGCAATTGATGCACCACGCATGATTGCCTGGGGCAATAACCCCGCCGCACCGATGTTCGCCATCGCAACCCCTTATGATGAAAAGCCAGCGACCGTGGGTAACGGTAGCATGGTAGCAATTGCCGCTACTGATCCTGATCAGGTAAATGCGTTTTATACTAAGGCCATAGAGCTTGGCGGCACCACAGAAGGTGAGCCTGGCGTTCGCATGGAAGCCTACTACTGTGCTTATGTCCGCGATCTCGACGGCAACAAACTGAATTTCTTCTGCATGGCAAAATAAGTATCGCCCATAAAAAAGCCACCTCAAAGAGGTGGCTCAACCGTCGTGAGTCAACGAGGTTATACGGAAATCAGAACTTCACACCTACAGCCAGTTGGATACGGCGTGGGTTGTAGTATTGACGTGGTGTACCAAAGTTTTCATCAACAACATAAGGGTTGTAGCTATAGCCGGTTTGCTTGTCGAACACGTTAAAGATATCAGCACGGAAACGTGCAGTGTAACCTTCCACAAATTCCCAGTTTTGCGTATAGCTCAAATCCATTTGCCAGTGGCTTGCACCGCGGCGGCCACCTGCCGGTTCAGCAAAACGGCTGGTGCCTGATGAATAACCGTAAGGGGTACCATCCCACGCAGTCCAGGCTTCACCCGACTGGAACACAAAGTACGCACCAAACACACCTTCCCAGTCAGCAGTATAGGTACTGATCACTTTTACTTTATGCGGCTTATCACCAATCATATTGCCGTAACGGTTATCCCATACCATGCGGCCGCGGCCGTCACCGTAGAATGATGAACCGATAAAGGTGTTGGCATCATTGCCTGCTGTGGTGTTGTCCTGGTCGAAGTTACCGTAGTAGTGGCTCCAGACGTAAGACGCATTGACATACCACTTATCATTCTGGTACTCACCTTCGATACTCCATTCCCAGTACTTGGTCTGGCCGCCATCGACTTCAGCGATAACATAAGACGAACCGCCCACTTCATCGCGCATGGCGTCGAGGTTAGGAATATACAGGCCTTTTTCTGCTATATTGGCCGGTACACCACCGAAATCACCGTAGTCGCCGTACAAGCGAGCACCATTAGGCATATCTTCCCAGAAATGACTGCCGTAGCGATAACGCAGGTGTGAGCGCACGAAGAGCTCATTAGTCACCATTTTAGTGGTACCAATGGTGAATTCGTCAATACGACGGGGACGCATATTGTCAGCAAAGAATTTACCTGACGAACCTGCAGCACCACCGGCATCTACAAAGTCACCATTCTCATCGAAACGAACTAACAGGGTACGGCGGGTATTACGATCCCATGATGCAGCCCGTGCCAGTGAACTGGCATTCGGATTGTAGCTGGCGTAATTAGCAAATACAGTCGCCGATTCTTCGTACTCCCAGGTAACGCCCAAACGCGGCTGGATCATGTCTTTCCAGTCGGTTTTGTACATTTCGTATTTCTCACCCGGCGCTAACTCGTAGCCTGATACATTACTGCTGTTTTTACGCAGACCCTGACCATACAAGGTGTCGCGGCTTACCAGAACACCAATGTTATAGGTAAAGTCGCCGTGTTCAATTTCATCGTTGATTTCAAAATCAATCGACTCGGCATAAGACGTAATCGATGAGACTGCGTTGCCATCCTGTACCAGACTCATTTGCTGAATAGAGGCTTCGTAGAAGACGTTGGTTAAATCGCTGTCTCCACCATCGGCGCCCAGACCACCGATGTAGCTGATAGAGCCCCAGCCGTTCGATAGGCGGGATAAGTCTTCTTCCAGCTCAGACCAACGTGCACCGAAATGCAGGAAGTGCGTCATCTCACCGGTGTAGATTTCAGTATCGAAACCCACCTGAAAGGATTCGCGGGCAAAGTCCTGATTGTTATAAGTTGGGTAGGCACCAATGCCGGCACCACCGCTTAAGTCACCGTCATCACCCACATAACCATACTGAGCAATTAACGGCGCAGCTGAAGCATTAAAGGCGTCGATAGCAGCGATTTCATCAGCGGTTGCACCGTCAGGGTAATCACGTAAGCTCGGTACACCGAAATAACCCATTTGATCCAGGTTGCCGATATCCAGTGAATCACCTAATGCCGGCATAAAACCTAATTCCACGTCCGGACGTGAGCTGCCGTCTTCAGAATATTTGGCATACTTAAAGTTCAGGCTCGATGTATCGCCTAATAACCATGAGCCATCTACTGCGGTGATCTTAATTTGCGCTTCAGACCCCAGAGACACACTGTCTGTTTCAAATTCACCAATGGACCCGCCCACTTCCTGTCGATCTGACACACGCTGACTAACATTCAGCAAAATATCTTCGGTGGGTGCCCAGGTGAGCTTTCCGAAATACTCATCACGGGTGTTTTCGTAAGATTTGGTTGGGCCGTATGCTGTGATTTTATTATCGCCGTTCACTTCAGGACGGAAATACGAGCCATAGAAAAACAGCTGATCTTCCAGAATGGGACCACTAACCGAGGCAATAATCCAACTGCGGTCGACATCGCTGATCACGCCATCCACCGGCGTGGAAGTGAATCCTGAATTTTGCAGTCGGTATTCCAGGCTACCATGGAACTCATTAGTACCCGATTTCGTAGCAGAGTTAACCGCAAAACCACCGGCACGATTAAAGCCAATTGCTTTAGCACCACCGCGGTCGACAGACACATAAGCAATATCGTGAGTGGCTGGCTCGGAAGATAAGTTACCAAACATCGGTAAAGATAAGTCCACACCATCCAGTGCATAGCTGTTATCCACACCCGAACCACCGGCTGAGGGCCCAAGCGTGCTATTTTCGCTGTATTCCACACCTGGCAGAATTTTCAGCATGTCGCGGTAAGACTGACCAATCGGCATATTAGCAATAACGTCTTCGCCAAATGAGTTAGTCAGCGCAGAGTCACCTTCAGTAACAATCGCGGTACCGTAAACGGCAATGCGCTCAGCCTGGGCGGGCTCATAGGCCAGGTTAACCACCGACGCCTGCTCCAGCAGCACCATAGTACTGGTTGTGCGCTTCGAGCCATCGGCAAAGGTAAAGGTTACATCATAACTCCCTGGGAGCAGGTAGGGTAATGAGAACGTACCGTCAGGACGTGTGGTTGCCGAACGCGGCTTGGGCATCACGTCGCTGGTTACAACGACTTGCACTCCACTTACCGCTACATCACCCCCGGGCGCGGTTACGGTACCTTTAATACTGCCGGTAATTTGCTGGGCTTGTACTGGCGCACAGATGCCCGCAGCCATCGCGCTGGCAAACATAACGGCGGCAGTAGAAGTTGAACGGTTTTTCCAGGATTGACGAATTGCCTGACGAATCTGACCAGACAGATACTGGCCGGCAAATCTCGCCCTTATTGACGTGAGTTCCTTATGCATGAGAGTGACCCTTTTACTGTTTTTAGTGCGGCTAAATTACCACTTATGGTCAACATTTAACCCACAGCACGACCACACGTCAAGAATAATTTTTTCTAATTATTCATATTTTTTGAAATATTTTATCTCAGATCAAGAATAATTTTCGGCTCAACGGTTTTATTTATTCTATTCTAATACAAACCGGCCTGTTCAGAATTGAGTTTAACGCTAAAATTTGTGCAAAAAACGCGGATTAATCAAAATTTAAACTATTTAATTCATAAGCTTAAAAAATAAACATCCGAAAATAGCAGATAGGTTTTTTATATCATTGTGAGGAATAACATGGGCTTGTTTATTCAATAACGTGATTAATTATTACTCAGGAATAGCTTATTCGTAGAAATAAAATATTAATTATTCCTAATAAAGCCGGAAAATTATTCTGAATTTATCACGGCAGCCGGGTTGGCTGCCGCGTTTTGAACGCTTAAGCGTTAAGGTGATTCCAGGGGCCCGAAATCGCCAGGGTTTTGGTGGGGGAATAAAGGTTTACAAACAGTGTTTTGCCATCCGGCGAGAAACACGCCCCCGCCAACTCCGTTTGCAGGGCCAACTGCGCAAAAGAATACACTTCCCCCGCCGGAGTCACCCCACGTAAGTGATTATCCACAATGGCAGTGTACTGATCTTCACAAATAATCAAATGGCCATTGGGTGTTACCGTTAAGTTATCGCCAAAGTTCAGCACCTGACTGTCGGCACTTTCCACAAACAATTGCAAAACACCTGGTGCATCACTCTCGCCCGGGCTTCCTTCGTAGGCAGAAGGCTTATAAGCCATCACCTGCCCCAGCTTTTTATAGCCGCCGTTGGTGCAGCAGAAATACAATCGGTCCTCTGCCCAGTGAATGCCCTCGCCCCGGGCAAACAACGCAGCCCCGGCCTGATAGCCTTGCTTACGCAGATCATCTTCGGCGCTGTCGGGCGAAGTGATATCTACCCAACTTACATCCAGCCACTCACCCACTGGCATTTCACGTTTGTTCCAGTTGCGTGAGTCAAATTTAGGATAGCCTTTCACGGCCAGCGCCTGCAGTTTTCCGCCCGCCGCCAGATTGCCATATTCATTGGGGATAAAACGATACAACAGGCTGTCACCCCGGTCTTCGGTCATGTAAACAATACCGGTTTCAGGATCCACACAGGCCGCTTCATGATTAAAACGTCCTAAAGCTTTCAGGGGCTTTGCCTCAACCAGCCCTTCCGCGGTAGCAGGCACTTCAAACACATAGCCATGATACTTATCCCCTTCGTCAGACGGCGTATCCACGCTTTCTTCGCAGGTAAGCCAGCTCCCCCAGGGGGTGATCCCGCCAGAGCAATTGCGCACGGTACCTACCAGGCTCAGATATTCCCGTTCTTTATTACCCGTTTGGGTGTTGTACACAATCGTAGTGGTACCACCTGGCAGGGCTTCGTCGTACTGATTATTGTCGTAAGACAAGGGCGACTTAAACGGCTCTGGTTGCCCTGGGCCAAACTCGCTCAAATGCTTAGGCTGCAATTCATGATTGCGAATTAATGCCACCCGGTTTTCATCCAGCGGCAAACACCCCATCCCGTCGGCGCGGTCGGGTACTTGCAGGCCGTCATCCATTTTCTGTGAGAAAGAAGATAAGATTTTATAAGTAAACCCTTCCGGTAGTGACAGTATGCCATTAGGGTCGTTAATAAGCGGGCCATAACCGGCACTGGTTTTCATACTAACGTTGGTGGCAGCCATGGGCTGTCTGAAGAGGCCGCCTGACATACCGGCGGCTGCCAGCGTTCCCAGGGCGACGGTAAACTGTCGTCGTGTAATCATGGTGTTCCTTTGTTTTGCACGGCCATTTTTGTTTTTAATTTACATCGTTACGGTGTATTTCGAATAACAAAATGGGTTTTGGTTCCTTCCAGACAACGGAGTAAACGCTCAACGCGCTATTTTTACCGATAAACTACCCACCAGACGAAGCGCTATTTCTCTTCTTCCAGCAGGCGCATCAGGGTTTTACCCAACCGCACGTTAAGTGCGCCAGCCGCCACCGCTTCGGCAGAGTTTTCCATCAGCTTGGCAGCTAACGAGCCACTGAGCTGATTGGTCATTTCATCGGTGGCCAGATCGAAGATGCTTTGCGCGGCCAGGTTCTGAGCCAGAATTTTCATCAGCTTCCAGTTACCTGCCGTTGCCGGTCGCAGCCCGTATACTTTCGCCACCCGTTTAATGGTGCGCATGCTGATCCACAAAATCACTAACGACTGAATAAGATGATTCGGACTGATAAACGCCATGCTGCCGCTGGCCATGGATTCCCTTTTCACCACTTCACTGGCTTTGGCTTTCACCGGCTCAGCAACAAACTGGCGGTACATTTCCACAATCTCGGCACTGGAATGATCGGCCTTTAACAAGCCGGTAAAGCGCTTGTAGCACTGCTCAGCATAACTGTGGCGGGTAAACTGGCTGGCGTGCAGCTTCAATGCATCCAGCGTTGCCTGCCTGGCGTCGTTGCGCGCCAGTTCTGATAACTTTGGCCGGCGATGAATAAATTGAGTGACTTTGCGATAGCCCCGCACCTCGCCGAGGGTCATGAACGATACGCTTAGCACAAATATCCCCAACACCGCGGCCAACACTGAAGTGGCCACCGGCGAGGAAGCAAAGTTGCTCTCTATGAAGGTGACCGCTTCAAACAGGCTAAACCCAACCACACAGCCAATTCCAGAAAGCAGCGCCAGCCACTTAGCAGAAAAGCCTTTGGCGGGTTCTACCACGGTGAGCGTTTCAGCGTCGCGTTTAACCGGCATGGCATGATCCGGTGGCTGCATATCAATTTCCGTTTGTGTGACTTTGGAGCGATAGTTTTTTTCTGTGGTGCTCACGGTTAGTCCTCCAGTAGATACTGAAACAGCCTGTCCAGGCCATTGCCATTTAAAATGCGCGCCAGATGGTCTCTTGGGACACCGGCGGGTAACGCCGGATAATGCTCCTCGCCTGGCATGGCTTTCAGCGAGTCGGGTAAGGGTTCAAAGGTCGCTTCCATATACCGACCATCCTTGTTTACATAGCGCAGCGCCTGCTCATTTGAACCGGCATCGGTAGCCTGAATGGCCGAGACCAGAAAGTGTTCAAACTGGATTTCGTCTTTATCCAGCTGGGCCGTTGCGCCCCGGGTTACATCTTTAAGCAGCGCCAGCAGGTTGTCTTTCTGGGCCGCCGGAATGAGATCGCTTTTGGTGGCAACAAAGGCGACTTTGGCAATTTTTTGCTGGCGCAACAGATGGCGTTGCACCCAGCCCGGATCGCCATACAGAAAGGTTTGCGCCAAATTGCTTAAGGTTTCCCGCAGCTGATATAAGTGACTTTTGCTGTGATTTAAGCCTTCGAAAAGGTCGACCAGGATGATTTGTTTGTCTGTCTCGCGAAACGTACTTTGTTTTAAATCTGCCAGCCAGCGTTTCTGAAACACCTCAAAATGATGACTAAAACGTTGTGTCCAGGGGCTGGATAAATCACTGCTTATCCGTGACGGCAATGGCGTAAAGCCATATTCCTGCCAGTCGAACCCCGACCCGGGAATAAGAAAACTGCCGGGTTGCAGCATGGAGATGCCCTGGGCTTTGGCAGCCAACAGGTACTCACGGTATTGGGTCACCAGCAAATTAATGGCATCAGGGGTGGGCGGCTGTTCAAAATCGAATTCACTCACCGCCGCATGCCAGTCTTTAGCAAACTGATTCTGCGGCTCATTCATTTGCTGCGCCCAGGCGGAGTCCGACCATTGCGTAAAGGTTTTATCCAGCATGGGTAAGTCGGTGAGCCACTCGCCGGGGTAATCAATAAACTCAAACACGATATCGGTAAACGGCAGCAGGTACTTTTTAACGCCATGGGTCTGGCGCAGTCGCACCGTTAACTGAAAGCCAGCCACCGATTCGGTAGCTGGCGGCCATTCACCTTTTTCCAGCGCCGCCATGTGCTCTTCTACCGGGAATTCAGGCAGGTCGCCCAGTGGCTCCACCCACATGTTCTCAACCAGATCCATGGGCAGGTATCGGAGCAACGGCAGGCACTGATACTGCTGCTCACTGCGGTACTTTAAGATGGTCATCAGGCTGGTAAACAGCATGGATTTACCACTGCGGCTTAAGCCGGTAATGGTAAAACGGTGGCGCGACTGCATAAACCATTCGGCAAATTGTGCCGAGCCGGCATCAGACGCCCGTCTGACCGGTTTAAGCACACTGTCCAGCAAGTTTCGCATGGTAGTCCTCCCGCCCCTTTATCCTGCTAATCCCTGAATGTATTACTTAACGTGGGTGGCTTTGCAATCAATATCAAGCTTTTGCCACACTTTGTTACAGTTACAGCCCAAAGGGGTTATCGATGGACTGAGCCGGTTCGGTAAACCAGCGCGGGCCGTCCTCTGCCATATAAAAATGGTCTTCCAGGCGGATCCCGAACTCGCCAGGCACCACTATCATTGGTTCATTACTAAAGCACATGCCCTGGGCTAATGGCTGCGGATTGTCTTTTACCAGATAAGGCCATTCGTGGATATCCATGCCGATGCCATGGCCGGTGCGGTGAGGTAATCCCGGCAAATCGTAATCAGGTCCAAGGCCAGCACTTTCCAGACTAACCCGGGCCGCGGCATCAACGTCACCACAGGGCGAGCCATTGGCCGCCGCAGCAAAAGCCGCCAGTTGCGCGTCTTTTTCGGCCTGCCACAAACGCGCCTGTTTTTCGCTGGCTCCACCAAAGGAATAGGTGCGGGTAATGTCCGACAAATAGCCATGTAACTTACAACCGGTATCGATAAGCACCAGATCGCCGGGTTTTAATACCTGCGGATCTTTTACGCCATGGGGAAAAGAGGTGGCTTTACCAAATAGCACAATACAAAAATACGATCCGCTGGCGCCCACCTTTTTATGCGCGTCATGAATAAACTGTTCTACCTCGGTGGTGGTGATCCCTTCATGTAATATGCTGGCGGTGGCCTGATGGACTGCCAATGTCATGTCCATCGCGCGCTGAATAAGTGCCAGTTCGCTGGCCGATTTATGCATGCGGCAATGGGCTGTTACGCCACTGGCATTAATGATTTCAATATCCGGCATGGCTTTATTAAAACCATCAACAATGAAAAATGCCGTGGCTTCATCCACCCCCAGCAGATCACCGCCGTTAACCCCAACGTCTTTTAAAACGCTGGCCACCAGCGCAAAGGGGCTTTCGTGTTCCTGCCAGCCAACAATATCGCCGGCAATCACCTGACGCTCCGACAGCGAATCAATTTCAAACAAAGGAGCAATGTAAATTACCTCACCGTTGGCGGGCAGTATCGCCCCCACTAACCGTTCGCTGGGGTACCAGTCCATGCCGGTGAAATAACTTAAATTCGTCCCGGCATTAAGGTAAATGGCTGCAATTTGATGCTCGCGCATATAACGCTGCGCTTTGTCGATACGACGGGTGTATTCGGCTTTATCTACCGGGCGGGTGTCTTTTGTCATGTCGGTCAATGTCGCGAGTGCCGACGCTTTGCTTGCCCCGCCTATACCTTTTTGCATACCTTACTCCTGTGAAAATTCCGGCTTTCAGATAGCGCTCACTATAACTGATGCGCCGGGTCGGCAACAGGCAACCAGCGCGGATTTGGTCTTCCCAAAGCGGCAACCTGACGGTTTCCTCTCGCTCAAGCCATTTCACTGAGGCAGTATGAGTAAGGTACGATAGACTGAATGATATCTGCATAGAACAACAACAGGAGACTCTGGTGCTCACAGCTCAATCCCCCAACCCAGTAAAAATAGTAGCTTTATCGGTAATGATGGCGTGCTCGGCCATCGGTGTAACGGCTTGCTCTTCCACTTCTTCGCCGTCAGCTACCACCAGTGTGGTTCAGAATAGCGCCGACAGCCGCTTTGAAGCGCTGTATGAGGCAGAGTGGGCGTGGCGCCAGAATAAAGACGCTACCGATGAGAACAGTAATACCACCAGCGCGCCGTCGAGCCTGCCGGATGTTAGCATTCCTACTCAGCAAAAACGTCTCGCCCGGTGGCAGGAGACCCTGGCACAGCTCGACGCTATCGACGTAGACGCCTTATCACAAACCAATCAAATCAACTACGCGGTGTATCGCCTGCAAGTTGAAAACCTGATTGCCGACCAGCAGTTTAAAACCTACGAAAAGCCTTTACTTGGTGATACGGCGTTCTGGAGCAACCTGGCCTATATCACCCGTGAAACCTTTCATAGCGAGCAGGATTTCGATAATTACATACAGTGGCTGCAAGACATGCCGCGCTATTTCGAGCAGCAGATTGCCAATATGAAGCTTGGCCTGGCACGTAAGTTTACGTTACCGAAGATTTCTTTACAGGGCCGCGATGCATCAGTGATCTCGGTAGTGGAAGCAAAAGGCGCGGATAACATGTATTTCAAGCCGTTTAAGAAAATGCCTTCCCGCTTAAGTGAAGAAAAGCAAGCGCAATTGCAGGCCAAAGCCAAAGCCGCTATCGCCGAATATGTTATTCCCGCTCATCAGACATTACTGACTTTCTTGCAGGAAGACTACATTCCTAATGCCCAGCCTTCGATTGCCGGTTATGACCTGCCCGATGGCAAAGCCTATTATCAGGCGCAAATTAAGAAGTACACCACGCTGGATTTGAGCGCTGAAGAAATCCATCAGATAGGGTTGGATGAAGTCGCCAAGATCCGCCAGCGCATGCATGAAGTAATGGCCGAGGTAGGCTTTGACGGTGACTTACAGGCCTTTTTAACCTTCCTGCGCACCGACGAACAGTTTTATGTTGATACCCCACAGGCACTGCTCGACCGCGCGGCCTGGACTGCCAAGGAATTTGATGCCGTGGCAGGCCAATGGTTTGGTCACCTGCCCCGTAAACGTTTTGCCATTATTAAAGTGCCGGATGACATCGCGCCATTTTATACCGCTGGCCGCGGTGGCCCGGGGACTTACTGGGTAAACACCTACGACTTACCTTCGCGCCCACTGTATTCGTTACCGGCGCTCACGCTGCACGAATCGGCCCCGGGTCATGCGTTCCAGATGCCGCTGTCACTGGAAAACAATGCCATTCCTGAGTTTCGCCGCAAGAGCTATATCTCTGCATTCGGTGAGGGCTGGGCACTGTACAGCGAGTTATTAGGTGAAGAAATGGGCCTTTACCATACCCCTTACGAGGTATTTGGCATGCTCAGCTACCAGATGTGGCGAGCGGCTCGTTTAGTGGTTGATACCGGTATCCACGCCAAGGGCTGGACCCGTAAACAGGCGCAGGATTTTATGAAAGAGAATACCGCGCTGTCGATTCATGAAATCACCACCGAAGTAGACCGCTATATCGCCTGGCCTGGACAGGCACTCTCCTACTATCTTGGCCAGATGGCCATTGTTGAATACCGCGCACGTGCGGAAGCGGCCCTTGGTGAGCAGTTCGATATTCGTAACTTCCACGACATGATCCTGCAAATGGGCTCAGTGCCCCTTGCGGTTCTGGAAGAACGAGTCGATAAGTTTATTGCCGAAGGCGGCCCATCGCCCTACCCGGCTGTTTAATATCCGGAAAAAAGGGCATAAGCACTTATGCCCTTTTTTAAATCAGCAAACTTCTATTTATAATGCCTCAGTTGCCAGCTTAAGCGCTTCAGACACCGCTTCGCCAGCGTCAGTTTGCACATCAGGTATAACGCCGCTACTTTTCCAGCTATCGCCGGTTTGTGGATGTTGCAGCTCAGCGTAAGCCATCACCATGCTTAAATGCTCACTCAGTTTCTTCACGGTGGTCATATAACCCAGGCCAATGGTTGGCATGCCCACTATCGTCGCCCGGTCGGCTTGCTGCAATGTGAAAGCGACAAACTCCCAGGAACCGGCAATAAAAGGCGATGTAACAATAAACAGCGGCTTGTCTCTGTCAACGGCATTCGTCACCTTCTCCGCCAACAAAGGAGTGCGATTATTGTGGGCAAAAGTAACCATCGAGAGCGGCTTTCCGACTGGCATAAAATGACTCAGAAACTGTTGCGAGAGCGGCAATGAAGTCATGCCGGCACTTCTGAGGTCGATCACAATTGCCTGACTGCCAGCTAAAAAAGCCATCGCTTTATCAATTTCTGCCTGCCACTGCTCATCCAATAAATCACCATCGACGGCGAGGTAGCCAATATCGCCCTCCAGCATTTGCGTTTGAAGCGCGCCGGGCAGCACCTCACCAGCCATCGCGGTGCCGTTTAGCCCGGACTGCCAGTGCAGTTCGAAGTTGGAATCCTGACTTATTGAGTAAAGCATGGACTCCAGTTTTATTTTCAGGCGACCGAAAGAAAACGGACCGTTAAAGTCACCTCGCTGCAGAGCATTGTTAAGTAATTCAACCGTGTCCTGACGTGCGTCATCACGTATATACTCCTGCTTAACGGCGCTTATCAGCTGGGTCACTGCATCATGGACTTCCTGCTTCGCTAGTAAAGGTTCGTTTGCCGCAAATGCAGGGGCCAACGCCGGTGTTAAGCCAACAAGGTTGAAAATGAATACCACAAGTAAAATGCGTTTAACGAACGTCACCGGCTCATTCCTTTATAGTTGCCTATCCTATAAGTTGGTATTAAGTATCCGCTTTCAATGCGTGGTGAATAAAAACAGATATCCGGACATAAACTACAGCTAAGCTGCCAACCGTTAAAGTGCTACAATAGCGCCGTCTTTTTTAATCAGTAGCGATGTAAGTTATGCGTTTTTCCGACCTGGGGCTGCACACCCAATTGTTAGCCATCCTTGACGAGCTTGGCTATCAAACTCCAACGCCTATTCAACAGGCTGCCATACCCGAGGTACTGGACGGGCGCGACGTACTGGCCGGGGCACAAACCGGAACGGGCAAAACCGCGGCGTTTGCCTTGCCGTTAATTCAGCGGTACCTGACCGACCAAAGCCCCCAAAACGCCATTGGTGTGTTAGTGCTTACCCCAACGCGCGAGCTCGCCCAGCAGGTACACCAGAGTTTTGTTACCTACAGCCAGAATACCGGCTTACGCTCGGTAGCAGCCTACGGCGGAGCAAGCATCAACCCGCAGATTGAAGCATTAAACCAGGGCTGTGACGTATTGGTTGCCACCCCCGGGCGGTTACTGGAACTGGTTATCAAGGAGCTTATTGACCTGAGCAACCTGCAAACGCTGGTACTCGATGAAGCCGACCGGATGTTGGATATGGGCTTTATTATCGATATCAAGCGCATCCTCCGACACTTGCCAGAAGAGCGCCAGACGCTGTTTTTCAGTGCCACGTTTAACGATGAGGTGTTTGCCCTCAAAAACACCCTGCTGAAAGATCCGGCACTCATTGAAGTGGCCGAAAGGAACACCACTGCCGCAAAAGTTGAACAACGCATCTATGAAGTGGACAGTCACAAAAAAGCGGCTCTGGTGGCTTACCTGATTGGAGCTAACAACTGGCAGCAGGTACTCATATTTACCCGCACCAAGCAGGCGGTGGATGCCTTGGCCAAAGAGCTTGGCAAAGACGGCATCACTGCCTCGGCCGTTCATGGCGACAAAGCGCAAGGCGCACGCGAACGTGCTCTGGAAGCCTTTAAAACCGGTCAGGTCCGCGCACTGGTTGCCACCGATGTGGCCGCCCGGGGCCTTGATATCCAGCAGTTACAGTATGTCATCAACTATGAGCTTCCCTATAACGCCGAGGACTATATCCACCGCATAGGTCGCACTGGCCGGGCCGGTTTAGCAGGGCTGGCAGTATCGCTGGTTTCCCATAAAGAGAAGTACCTGCTTGAGGACGTTGAAAAGCTCACCGGCGAACATTTTATTCCCCAGTGGGTGGAAGGTTTTGAGCCCAACCCAGCCGCACAGGAAAGCGCTGGTAACACCCGACGCAAACCATCGAAAAAGTCTCTGCGCGCTAACGCCCTGGGTGAAACTGCCGGCAAAGGAAAAGCCGGCAAACGGCGTCGCCGCTAGGGCGTGCTGACCTGTGCTTTTGAATATATAAAATGCCAAATCCGCAGGTTTGACAGCCGTGTTTTTTCAGCGGGGTCGGGGTACCATAGCGCGTCTTTTGCTGCGGAGCTCGCATGGCCCATTCATCACAACTTCTCACCGGCCCCATTCATAAGGCACTGCTATCGCTTGCCATTCCCATAGTGATCAGCCAGCTTCTGCAATCCGCTTATCAGTTAACTGATGCATTCTGGGTAGGTCGCCTGGGTCCGGCGGAAGTCGCCGCCGTGTCGATTAGTATGCCGGTAACCTTTCTGGTGATAGCCATAGGGGCGGGCCTTGCCATGGCCGGCGCCACACTGGCCGCCCAGTATATGGGCGCCGGGCGCAGGGATGAGGTCGACAAAGTCTCCGCACAAACCTTATTAATGGTACTGGTAATGTCCACAATACTGGGTACTTGCGGATATTGGTTATCGCCCCATTTTCTGACTCTGCTGAAAGTAGAACCCGAGGTTTACAGCAACGCACTGAGCTTTATGCATGTCTCTTTCATCGGCGTGATCTTTGTATTTACCTTCAACATGTTCCAGGCATTAATGCGCGGTGTGGGCGAGGTGCGTATACCGCTGCTGATTGTGCTTGGTACCGTGTTGCTTAACCTGGTCCTCGACCCCTTGTTTATCTTTGGGTATGGCAGTTTTACCGGTTTAGGTGTTACCGGCGCAGCCCTCGCCACTTTGGTTACCCAGGCGCTGGCTGCCGTAATAGGCATTGGCATTTTGCTCAAAGGCCGCCATGGCATTCATGTTCGGTTGCGCTACTTTATTCCCGATTACAGTTATATTCGCCGCGCCTTTTTCTTAGGCATTCCCGGCTCGGTGGATCTCTCTGCGCGGGCCCTTGGGCAAATCATTATGTCGTTTCTGGTGGCCAGTTTCGGCACCGTGACCATTGCCTCTTATGGCGTAGGTAATAATATTTTGATGTTTGTTACCATCCCGGCACTGGGCCTGGGGATGGCCATCTCTACTCTGGTTGGGCAGAACCTGGGCGCCGGTCAGATAGAGCGCGCTTCGCAAGCGGCGGTTACCGGTGCCATTTGGGGCTTCGTGTCGCTGACGTTAGTTGGCATCCTGAGCTTTTTGCTGGCCCCACAAATCATCGCGTTTTTCGTGCCCGAGCAACCCGAAGTCATTGCCACCGGCGCTGAGTTTGTCGAAGTAATGGCGCTCACCTGGGGCGGTATGGCGATACAGGTTTGTATTACCGGCGCGTTCAGAGCCTCCGGTAATATGATGAACGCCATGGTGCTATCGCTATTGTCGCAGTGGATGTTCTTATTCCCCATAGCGTTTGTCTTATCGAAACACACAGAGCTCGGTAAAGCCGGTATCTGGTGGGCCTTTGCAGCCACCAATATCCTGATTGGCATTGTGAGTATTTGCTGGCTGGCCCGAGGCACCTGGAAACACACCAAACTTACCAATCAAAAGCAGGAAGTGCTCCACGTTACCGAAGAAACCCTGCGTGAGTCAGACGATCAGTATTATCCTTAGTAAAGAGAAAACATATGAAAATCCACCGTATTAATCCCACCCAACGTTGGTCAGAAATCACCGTTTTCAACGGCATCGCCAACTTTGTAGAAGTGCCTGAAACGGACGACGTCCTCGACATTGAAGGTCAGGTGAGCGCCATTTTTGCTCAGGCCGAAGCGTCTCTTGCTTTAATCGGCAGCGATAAGTCACGCATCTTAAGTGTGACAATCTATATTACTGACTTTAGCCTGGTAGACCGCCTGAATGCCGTATGGGATGCCTGGTTTGATGAAGGGACAGCACCAAGCCGTGCGTGCGTAAAAGTGGAGCTGGCCGACCCGGACTGGCTGCTGGAAATGGCCTTTACCGTTGCCGCAGGCGAAGGGTATTTATAAGCCTCGTGGGAGCGGTGCCAGCCGCCCCCACACGTGAAATCAGCTTTCTTTTACCTGATTGCGCAGTACGAACTTCTGTATTTTACCGGTGGACGTTTTAGGCAGCTCACCAAAGATAATATTCTTAGGCACCTTAAAACGCGCCATATTATTGCGGCAAAATTCTATCACCTCTTCGCCGCTTACCTGCATACCGTCTTTTAGCTTAATAAACGCGGCCGGCACTTCCCCCCACTTTTCGTCCGGTTGTGCCACTACAGCCGCTTCAATAATAGCCGGATGGCGATAAAGCACGTCTTCAACCTCGATACTCGAGATATTTTCCCCACCAGAGATGATAATGTCTTTGGAACGGTCTTTAATTTCCACATAACCGTCGGCATGCCATACCGCCAAATCACCGGAATGAAACCAGCCACCTTCGAAAGACTCATCAGTGGTCGACGGGTTCTTCAAATACCCTTTCATCACCACATTCCCACGCATGAAAATTTCACCAACGGTTTTGCCATCCTGAGGCACCGGTTCAAGGGTAGTGGGATTGGCCACCATAATGTCTTCCTGCATGGGGACCTTAACGCCTTGCCGCGCTTTCTTTCTGGCCTTTTCTTCAATGGGCAGCTCGTCCCACTCATCGTGCCAGGCGCAGACTACACAAGGGCCGTAAGTTTCGGTGAGGCCGTAAACATGAGTGACCGCAAAGCCCATTTCCTCCATGCCCTGAATCACCGCCGCCGGTGGCGCAGCGCCCGCCGTCATCACACTCACCTGATGTTCGATGCCCTGTTTTAACTCATCCGGTGCGTTGTTAAGCATATTCAGTACAATAGGTGCGCCGCAAAAGTAATTAACCCCGTCTTCCCTAATAGCCTGATAAATGGCATCGGGGCGAACGTGGCGCAAGCACACGCTCACACCGGCATTAGCAGCAATGGTCCAGGGGAAGCACCAACCATTGCAGTGGAACATTGGCAGCGTCCATAAATAGCGCGGATGGGGCGCCATATTCCACGACACAATATTACTCACTGCATTCAGGTAAGCACCGCGATGGTGATACACCACGCCTTTGGGATCGCCGGTGGTACCAGAAGTATAATTGAGCGTAATGGCATCCCATTCGTCTTCTGGCAAAGACCACTCATATGCCGCCGCATCGCCGGTAGCGATAAACGCTTCATAATCCATCTCGCCAATCAATTCGCCACCTTCGTAATAAGGGTCGTCGATATCAATCACCAACGGGGTTTTATTTAGCATTTTCAACGCCTTACCGACCACTTCAGAAAACTCCCGGTCAACCACTACCACTTTGGCTTCGCCATGTTGCAGGATAAATGCGATGGCTTCAGCATCCAGACGAATATTGACCGCATTGAGCACAGCCCCGGTCATCGGCACACCAAAGTGCGCCTCAAACAGCTCTGGTAAGTTTGGCGAGATAAAGGCGACGGTATCGCCCTTGCCTATTCCCCGTTTTGTCAGGGCGCTGGCAAGCTGCTGCGTGCGCTCATAGGTTTCGGCCCAGGTGCGGCGGGTTTGCTGGTGAATCACCGCCAGATGGTTGGGGTAAACCGCAGCAGTGCGCTTAATAAAAGACAATGGGCTCAACGCCGCAAAGTTGGCTGGGGTTTGATCGAGTCCTAACGCATAGGGGTTATGAGGTGTAGGGTTCATGGTTATCCTTATCGCATTCAAACAAGTGTTTAATTTATTCTTCCATACTAGACTTTTGTTTAAGCTAAGTACAGTAGCCGATGGTCTTAGATAGCTGGATTTGTTGAGGCTTTTTATGTTTCAAATATGAAACTCCACGATAACCCGTAACAAAAATAAAACATTTCGGTTATCTTTAACGGCGGGTTATGGTATTTGTATGACAAATAAAAATATCCATGGATAGTTATGCGGTTTGTTCTCTTCGCGACGTTATTGTTTTGTTATGCGTGTGCCCCGGTAACGGATAATGCCCACCCGCCATCTGCACGGCTAATCCCTCTTGCTCAGGATGCGTTCTCAGGCAGTTCGGTAAATGTTCTCTCCGGTGTGAAGCAAACTCTGTATACCCGCAACGGTTTGCAATACGCAGCGTTTTATAACGCAAACGCCAAACTGGTAGTGGCTAAACGGGCAGTCAACAGTGACCAGTGGCAAGTTGTGGAAACATCTTTCAGTGGCAATGTGAACGACGCTCATAACCACATCAGCCTGGTGGTGGACGACGAGGATTACCTGCATATCGCCTGGGACCACCACAATACGCCCCTCAAATACGCCAGATCGGTTGCGCCGGGCAGCCTGCAGCTCACCAAAGCGCGTATGTTAAGCCAGCCCGGCGCGGAGGCCGCGGCACTGGAGAATAGCGTCACCTACCCGCAATTTTACGCCCTGGCCAACGGCGACCTGCTGTTTGCCTACCGGGATGGCGGTTCCGGGCGCGGCAATCTGGTGCTTAACCGATACAACGGCAAGAGCAAGCAATGGCAGCGTCTGCATAACTCACTGATCGACGGCGAAGGCCAGCGCAGCGCCTACTGGGATATGGCCGTGGATGCAAACGGCGTGTTGCATCTGGCCTGGATTTGGCGCGAAACACCGGACGTTGCCACCAATCATGATTTGTCCTACGCCCAATCCACCGACAATGGCGCCACCTGGCAACGTCTTAATGGCCAGCCTTACACGCTGCCGATTACACTGGCCACCGGTGAGGTCGTTAAAGCCGTACCGCAGCAGCACAAGCTGATGAACCCACCGGTTGTGACCGCCGATGCCCAAAGCCGGCCATTTATCGCCAGTTACTGGGCCGATACCCCAACCGATATTCCCCGCTATCACGTGGTATTTAGTGATGATACTCAGGGTAAAGGCAGCCCGGATTGGCACGAAATGAAAGCCCCCAAAGTGGCTGAAAATTTTGCCCTGAGCGGCCATGGCACTAAACGCCCGCCGATTTCCCGCGCGGTGTTGCTGGTAGAGTCAACCCGCAACGCCCGCCAGGTGCATTTGATTTACCGTGATGACTATCAACACGGCAATGTGATTGCGCTTTCGAGCCCCCTGAAAAAGCCCGCCTGGCATACACAGGTACTGTTAGATCAGGCGTTGGGCGCCTGGGAGCCCAGCCTGGATATTGCCGCCTGGCATAACGAGCAACAAGCCCATTTACTGTTACAGGCGGTCGCCCAGAACGATGGCAACGACCACCAAAGCCTGGCCACCGCCCCCAGTCATATTGGCGTGCTGGTTTGGCAACCGTGAATAAAGGAATAATGATGAAACTACGAACTACGCTGGTCGCGAGCCTGTTACTGATAACCAGCCTGCCGGGGTTGGCCAAACTCCCTGAACAGGACGATATCGTGAATGTTATGCAACAGGTTGCCGACTGGCAAATCGCCCATTTTCACGATGATATGGAACGCGAAAACGAATGGGAAAACCGCTTTAATGCCTGGACTTACGGCGCACTGTATATCGGTATGGAAAAATGGGCGCAGATGGCTACGTCCGACAAATACTATCAATTCTTACTGGAGGCGGCCGCCAACAACAACTGGGATTTAGGGCCGGGCAAATACCACGCCGACGATCAGGCTGTGGGGCAAGTATACCTGTCGCTCTACGATAAGTTTCAGCAGCCTCATATGCTGGCCAAAGTCCTTGAGCGCACCGAGTGGATCATGAACAATCCCAGTCAGCAGCCCATGCGTTTAAACCACTATAAATACACCGAGCGCTGGACCTGGTGTGATGCCCTGTTTATGGCGCCGCCAGTGTGGGCAAAGCTTGCCAGCATTACCGGTAATGACCGGTTCACAAATGAAATGTTTGCCGAATACGTAGCCACCGTAAATCACCTGTACGATAAAGAAGAAAAGCTGTTCTATCGCGACGAACACTTTATCGATAAACGCGATCAGGGCCATAAGATTTTCTGGGCACGAGGCAACGGCTGGGTATTCGGCGGCCTCACGCTTATTTTGCAGGAATTACCCGAAGGCCCGCAAAAGGCTTATTTCAGCAAGCTGTACCGCGACATGGCGGCTAACCTGATTACCTTACAAACCGAAAAGGGCCACTGGGCCATGAGCTTAAAAGCGGCCGAGCTTTACCCTACCCCGGAAACCTCAGGCACCGCATTTTTCACCTACGGGCTGGCCTGGGGCATAAATAATGGTTATCTCAATAAAGCCACATATCTTCCTGCTATTGAGCGTGGCTGGCAGAGCCTGACAAGCCATATAACCGACGAAGGTATGCTGGGTTACGTGCAGCCGGTAGGCGCAGGCCCCGGCGAAGCCTGGCCGGATAAAACCGAAGTTTACGGCGTCGGTGCTTTTCTGGCTGCCGGCAGCGAGCTTTACAAACTCACCGCAAATTGACCAAAACTGGCAGGCAATCATGCAGAAACTGACAAATTATCTCACCAGGGCTAAATGACTCAATGTGTTCTGGCCAGCCTATCCAGGAAGCATTACTATCAAACTGAATTTACACTTAGTTAACATTAACCTTGAGTAGCCAGCAATGCGTATTTTGCTAATTTTGCTTTCCCTGCTATCTGCCATTCCCACCATGGCAGACGAACTGGCCAAACCGGAACTGGAATTTATCTTTAAAGCCTTCGTTACCCTGGATGAACCCCACGAACTGGGCAAGACCACATACGGCAAGCGCCGCATTATTGGCATTAACGGGGGGACATTTAAAGGCCCCGACATGCAGGGTGTTGTGCTTGATGGCGGCGCAGACTGGCAAACCGTCAGGGCTGACGGCACTGCCGATTTGGTAGCAAAATACAGTTTAAAAACCGATGATGGCTATGTGATTTACATTCAGAACTCCGGCATTCGTACAGCCTCGCCACAAGTGCTGGCCAGGCTGGCAAAAGGTGAGGCGGTTCCCTCTTCGGAGTATTACATGCGCACCGCTGCCACGCTGGAAGTCAGCGAAGACAGTCCTTATGCGTGGTTAAATAAGAGTGTGATCATTTCTACCGGCCGGCGTAATGCCGACAGCGTGGAGTTGGATTTTTATCGGGTCAAATAAGTCTCGGGGCGATAAATCGTCGCCCCGTAGTATTTATCAGGTATTTACTGGCTGTCAGCCGCGTCTTCGCCTTCAAGCTGCTGTTCTTTTAGCTCAAGCTCTTTAACTTCGGCTTTAATTTGTTCGCGCAGCTGGTCGTGTTGCTCTCTGCTTAGCGGGTAAATTTTGTTGATATAGCATTTAAATGGCAGCGAATCAGGCGTGTAGATAAAGTCGGTGCCCTCGCTGAGGGAATTACCAAAGCGGCGGTGCAGCAATATACCGGGCGCAAAGGCTATTTCATTACACCGGGGCACCAGCTTCACCAGATAATGACGCCTTGGTGAACTGCGCAATATCAGATACTCATCACTGAGTTCGGTGTAGCTGTCCAGCCTAAAGGCACTGATAGTATGGTCGCGTTCAAGGGATTCATCGGCCACAAACTGCTCCACCAGCGTGACCATTTCACTGTTGGTTAAGCGCGGTGTTGCACACCCGGCTAACACCAGTGCTGTCATCGCTAAAATCCAATATCGCTTCATAATATCCCCTTTAAAAAACCTGAATGTTGCTCGTTCGACAACCGATCTGCCTAATAATTCCTTGTTTATCAGTTGCCACTTAATAGCCTAGCACGCCTTGATTAACCGAACCTGAACGTATATGAGTATTACTTAGAAACCAACAGCTTATGCTGCTATTATTCAGTACATTGCAGCCATCATCAGCGCGCAACACATCAAGAAACGGGATAAAGAGACAGCCATTGGACACCAGAGAGTTTATTCAAATACGCCGGTTTATTCTAAAACTGGGTAAAATGCTGCACAAATACGGCACACCTGCGTTTCGCCTGGAAGCCTATTTAACCGAGGTAGCCCGCTATCTGGGGGTGTATGCTTCGTTTATCTCTACGCCAACGTCGTTATCGGTGGTGATCTGGAGTGACCGTCACGAAGAAGAATACAGTCATAACGCACGCCTTGAGCCCGGCGAACTGGATTTAAACTCTTTGTCGCTTACTGATGAGCTGGCCAATCTGCTGCTATCCGGCCAGGTAACCCTGCAGGAAGCCGACCAGCGCTTAACCGAAATAGAAGCCATGCCGAGCCCGTACGGTAAACTTATTACCGGCTGTTCATTTGGTCTTTCCACTGGCGCCTTCGGCATGCTAATGGGCGCGAGCTTATCGGAAATTTTCTGGTCCGGACTGTTTGGCTTTGTGGTGTATTTCTGGGTACTTTGGTCGGAACGTTCCAAGCGTGTAGCGCTTATGCTAGAGCCCGTTATTGCTTATGTGGTCGCGTTTCTGGCCTGCGTGGCGAGCCGCTTTTTCGACCCCGGCATTAACATTCCCATTATCATCCTGTCGTCAGTAATTATTTTTGTACCGGGGCTGGCGCTGACCATGGGGCTTGCCGAGCTCTCCTCGCGCAATATGGTGTCGGGCACAGCACGTATTATGGATGCCATGATGCAGCTGTTTAAACTGTATTTTGGTGCCTTTTTAGGAGTCGCCACCGGTTTTAGTTTATTTGGCGAAAATACCTATGCACCGGCTGAATCCCTGCCCTATTGGTCGACCTGGCTAGCCGTGGTATTGCTGGGGTTTGGCCTGGTGGCTATCTTTCGCACCCGGGCCAAACATATTCCCTGGGCACTGGCCGCCGCTTTAATCGGGTATAGTGCTACGGCACTCAGCTCCGATTTTTTACCGCAAAATGTCGGCAGCTTCGTAGGGGCCTTTACGCTGGGGATTTTTGCCAATGCCTTTACCCGCATTGCCAATCAGCCTGCCACCATTGTGGCCATGCATGGTCTGATTGTGCTGGTGCCAGGCTCGAAAACCTATATCGGGCTGAATTCGTTCGTCTCGGGTCAGGATTTTGTGAATGCCGAGCACATTGGCCAGGATGTATTTTTGATTTTTATGTCGCTGGTTGCCGGACTCATTTTTGCTAATGTGGTGTTCCCCACTAAAAAAGCGCTCTGATTAACCAATTATGCCCAGTTCAACGGCGCGCAGCACTGCGCGGGTGCGATCGCGGGCATCTAGCTTGGCCAGTATCGTCGACACCTGATTTTTTACCGTGCCTTCTGACTTAAACAGCGCCCCGGCGATTTCTTTATTACTGCACCCGGAGGCCATTAACCGCAGGATTTCCTTTTCCTTGGCCGACAGCGGTTCAACCGGTGCCGGGCCGTCGGGCGTGGTATTTAAGCCCTGCAGACTGTTGATAAGGGTATTGGTAATGGCCGGCTGAATCAGCGACTCGCCGTTATGCACCGCCTCTATACCGTCGACCAGGGTTTCCAGCGACACGTCTTTTAGCAGGTAGCCTTTGGCACCGGCGCTGAGTGCGCCCATTAAACTCTCGTGGTCGTCAAAGGTGGTGAGCATAATGGTGGGCAGCAGTGCGCCATCTTGTTTCAGCGCGTTGAGGAGTTCGATGCCGGTCATGCGTGGCATGCGAATATCCAGCAGCATCACGTCCGCCTTGCCGGCGTTGGCTTGCAGCCACTCGCGGGCTTCCTGGCCATCGTTTGCCTGGCCTACCACTTCTACTTCATCGGATAGCGCCAGCAGGCTACACAGGCCTTGCCGCAATAACTGCTGATCGTCTACCACCAATACGCGAATCATCCCGGCTCCGGTATCATCAACAGGGTATGAAAGCCCCGCGGGCTTGCATTGAACTCAGCACTGCCGTTGAGCTCGGCAACACGCTCCTTAATACCAGTTAAGCCGTTACCTGGCTGATACTCACCAGCGGTGCCGTTATCAGTAATTTCAGTAACCAATTGATTGGCCTTACGGCTTATCTCAATGCGTAGCTCACTGGCTTTACCGTGACGGATGCTGTTGGTCAGGCTTTCCTGCACACATCGTAGTATCGTGGTGGCCTGCAACAAACTTAGTTCACTTAAATCACCCTCACAA
>NZ_CAJXQY010000064.1 GCF_913058315.1 uncultured Alteromonas sp. | reverse complement strand
ATCTTCCAACAAGTGTTGGGCGCAGGCTTTCAGCTGAACTTTCACGCCATTGGCGACCGCGCTAATCAAATGGTACTGGATGAATTTGAACGTACCTTCAGCTCCACTGGGGGCCAGGAACTGCGCAACCGTGTAGAGCATGCCCAGGTCATTGCGGTAGAGGATTTATCGCGTTTTGCCGAGTTACAGGTATTACCTTCCATGCAGCCTACTCACGCCACCAGCGATAAAAACATGGCCGAAGACCGTTTGGGTAAAGACCGTATGGAAGGCGCTTATGCCTGGAAAACCCTTATCGACAGTGGCATTCCGCTACCGCTGGGTTCCGATTTTCCGGTAGAGCTGGCCAACCCGTTTTATGGTCTGCACGCAGCGGTGACCCGTCAGGACAGAAACAATCAACCGGTGGCTGGCTGGTACCCGGAACAGGCGTTAACCGTTGAACAAGCCTTTAAAGGCTTCACACTCGATGCGGCCTATGCTGCCCATATGGAAGACTCTCTGGGCACATTAACGCCGGGCAAATGGGCCGATTTCATTCTGGTCGATCAGGATATTTTTAAAGTGCCGGCTCAGGACATCTGGAAAACCAAGGTCATTCAAACCTGGGTCGCCGGTGAGAAAGTCTTCGACGCGAACACTACCACCAAATAAGATCTGTACACCTGCGGCCAGCCAGGCCGCAGGCTCTGCTATTTGACAACATTAAAACGCGGTTTTACCGGGCAAGTTAACGGGCAGCACCAGTATTCCCCGATTTGTCTTTTGCCTAGTGGTTGAACAGACTTTCGCGAAAATCGAGAGTGGCTGTGCGCGGATCCTCTACATGTTTTGTTTCATCGGTGCCAATAAGCTGCACCGTGGTTGTATTGGCAGAACCGCGCGGCCAATCCGGCAAGCCATCGCCATTTGGATTACCTGTTTTAGCAAAGTTTACCCAGTATTGATGCATCAGTGACGCAACCGCTCTATCTTGCTCCGATTCGAGTTTTTGTAAGCGGCGTTCTGGCAAATCAAATACATAAGGGATTTCACTGGCATGCGGTGCACCGCCCATGGCTATCCCGGATTGAACTCCGACGTGAGCAAAACGATACAGCCACACGTTGTAGTCTTTTGCGGCAAGCGTTCGGGTGATGGCGCGAGCCGGCTCAATAAATATCATATCGGCACTGACTTTTGTGGCAACTTCCAAACCGCCGGTATCACCATCAGGGTCGTATAACTCTCGGGCCATACTTTCGTGTTTACCAAAGGTGCTAAAAATGTTGTCTTTATCGGTGCCTATCGGAAAACCGTCAGCAGAATTAGCACCGATGATAAGAGGCACCCTGGCATAAAGACCCACTTTTGCAGCATCCAGAGCTCCCCCCAGAATGGTGCGGCCATCAATGATTGGGCCTGAGTAGCCTGGTTGACCCATTGTCGCCATGGAGAGATTACCTACTACGTCTCTGGCTGGTATAGCCCGGAGTGCTTCGGCTGTTTCGGCCGGTGAAAATTGTAAGCCTGATGCCGCCGCACTGGGAATATCCTTGTAAGGGATTGATTCGTTGCGCCCGGCGCCCGACTCGATGATAGCCCCTTGAAATAAGCCAAGTGCCAGAGGTGTCTGGAGCAACATGTGCACAGACATGCCGCCCGCACTCTCGCCAAACACGGTGACCTGTGCCGGATCGCCACCAAAGCTGGCAATGTTATCGCGGCCCCACCTGAGCGCAGCTATCTGGTCGAGAACCGCGAAATTAGTGCCGACGCCCTCATCAGCCAAAGCCGGGTGGGCGAAAAAGCCAAATCGACCCAAGCGGTAGTTAAGGCTAACAAATACAAGCCCATCACGAGCAAAGTTTTCTCCTGAATAGACCGATTGAGAGCTACCACCATACACAAAGCCACCACCATGTATCCACACTAGTACAGGTAGTGCATCGCCTTGCTTAGCGCCAGCCGGCTTCCATACATTGACAAACAGGCAATCTTCATCAGGCTCGGTCTGTAGTCCGGGAATAGAGCCCGCCGGAAAGGGAGCCTGAGCACAATCGCTACCGAACTGAGTGGCATTGAGCGTGCCTTTCCATGAGGCAGGGGGTTGTGGCGCGCGCCAACGATTTTCGCCAACCGGAGGCGCAGCATAGGGAATACCGAGAAAAGCGGAAATATCATTGTGGGTTATCCCCTCAACGGTTCCTGTGTGGGTGTTAATCGTTTCTGCCAACGCAGGATTAATCACCAACATTAGTGCTGCCAACGCAGTGCCCAGAAATATTCTCATAGATTGTCCTTATTATACGATTATGTGGCGTACATCACTGCCGAGATAGACAACGTTCAGTGGTGTAAATTTTAAGGCTGTGAAGGTGTGAGCCCCATCAGTAAGAGGCAAGTATTGCGCCACACATCGGGGAGCCTAATTGGCGTGATTGGGGGGTATTTTTGTAGCGAAATGTCGTTAATCAAGACATCGGTGTATTACCGAAATGCACTTTGTGTCGTGGGGAAAGTGCCAGCACTGGGCGTGAAGGGGAAAGCCCATGCTAAGCGGCATAGCTGGCGAGGATTTCGAAAACATTAAAACAGCTGGCACTTATGCTGTGGGCATTTCTGGGCACTCGTTCCAATGCCACCTGATTCCCTGCTCTTGTGCCAGCGTATAACAGCACTCTCAGGTAGAAAGCGCTGACGCTGCAGTCATTTAGGGTCTGGCTCTTTGCCGTGAATAACCCGCAATGACGCTTTATTCGTAGTGACGTTCCATCCACATAATTTGCATTTTGAGGTCGCTGATTTCTTTCTTTGCCTCGGCTAATTCGTCAACCATTGAACGATCATGGATTGCGTTATCATCAAATGAATTGTTTTGAACATTGCTATCTTGTTGAGACATAAGTATTCACCACGCTTTATAATAGATTAAGGGTACGAGACGCTGTAATTAGGAATGAAAACATACAACAAATACTACAGAATTTCCAAAAAATGAGCGAATACTAAGCATTTATTTGATAAATAGTTATATTCTCAGCCTTAACCTAACAAACAACTTTGCCGTCCAGCGGTTCCTCAACTCTTCATAAATAAAAATCAAGCAGTTGATTTTGAATGCAAAAATCAAATAAACATTAAGCCCAGTGTTATTTTGTGAAGTATGACTGAAAGCAAACTTGCCATTATTCTGCTTCACTCATTTTTATAGTGGTAGCTGTAACCATTTATTACGCGGTAAAGTTTCGAGCTTATCAACCACTAGCGTCCGTGTTGGTCAACTCAAGTGGTGACTTATAACACTAAAGTGAACGGCTGGTGTTTAAAGCCAGGAAAGTCGCCAAGCCAACAGGGTTATTTTAATCCTCGTCTGTTAGCGGCTTACTTCGCCACAGTAACCAGCGCGGTAAGCCAACCAGAAAGCAAACAAAGGTGACATAACCCAGTATGCTCACCATGGGGCTATACAGCGCATAACTCAGCACCTCGGCTTGTGCTGGATTGCCCGCTGAATAGACAACGGTCAGGTTATCGCCTTCTTCTATTAAGCCTATGCCAGAATAAATATGCGCGTTGGCGTATACCCGATAAGTGTCTCCCCCTACCTGATACTCAACCGTAATCTCATGCAGTTGAGACTGGCGGGGGGAGCCTGTTCCACGGGTTTGCTCGATATACACCTGTTTATCCACCACAGTACCACTGGCGCAGTTACCATTGATAAAACCGGTAAGCACGCTGCCGCTTAACAGCAATATGATAAACAGGCAAAGCCAGCCGGTGGCCAGGGTATATTTCAGGTATTTTCTTTTTTGCGCAGTACTCAATGTCGTAATCTCCCTGAATGCTACCGGACTGATCTGACCGGAAATCCCACAATGCAATGGTGAAATACTGTATAGTGATCGCCGTTTTTTAGCTAACAGGAATCAATATGTCTTTAAGTGTAAACAGCTATTTCGACGATAAAGTTAAATCAATCGCTTTTGAATCAGCCAACGGCCCGTGTACTTCAGGGGTGATGCTGCCAGGTGAGTATGTATTCTCTACCAGTAAAGATGAGTTGATGAAGGTCGTTGAAGGTGAGCTGGTTGTTAAACTGCCTGGCGCCGAAGAATTTTTATCGTTTAAAACCGGTAGCGAATTTAACGTAGCGGCTAACCAGTCGTTCGACGTGAAAGTTAGCACCACCACTGCTTACCTGTGTTTCTACAGCTAAGGCAGTCATTATTCAGCGAGCCATCAACATAATGGCTCGCTTATCTCACGTGTTAAGGCCGGAAAATCTGGCGATTCTCAAACCGACAGACAGTCCTTTCAACCTCAGATAGCACGCCTGATTCATTACTTGTCCAAATCATTTCATTCTGGCAGATTTTTACGGTATGAAAGACATAAATATAATCTCTTAACCAATTATCACGGCCTAAAAAACCAGGTGGGCCATAAGCATACTCGCCATCCAAGTCACTGCCGTAAGCAAGGTAGTCGCCGGCAACTAAGTTGAAATCATCATCTACTTCAACATTAATCCATCCCAGTGTTTCACCTTCCGGCGACACAAAACGAAAATAAAAAGGCGCTTTCGCTTTCTTAACTACATCAAGGATAAGAGCAATAAGAGATGGCGCAGAAGGGGAACGAGAGGTCAAATCCAACCCGGATACCCAGGTTGTAATGCCATCAGTAACGACCTGTGTGAAGAATGTAGCCGTCATACCCGTATGGGCAATATAACGATTAAAATCCGCCCGACCACATTCGCTGTACACGCAGGTTATGGTCGTGATATCAACGCTGACTTTGCCCGGCTCGACACCCGTAATCACCGATCTGACCTTCTCACCATCCTCATAAGTAACAGTCAGAGCAACGCGGTATTCCATTCTTACTTTGGTTTCAAAAGTAGGGTCACTCAATTCGGGAATAGTAAATTGGTCAAACCTGACTTCCGTTTCCTCGAAAGTACAGATACTACCAGGGTCAAAACAGCGGTCAGGGTTAGCGCCATGAGTGTAAAAAGAAAAACACAGAAGAAGCAAAGTCACACACTTTGCGTAGATTGAAGCCATAAACAGTCCTTTTGTTTATAGAAGCAATATTCATTAAAACGGATAAAAATGAAATGAGGATAAGCAAAGAGGCGTTAGTTTATTTGATATAGCCTCACGCCTCTTTAGATTGATGATAACCGCTTTTTAATAAAAAACAATTACTTAGATAGTGAGTGATTCGTTGCTCAGTATAGCGTTTTAATCCACTTCTCTTCGGTAATAAAGCTCCAGTCCCACTTAGCATATTGTTCTGGTAAGCCTTTCTCTAAAGCTTGGTCCACCGACACCCCGGCCGCTTTTTGTTCTTCCACCCAGGTTTTGGTGGCTTTGATCATCGCCAGAAAGTTTTCGTAATCCGCTTTGTTTGCCAGCGGGCCATGGCCTGGGATGATTTTAGTCTCGCCATCGATTTTCCCCAGCAGGGTTTCAACGGCCTTGATATAACCGTTCACGGTACCGCCAGCACCTAAGTCGATGTAGGGGAAGCGTTCGTTAAAGAACAGGTCGCCGGTATGTAACACGTTGGCCTCTTCGAACCACACCACACTGTCGCCATCGGTGTGGCCGTTAGCTAAGTGAAACACGGTAAGGGTCTCATCGTTGAAGTGGATTTTAATGCCATCTTCAAATGTCACTACCGGTAAGGCAGCTTTGCCGATGGAGTCATCATTGGCCAGGCGGATACGCACGTTTTCGTGGGCAAAGATGGTGGCCCCTTTATTATCATGAAAGAAAGCGTTACTACCTGTATGGTCGCCATGGTAATGGGTGTTGATCACATAGCTTGGTGTGTCAGTTGCGATATCTCCCAATGCAGCACTAATTTTAGGTGCAAGCGGGGCAAACTGGTCGTCGATGATCAGTACGCCATCGTCGCCGGCAGATACCCCGATATTCCCGCCAGCGCCCTGTAGCATGTAAGCACTACCGTTTAGTGGCGTTACACTAATCGAAACATCGTCAAATCGGTTCTGAGCTGCACTGTGTGATGTACAAAATAACAGAGCCGCTCCAAGCGTACTGGAAATAAGTGTTTTCATTTTATTTGGTTACCTGTCGTTAGCGTATCGTGGTTGGCTGAAATTCCATTCTGCCATTTATAAGCGGTTACAGACAAATAGGTTCAGTCGTGGGGCTTTATTGCTTCTTATGAAGTTGTTTCGACAGTCTTTTCACCCAAGAAGCGAAAGCGCTCTACGCTACGGCCGTTTACTTTTACTTCCTCTGTGAACATGGAAAGCGGCCTTACCCACAAGCCCCTTTCACCATAGAGGGGACGATAAACCACCAGGTGGGTTTCATCTTCTGAGTGTGTTGCCACCCCGATCACTTCGTAATTACTGCCTTTATAGTGCTGGTAAATTCCTGGGTTAATCATTAGATACGTCCTTAATTCGATGCGCAGTCGACTTTTAAGCTTAGACTACAATTAGCTAAATGCTACTTTATACCTTTTGCAGTGTGACGCCCTGCGTAGTGGAGAAACTCTAAGAAGAATAACTAACGCTTGGGATATCCGGCTATTCGCCAGTCGGAACAACCGGCGCACATGATGTAGTTCTGGATAGGAAAAAGTAACTAGATGTTTGTATTGCAACCACCTAGATGCGCTATACAAGCCTCTATTATACAGCGGATTAGCCATAATTTCAGGCTTTCATTGCTGGGGGATTCGCGTTTAACAACACGATAAACGGCGTAATAGCGCAGCCATACCAGAAAATAGCAAGATGAGCGTGTTGTCAGTAATTGTGGTTCAGCTTTTCGCATCGCTTCCCCCTGATATATCGTCAGGAGGAAGCTTGCAAGACCCGTGCTTCGCCAGGGCTCACTGTTGGTGCGACTGCCTTCTAATAGCAAACACGGTGATAAGGCCAAACAGTAACATCATTAAAGACTCAGGCGCTGGTACGCTGTTTATGGTGTAGTCAATTTCTAACAGCGGCTCATACGCAGAATCCACACCATACATCTGCGAGGGCGAAGTAAAGGTCCAATCACCAGCAGCAATTAACAGCGACAGATAGCCATCGTTGTAGAAATCAGACTGGATAGCCGAGTCCATATCAAGAGAAACGGCAGGCTGATAACCATCATAGGTGGTTAAAAAGCTGGATGTGCCCATGTTGGTCATCCCTGAAAAGGGTGACATGGCATAAAAGCCGTCATAGGTAATGGTTGCTTCGTCCCAAACATCATAGGTTGAGCCCATTACCCAGAAAGGATTAGCACCATAGCTGTTGGAGGTTTCACCAATGGTTAATGACACGCTATTAATCAGCAGCGAATCGCTGCCGCCCAACAAGGCGTACAAACTGGATAAATCAAATCCCAGTAACCCGTCAGCGGTATAGTAGGATTCATAATAGACATCAAGTACGCTGTCGCGCCCTGATGCGTAATCCCCGATATAACCGTAATCGTCATCCCAGCCAGAATACAACGTGGTTGCGTGGCTGGCATAAATAGAGATGGAGGCCGCGTTTAGCGTCGTGCTGCTGGCTAACAAGGCAGAGAGTAGTAACAACCGTGATAGATTTTTCATAGACTTTCCTTAGTTTATCAATCTGATGTGCTTGTCCTGAATAACGCTAAATGCCATAACAACCGCTAAAGTATGCGCGTTTTACTGCAATACAAACTATTGGGTACTCCTTTTTGCCCTGGTAATAGTTTACCGACGTAGTTTAAAACAAACTGTTCATTTTTTCACCTGAAAAATACCTAAGGGGCAACGCTGTAAAATAGCCCCCGGATGCTTGCCAGCTGGTGACCATGTATTGACTACTGACAGTCTATTTCAAACGGTAAATCCAACTGCCGGTGCTCTTCTTTTTCGGCCAAGCCTACCTGTAATCCTACCAATCGGATACCGCGCCCATTTGCTCGTTGAAAGGCTTCCTGTAACAACGGCTTGAAGGCACTTCGATGCACACTAGGATAACGGTGTTCCGCGCTGGTTAGTTGAAAATCACTGAATTTTAGTTTTACCCCAAGAGTGCGAACATTGGGCGGCCGGCCTGCATAGTGTTTTTGTTGATGGGCGGTCAGGCGCTCTTGCAGCGTCGTATAGAGTCTGTCGATTATCTCATCACAGGCCTCTAATGAATCTATATCCTCACTTAGCGTACGTTCGACCCCTACCGATTTTCGCACCCGGTTTGTCTGTACCGGCCGCTCATCAATACCGTGTGCTCTGTCCCAAATCACCTGGCCAAACTTACCGAAGCGCTTTTGTAACTCCGTCATGGGGTAGGCTCTGACATCCGCGCAGGTATGTAAGCCCAGTTGGTTAAGTTTTTGAACGGTTACCTGCCCCACGCCGGGGATCTTTTTAAGCGACATGGCTTTGACAAACTCGTCCAATTTGTCGGGTGTTACCACACACAATCCATTGGGTTTGTTTTCGTCACTGGCCACCTTGGCGACAAATTTACAAGGTGCTACACCGGCGGAGGCCGTAAGGTTGAGTTCACTGGCAATGCGCTGGCGGATCTCTTCGGCTATGCGGGTAGCGCTGCCCTGAAACAAAGACGAGCCGGTCACATCCAGATAGGCTTCATCCAGCGACAAAGGTTCGATCAGGTCGGTGTAATCAGAAAATATCGCGCGAATTTTTTGCGATTCTTCCTGATAGACTGCCATGCGGCCTTTAACCAGCTTTAAATTGGGGCACAGTTTGAGTGCATAAGCCGACGCCATGGCCGAACGAACACCAAACTTTCTTGCCGGGTAATTACAGGTAGCAATAACGCCGCGTCGTTCACTGCTGCCGCCAATGGCAATAGGGATATTACGCAGCGACGGGTTATCCCGCATTTCAACCGCTGCGTAAAAGCAATCCATATCCACATGTATTATCTTGCGCATGACAGCCACTTCATTCAGCCTGTTTGGGTAACCGTTTGCTTTTTGTTGTCATAGTATTGCGAATAATACTGTATATTTAACCAGCCATCCAGTTTCACTTTATCCTCACGACCTGTCTGTGTTTAGCATCTACGACTAATAGCGCATATGGGTTTGTTAACAGTTTGTTGCCAACAATTCACTGCCTGACGAATTTGTTTAGTACTTTAGACTAGCTACAGACCAATACCCGCGCACAAGCCCACGTTAACATTCTGATTATTCGTGTAAAAACTGACAACACATTTGTAAATAAAGCGATAACAAATAAACAAGCAATTAACAAACAAGCCTTTTTATTTTCTCTAGGATGGTGATTCATCCGATTCTCATTATCTTATTTGGAGTCAGTACACATGAGTAACAGTGCAACCGTGGACGGCAAGGCTGATTTGTCCGGGACAGCCTCATCGCCGCAGTCTTCAGATTACAGCAAGAAGCATAAACCAAGCTCCGCCTTTAACAGCAGGGATGAGTACCTGGAACATGAACTGCAGATCATGTCACCACGGCGCTGGCGTCCTAACCTGCCGTTGCGTGACTACCGGTTCGAGTGGGAAGACACCATTCCGGCAATGGCCGGCACTATCGGTAAGGTTGTTATGGTGGGCGCGATTGCGGCTACCTTTGCCGGCCCTTTAGGACTGGGAGACGGCTTTGTATTGGAAAATGTGCGCTACGAGTTAATCCTGGTCGCTTTCTTTATTGTCCTTTTCTCTGGTTTTATTCTGCCAACAGCCAACCTTGCTGGTACCCATGGACCGTTAATTCCACTCATTCCCATTGTGGTGGCCGCTGGAGGTCACCCTATGGCTTTCGGGTTGCTTATCGGGGTATTTGGCTTTTTGCTGGCCATCAGTAAAGGCGGTAGCCTGCTCGCCCGGCTAACCAGTAAAGGGGTTTGCGGCGGATTACTGCTCTACCTGGGCTTTATTGGCACCACGTCTCAGGTGAAGAAACTCTTTGCCTGGGCTGAGGGTATTGATATGGCGCATATTGCGTTTATCGTTATCGCCTCGACTATTGTTCTCTATGCCTTACTGGAGCACTGGAAGAAACGCTGGTTAGCGGTCCCCCTCAGTTGTTTGCTAGGCGGTGGTATAGCCTTTTTACTCGGCGCGCCTTTTGAGTTTAATACTGCTCCGGGTTTTCCCAACATGAGTCCTTCATACTGGTGGGGCGAAAATACCGGCTGGATGCTGGGATTACCCACCTTTGAAAGCTTTGTGGTGGTATTACCCTTTGCGGTCTTGGCAGTAGCGATGTGGTCACCGGATTTTCTGGGCCATCAGGTATTTCAGAAAATCAGCTATCCGCCGAAAACTGAAAAAGTACAAATGAATATCGACGACACCATGGTCAGTGCTTCAGCTCGACAAATGGTAGGCTCAGTAATGGGCGGGGCTAATTTCACCTCCTCCTGGGGGACTTACATTGTCCCTGCAGCCATTGCCAAACGCCCTATTCCGGCAGGTGCGCTGTTAACCGCATTATTCTGTGTGATTGCCGGGATCTGGGGCTACCCCATGGATCTGGCTATTTGGGAGCCTGTGCTGTGTGTGGCGCTGATTGTGGGGGTATTTATTCCACTGTTAGAAGCCGGTATGGAAATGACCCGTGAAGGGAAAACCACGCAGTCGGCAGCTATTGTAGTGTTCTCATCGGCGCTGGTTAATCCTGCCTTTGGCTGGTCGCTAACCATGTTACTGGATAATCTCGGCCTGATTGGCTGTAAAGAGCGTAGCGCCGAGCTTTCCAGTATGAGCCGTTGGATTGTGCCGGGCATTATGTTTGCGGTGCTAACCACCGTGATGGCACTGGTAGGCCTGCTGCCAGGATTACCTGCCATTCTCCCCGGCTTCAGATAATCAATCTGGTGCCATTAAAAAGCCCCGCTCAGCTCACACTGGCGGGGCTTTTTGCTCTTTGTTACATCAGATAATCCGATCTTTATCCCACTCTTTTAACTTTTCCTGGCGGGCGGCTTCTTTTTCCATGCGCGCTTTTTTGCGGTCGCAAGGTTCCGGGCAATCACAGGCTTTCTCGATCCCCAGCGCGCCTAGGCCGCCACAGCTGCCGGATATGCTTTTCTTTTGCAGGATATAGCCAATAGCCATGGCACTGACCATCACTAAAAAGAATGCAAAAGCTAATATAAAGGTACTCATTGTTTAACAAACCTCAGCGCTAAGCGCATTAATAAACCGTTACCAGCTCTTCAAACGCCGGACTGGTATATTCTTCAAAATCTTTGTCTATACGACGAATAATGAACACGGCAATGTGGTTGGCTTCCGCCACTTCAATGGCATCTTCCCATCCCATAACATTGAATGCGGTGGCCAGGCCATCTGCGGTCATCGACGACGCGTGAATCACGGTAACCGCCACTGTGCTGTGTTGAATAGGCTTACCGGTTCGTGGGTCGATAAGGTGCGAATACCGGGTGCCATCCTGTTCATAGTAATTACGATAATCGCCCGAAGTGGCTATCGCATTTTCACCAATAGACACTACCTTCTGGACTGCCCGCTGATTTGACACCGGTTTTTCAATAGCGATTAACCAGGGTGAGCCGTCACCCTTTTCGCCCTTAACGCGCATTTCGCCACCAATCTCCACCAGGTAATTCTGAATGCCGTTTTCTTCCAACAGGTCCGCTACCACGTCCACACCATAGCCTTTTGCGATAGTTGAGAGATCGACATATAGCTGAGGATGATGTTTTACCAGCGCATTGCCTTGCACTGCCAGCTTATCCAGTCCGACATACTCTCTTACGCCAGCAACATCGGCTTCACTGGGTATGGTTTCCGGCCGCATGGTTGGTCCGAAGCCCCAAAGATTTACCAATGGCCCCACAGTAACGTCCAGCACACCATCACTTAACTCTCCCAGTCGCAGCGCTTCGTTTACCACCAGCAGGGTTTCATCGGATACCGGAAACGGCTTTTCAAAGCGATACTGGTTGAAACGAGACAGTTCTGAGGTTGGATCGTAGGTCGACATCAACTTGTTAACCTGTACCAGTCGCTTATCGATGGCACTTTTAATGACCTCGTCATCGACACCAGCCACCTCAGGAAACTTCACATTATAGGTCGTTCCCATTGTCTGACCTAAGATGTGCTCAACTTTTACGACGGGCTGTCTGGAGCAGGCAGTCATTAATAAGACCACGATAACCAGCAAAAATTTCATTTGTGTCACGCTCATCCCCTCTGGACACTACTGCAAAAACAGCTTAATTATACAGGTATAACAAAAAAGGGGCTAACAGCCCCTTTTATTATTTTACGCTAATGGCTTAGCCACCGAAGTCATCCAGCAGGATGTTTTCGTCTTCTACGCCCAGGTCTTTCAACATGTTGATAACCGCGGCGTTCATCATAGGTGGTCCACACATATAGAACTCACAGTCTTCCGGCGCAGGGTGGTCTTTCAGATAGTTTTCCAACAATACGTTGTGGATAAACCCTGTGTAACCTTCCCAGTTGTCTTCTGGCTGTGGATCAGACAGTGCAACATGCCATACAAAGTTGTCGTTCTCTTCGGCCAGCATGTCGAAATCTTCTACGTAGAACATTTCGCGCAGTGAACGGGCACCGTACCAGAAGCTGATCTTACGGTCAGTCTTCAGACGACGCAGTTGGTCGAAGATATGTGAACGCATCGGCGCCATACCGGCACCACCACCGATGAAGACCATTTCGGCATCCGTGTCTTTAGCGAAGAACTCACCAAACGGACCAGAAATAGTGGCTTTATCACCTTCTTTCAGGCTCCAGATGTACGATGACATTTTACCCGCTGGCAAGCTCAGGTTGTTTGGCGGCGGAGAAGCAATACGCACGTTCAGCATGATAATGCCTTCTTCTTCCGGGTAGTTCGCCATTGAGTAAGCACGGATAGTTTCTTCGTCTACTTTCGATTCGATATCGAAGAAGCCAAAGCGCTCCCAATCACCACGGTACTCTTGTGGTACATCAAAGTCTTTGTACTTAACATGATGCGGTGGAGCTTCGATCTGAATGTAACCACCGGCACGGAAAGGTACGCTTTCACCGTTAGGAATTTTAAGTTTAAGCTCTTTGATAAAGGTTGCTTTGTTATCGTTAGAAATAACTTCGCAATCCCACTTTTTAATACCAAAGATTTCTTCTTCCAGTTCGATTTCCATGTCTTGCTTAACCGATACCTGGCAAGACAAACGGCAACCTTCACGGGCTTCACGCTTAGTGATGTGGTCGAGTTCAGTTGGCAGAATTTCACCGCCACCTTCTTTCACATCTACACGGCACTGACCACATGAGCCACCACCACCGCAAGCTGACGATACAAAAATACCAGCGTCGGCTAATGCGCCTAACAGTTTGCCACCCGGCGCCGTTTTTATGGCTTTGTCCGGATCACCGTTGATGCTAATGGTTACGTCACCAGACGGAACCAGCTTCGACTTGGCGAACATGATAATAAATACCAGTGCCAGTACGATGACGATAAACATGCCAACGCCAAGAATGATTTCAATTTGATTCATAGTTTCTGCTCCCTAGCGTCGATTACAGCTGTACACCAGTGAAGGACTGGAAACCCAGTGCCATCAGACCAGCAATCATGAAAACAGAACCCAGACCACGGATACCGTCTGGCATGTCAGCATATTTCAGCTTCTCACGCACAGCAGCCAGTAACACAATAGCCAGAGCCCAGCCCATACCACTACCTACACCGTAAACAATACTTTCGGTAAAGTTATACTCACGCTGTACCGCGAAAGCTACACCACCGAAGATTGCACAGTTAACCGTGATAAGCGGCAGGAAGATACCCAGAGCGTTGTACAGCGCCGGGAAGAACTTATCCAAACTCATTTCCAGAATCTGTACCAGTGCGGCAATAACGCCGATAAAGGTCAGGAAGTTCAGGAAGCTTAAGTCAGCATCTGGGAAACCAGCCCAGGCCAGCGCACCCGGCGCCAGGATGTTCACGTAAATAACCTGGTTAACCGGTACCGAAATACCCAATACCACGATTACCGCAACACCCAGACCCATTGCTGTTTTGACTTTCTTAGATACGGCCAGAAAGGTACACATACCCAAGAACAGCGATAACGCCATGTTCTCAATAAAAATTGAGCGAACAAATAATGATAAATAATGTTCCACGAATCTTACTCCTTAGGCTCAACTTGTTCCGGGCGGATTGTACGGATAACCCATACCAGACCACCAATTAAGAAGAACGAGCTGAACGGCAGAATCAGCAGACCGTTAGCCTGATACCAGCCACCGTTTTGAATAAGCGGCAGGATTTCAAAGCCAAGAATGGTACCAAAACCAAACAACTCTTTAATGGTACCGACGATAATCAATACAAATGAGTAACCCAGACCGTTACCGATGCCGTCTAAGAAAGACATCAGCGGCGGACTCTTCATTGCATAGGCTTCCGCCCGTCCCATTACGATACAGTTGGTAATAATCAGACCAACGAATACCGACAGTTGCTTTGACACCTCATAGGAGTAAGCCTTGAGGATCTGATCCACAACGATTACCAGCGACGCGATAATGGTCATCTGAATGATGATACGCACGCTGCTTGGGATCTGATTTCGAATAGACGAAATAAACAGGTTAGAAAAAGCGGTTACGCTGGTCAAAGCCAGTGACATAACCAGTGCAGTTTCTAATTTGGTAGTAATCGCAAGTGCAGAACAAATACCGAGGATTTGTAGTGCAATTGGGTTACTGTCTAAAATCGGTCCAAACAGGACCTTCTTCATTTCTTTAGTATCAGCCATGATAATAACCCCTTACGAACGCCAGGCTTGTTTTTTAAGGAACGGGCCAAAGCCGTTTTCGCCAACCCAGTACTGAATAGTGTTGTTCACACCATTACTGGTTAACGTTGCGCCAGATAGCGCATCCACTGCATATGGGTTGTCTTCACCGGCCGCTTTTTTCACTTCCAGTGCCACATCGCCGTCTTTATACAGCTTTTTACCATCCCATTTAGCCTGCCACGCCGGGTTTTGAACTTCGCCACCCAGTCCTGGCGTTTCTTTTTGCTGATAGTAAATCAGTTCACGTACGGTTTTGCCGTCTGAGTCCAGCGCCAGGAAACCATACATCAGATCCCACAGGCCACTGCCATGTACTGGCAAAATCAGGCGTGTTACGTCACCCGCTGCATTATGCACCAGATAAACCGAAGCCACTTCTGCGCGACGCTGGAAGCCAACGTTGCTGTTTTCAACTTTTACGCTTGTATCTTCAACTTTCGCTGCTTTATACATGTCGTAATCGTCAGAAGGCGCATCAACAAACTCGCCTGAGCTCAGGTCAACAAAGCGCTGTTCAACAAACTCGTTGTAAGTACCGAGAATATCGCCCTTTGCTTCATCAAGCAGACCCGCTGCGTGAAGAATGTTAGACATTTCGTCTTTCTTTGCATTGGTTTGCTGAATATCACGCAGGCCAACTGCTGCACCCGATACGATAATTGAACAAACTAAACAAACCGCCAGTACTACGCCGACCGTTTTACCTAAAGATTCTTTTTTAGCCGACACGAGCTATCCTCCGCTTGATATTGCTTTGAGCGACAAAGTAGTCGAAGAGTGGCGCCCACAGGTTGGCAAACAGAATTGCCAGCATGACACCCTCTGGGAATGCAGGGTTCAGTACGCGGATCAACACGGTCATAAAGCCGATAAAGAAACCGTACGCCCACTTGCCCTGGTTGGTAAATGACGCAGACACAGGGTCTGTAGCCATAAAGAACATACCAAAGGCTAAACCACCCACTACAAAGTGCCAGTGAGCCGGCATGGCGAACATCGGGTTGGTATCACTGCCAATCAGGTTAAGCAGGGTAGCGAAGAACGCAACACCCAGGGCCACCCCGGCAACAATACGCCAACTTGCAATTCGCATGTAAATAATAAACAAGCCACCCAGCATAATAGCCAGTGCAGACACTTCACCGGCGGAGCCAGGAATGAAGCCCATGAACGCGTCCATCCAGGCGTTGGTGTCAGCATAGTTAAGGTTACCCGCTGCGCCATCGCTCAGCGAGGTAGCACCAGAATAACCGTCTGCAGCTACCCATACGCGGTCACCAGAAATTTGTGCCGGATACGCAAAGTACAGGAACGCACGACCAGACAGCGCCGGGTTTAAGAAGTTACGGCCAGTACCACCAAAGATTTCCTTGGCGATAACCACACCGAAGGTAATCCCTAAGGCAACCTGCCACAGTGGAATAGTGGCCGGCAGCGTCAGCGCGAACAGTACAGAAGTAACAAAGAAACCTTCGTTAACTTCATGTTTGCGAACCGAGGCAAACAGCACTTCCCAGAAACCACCCACAACGAACGTCGTTGCGTAAATAGGCAGCCAGAAGCAAGCTCCGTAGAACATCAGGCCAAGTGTGCCTGCGCTTGAAATGTCACCACCCAGCGCCGCATACAAACCTGCCTGCCACGCATCAGGCAAGGTACCCGCGCCAGCAGCAATCGCTTCCTGCGCCTGGAAACCAATGTTGTACATGCCAAAAAACATGCACGGGAAAGTGGCCATCCACACCATAATCATGATGCGTTTCAGGTCAATGCTGTCACGCACGTGGGTGCCAGCTTTGTTTACATGACCCGGCGTGTAGAAGATGGTCGCCGCTGCTTCATACAGTGCATACCATTTTTCGTACTTTCCACCAGGCTCGAAGTTAGGTTCGATTTTTTCTAAATACGCTTTTAAGCCCATGAATTAACCCTCTTTCTCAATGGTGGCCAAACAATCGCGCAGAATGGAACCATAGGTGTATTTGCCTGGGCACACGTAGGTACACAGCGCTAAATCTTCCTCGTCCAGTTCCAGACAACCCAGTGTTTGAGCACTGTCAGTATCACCAGAAATTAAATCCCGTAATAATAACGTTGGCAGGATATCCAAAGGCATAACACGCTCGTAGTTACCAATTGGCACCATAGAACGCTCTGAGCCGTTTGTGGTAGTTGTCATATCAAATTGCTTGCTACCACTGAAGTGACCGGTATAGGCACGGGTCACTGAGTGTTTATCAGACCCCGGGGTTATCCAGCCAAAGAGGACCTTCTCGCGGCCTTCCAGTAACAGTGAAACCTGTAAGTGGAAACGACCTAAGAAAGCATGCACGCCCTGCGCAGTAGTACCGTTGAGTACCGAGCCAGAAACAACGCGAACATCGCCGTCTGTCTTCTCGCTGGCAGTCAGTTCCGCCAGGTCAGCACCCACTACGGTACGAACCAGACGAGGATTCTTCGCAGCCGGACCGCCGATCGCCACAACACGGCTATTGTCCAGTTCACCGCTGGTCAGTGTTTTACCAATAGCGATAACGTCCTGGTAATTTACTGTCCACACGGCTTTTTTGGCGCCCACAGGATCCAGGTAATGTACGTGAGTACCTGCCAGACCCGCTGGATGCGGCCCGTCAAACTCCGCCGTTTCGGCTTTGCTGTCGCCAGCAGATACGTTTGCGCCGGCTTTCTTACAAAGATAAACCTTGCCGCCGGATAAGATGCTAAGCGCTTTTAAGCCATTAGCAAAATCTTCCTGACGCTCAGCGATAATCACCGCTGGGTCAGCTGCTAACGGGTTTGTGTCCATTGCGTTAACAAAAATAGAGCTGGGTGTGGAGCCCAGGGCCGGAGACTTACTGAACGGACGTGTCCGCAGTGTCGTCCACAGACCGGTGTCTACCAGCAACTGCTCAATTTTTTCACGCCCGGTTGAAGTAATCTGGTCAGCAGCAATGGCTTCGAAGGTTTCAGCTTCGTTACCTTCCTGCTTTACAACAACTGATTGTAAAACACGTTTAGCACCACGGTTTACCTCTACCACTTCACCCGCAACCGGAGCAGTAAATTTAACGCCAGGATTTTTCTTATCTTCAAAAATCAGCTGACCTTTCTTTACTTTGTCTCCAACCTGCACGTGCATGGTAGGACGCATACCCACATATTCTTCTCCCAGTATGGCAGCCCGAGACACAGACAGACCATCCTGGATCTGTTGCGCCGGAGCTCCCGATATAGGGAGGTCGAGACCTTTTTTGATTTTTATCATACGTAATCGCACTACTCTAATAGAAATACCCTTTTGAATTTGCCGCGCTCCCGGCTTAACCGCCAACAGAGCCACCATTCAAAAACGTACTTCGTACAAACAGTAAAATTTGGTTGTTTAAAACCGTAACAAAGCTACAAAGCTTCGTTTCCACTTCGCAAAAAATGCAATCCAGCTGAATTGTTATTGTTGTTAGAATGTGTCGTGGTTTTATAGTGCTAGGCGTTTGCTGCATCGCCTGTTATCACGACCAAATGCAGGAACCTGAACAAGGTCCTCCACTTAATTTCGGAATTTTAGCATCAACATAGCAACTTACGCTACGTTGATTAGAGATAAACCGTAATTTTTATCCCAATTATCTGTACAACTAACCTACCACATTAGTCTTATATTTAATCACAGGTACTACTCAGGCTGGCTTGCGATGCCCGACAGGCAAACTATTGTCGACACCCGACTATGCACTAAAGTATTAACCAATAATCAAAATAAAGCCGTCATAACGACGGCTTATATTAATTATCAAGTGGTATTACCAATTTACCATCGGATCGACATCGGCGTCGTAATCAACACCCGACACGTCAAACCCAAACAGTTTTAAGAACTCATGATGGTAACCCGCATAATCGCTCAGATCGTGGAAATTCTCCTGAGTTACCTGATCCCACAGCGCTTTAATTTTAGCCTGGGTAGCATCGTTGGTTTCTTTGCCGTCCATACGATAACGGTTGTACTCATCGAGTGTTGCACTATCGCCGTACAGGCATTCTGAATAAAGGCCTGCAATCTGTTCTATGCATCCTTCGTGAGTGCCCTCTTCCTTCATCACCTTGTAGATTAACGAAATGTATAAAGGCATCACCGGAATGGCTGAGCTGGCTTGGGTAACTAACGCTTTAAGGGATGATACATGGGCATCTACCTGCAGGTCAGCGTGATCAGAATTGATAGCAGTAGCGGCGCGATCCAAATCTTCTTTGGCTTTACCAATTGTCGCTGAGCCATAAATTGGCCATGTCAGTTCTTTACCAATATAGGTGTAAGCAGTCGTTTTGCACCCGGTCGCCAGCACGCCGGCTTCGGCCAGTGCATTAAGCCACAATTCCCAGTCTTCACCGCCCATCACCTTAACGGTATTGGCGATCTCTTCTTCACTGGCGGGCTCCAGCGACACATCGTGGATCTTGTCTTTATCCGTGTCATAGGTTTTGGTGGTATAAGCCTGACCCACTGGCTTAAGCGTGGACTTAAAGGTTTCACCGGTTGCCGGGTCGGTGCGACGCGGCGAAGCCAGGCTGTATATCACTAAGTCAACCTGCCCCATTTCGGCTTTAATTTTTTCGATGACCAGCTCTTTCAGCTCATTCGAGAACGCATCGCCGTTGAGGGTTTCGGCATAAAGGTCGGCGGCTTTTGCCTGCTCATGGAATGCCGCGGTGTTGTACCAGCCGGCCGTAGCGGTTTTACGTTCTGACGGGGCTTTCTCAAAGCACACCCCCAGCGTGTCAGCACCATAACCAAACGCTGAAGTGATCCGTGACGCCAGGCCATAGCCGGTAGAGCAACCAATAACCAGCACTTTTTTAGGCCCGCTGCCGAGTTCGCCAAGACCTTTAATATATTGAATCTGTTCTGCAACAACTGCTGCACAACCCTGTGGGTGTGCATTTGTACAAATGAAGCCTCGAATTTTGGGCTTGATAACCATAGTGACACTATCCTTTCTTATTTTAGCGCGTATTGTAAATGACCGGCCGTTGATAACAACTCTGAACAGCTAGAGCATGCTAAGCCTAATGCTATTTTTGCCGATTGCCAAATTAGTCCTGAATGTCGCTGCGTGAAAAAGCAAAAAGCCCGCTTAGGCGGGCTTTTTATAGCGGTTGGATATCGCTTACGCAATAACGTCCAGCAATTCGATATCAAATATCAGTGTGCTATAGGGTGCAATGGCACCACCTGCGCCCTGTTCACCGTAAGCAAGGTCGTGTGGTACGTATAAACGCCACTTAGAACCTACCGGCATCATTTGCAGGGCTTCAGTCCAGCCTCTGATCACGCCGCCTACCGGGAATTCAGCCGGCTGGCCACGATCGTAAGAACTGTCGAACACAGAACCGTCGATCAGCGTACCGTGATAATGAGCACGAATGGTATTTTCACCGGTAGGTACCGCGCCATCGCCAGCACTAACGACTTCGTACTGAAGACCAGATTCAGTGACCTGTACTTCTTCACGCTTGGCGTTTTCAGTCAGGAACTTTTCGCCTTCTTCAATGGCAGCTTTGTGTTCCTCAGCTTTGGCAGCCTGCATACGCTCATGGATTTCACCAAAAGCCCCACGCAGGGTGTCGTTGTCAACCTGTGGAGCCTGACCAGTGAACGCATCTTGTAACCCTGCTACAACAGAGTCCAGATCCAGTCCGTCAAATGGATTTGATTGTAATTGCTGACCCATTTGGAAACCAATTCCGTAACTAGCCTGGGTTTCTACTGTTTTAAATAAATCTGACACAGTGTCTCCTGAAATAAAATTACACTTTTTGCGCAATTATTAATCAAAACCTGTAGTATTCTGAAAATTTTTATTACGCTTCGATTTTTCGCCGGCATAGTGTAACACAGCCAGATAAACCGTGCCCGCGCCATTGTTCCACCCTTTTCGAAGGGCCCGGTTCCACAGGGTGTAATACAAAAAGCCATTAGACAATTTAACTAAGAGACAGTATGTTGATAGCACTGTTTTTTGGAGGACGCCATGCAATCACATTATGACGCGCAGTTAAAAGATACTGTTCGCTATTTGGGAAAAACGCTGGGACAAACAATCAAAGCTCAGCTCGGAAATGACTGGTTAGAGAAAATTGAGAAAGTTCGCCTTGATGGTCGTGCATCATTTAAGGGTGATACAGATTGTAGTAAAAATCTGAAAGAAACTTTCAAAACCATGTCAGACAGCGAGCTACTGGTGGTTGCCAGAGCATTTGCTCAGTTTCTCAACCTGGGAAATATTGCCGAGCAGGAATACAATGCCGGCCTGGATGTCGACGCATCCATAGACTCGCTCTTTTCTCACTTAGACAAAGCAGAGCTAAGCGCGCTGGAAGTAGAAGAAGCGGTGGCTAAACTGGATATCGATCTGGTACTCACAGCCCACCCAACAGAAGTATTCCGCCGTACCCTTATTCATAAGCATAAAGAGCTGGCTTACTGCTTAAAAAGCATTCACCACGAGCAATTAAGCGACACCGAGCGCGGCCGCCTTGAAACCCGTATAGCCGACTTGATCAGCCAGGCCTGGCACACTGAAGAAATTCGTTCAGTTCGCCCAACCCCGGTAGATGAAGCGCGTTGGGGCTTCTCGGTTATCGAAAACTCACTGTGGGATGCCGTACCTGAATTCCTGCGTGACCTGGATGAACGCCTGCAGCATGATTACAGCGTTAAGCTGCCAATTGATGCGGCGCCAATTCACTTCAGTTCATGGATGGGCGGTGACCGCGACGGTAACCCATTTGTTACTGCCAAAGTGACTGAAGAAGTGTTACTGCTGGCTCGTCGTCGTGCCGCTAAACTGCTGACTATGGACCTCGACCGTCTGCAGGTAGAGCTGTCGATGAACGACTGCAACGACGAACTCAAAGCTGCCGTAGGCGAGCAATATGAACCCTACCGCGCACTGTTACGCCCACTGGTGAAACGTTGCGCCGATACCCGCGACGGTATCTACGATTTCTTCAACGGCCGTCCCTACGACACTAACGAGTGGATTTCTTCTAACGACGAGTTATTAGAGCCCTTATTAATGTGTTACCGCTCGCTGTGCGAGTCTGGTCTGGAAGTTACCGCCAATGGCATGCTGCTGGACACAATCCGCCGCGTGAAATGTTTTGGTGTACACCTGTTACGCCTTGACGTACGCCAGGACTCTCAGCGTCACGCTGATGTACTGAGCGAAGTCACCCGTTACCTTGGGCTGGGCGACTACGCACACTGGAACGAGGCCGATAAACAAGCCTTCCTGCTCCGCGAGTTAAGTTCCAAACGCCCGCTGTTCCCGCGTTGTTGGGAGCCATCAGAAGATGTTAAAGAAGTACTCGATACCTGTAAGGTTATTGCCAGCCACAGCAAGCACGGATTTGGTATCTATACCATTTCCATGGCGAGTGAAGCATCTGACGTCATGGCCGTACAGTTATTACTGCAGGAAATGGGCGTCGACTGGCCAATGCCGGTAGCACCGTTATTTGAAACCCTGGACGATTTGAATAACTCCCCTATCGTGATGCGTAAACTGCTGAGCATCGACTGGTACCGTGGTTATATCCAGGGTAAGCAGTTCGTCATGATTGGTTATTCTGATTCTGCCAAAGATGCCGGCGCCATTGCCGCAGGCTGGGCGCAGTATGAGTCTCAGGAAGCGCTGGTTGCGCTGGCTGAGGAATTCGACATTAAGCTAACCCTGTTCCATGGTCGCGGCGGTACAATTGGCCGTGGCGGCTTACCGGCACATGCCGCTATCCACTCGCAACCTCCGGGTTCACTGGACGGTGGTTTCCGGGTAACTGAACAGGGTGAAACCATCCGTTATAAGTTTGGTATGCCGTTACTGGCTAAACGCAGCCTGGGTATCTACACCAGTGCGATTATAGAAGCCATGTTGTTCCCACCACCGGCCCCTAAGGACGAGTGGCGTGAACTGATGAAGGCTATGGCCGCGAAGGGTCGCGATTTCTATCGTGGCGTAGTCCGTCAGGATCCGGAGTTTGTCCCTTACTTCAGAGTGGCTACACCTGAGCAGGAACTGGGTAAATTACCATTAGGTAGTCGTCCGGCTAAACGTAAGCCAACCGGCGGTATTGAAAGCCTGCGGGCCATTCCCTGGATTTTTGCCTGGGCGCAAACCCGTTTGGTACTGCCAGCCTGGTTAGGCAGCATGAAAGCCATTGAAGCGGTACGTCAGGAAGGTAACCACGAGAAGCTACAGGAAATGCGCGAGAACTGGCCTTTCTTCCAGTCACGTTTATCCATGCTTGATATGGTTTTCCAAAAGGCCGATCCACGGATCAGTGCAGAATACGATGACCGTCTGGTACCCGATGAACTGAAACACTTTGGTGAAGGTTTGCGCGCGGAGCTGCAGGAAGCCATCAAGCTACAACTGGATATCAACGGTCAAGCTGACATTATGGAAGCGGATCCACAGGGTAAAGAGTCCATGAATATTCGTGCTCAGTACCTTGAGCCGCTGCACTTCCTGCAAATCGAATTACTCTCTCGTTTACGTCAGTTAGAAGACGACGAGCATGATGCGACGCTGGACAAAGCCATGATGGTTGCCATCAGTGGTATTGCAATTGGTATGCGAAATACCGGTTAAGCCACGCTATAATCTATAAAAGCCGCGCCCCTGCGCGGCTTTTTTTATGGGTATTCCTACCACTACAGCTACTGCAGCTTTTTTAGCCCTAGTATTAACGCATCGTGAGCCGAGGGATCGTTAAATTTAAGGTGGGATTCAAGAAACACCGGCTGGTGATAAAGCTTACGCAACGCATCATTAACAGTAGTAAGAAAACCTGCTGTAGCAGGATTACGGTTACACATCATATGACCGGTTTTAATGGCTGAGTTGCCGGCAATAGCGGCGCTCTGAAAGGTAATTTCCGGGTAGTTTTGCGCTTCTCTCTGTATGTCGTAAGGGTAGGCAAGAATATACTCTCCCCGCTCCCTGACCAGCATCTGAATATCGCTGTCATACTGATGACTGCCCCAACGATAGTATTTAACGCTGTCGGGCAAATCAGCAATCTGGGCATCCAGTAAAGCGCCATGGGAGCGGTCTTTGAGCAGCATAAGCTTACGCTGAGGATAGTAACTAAACAGGGCCCTGAGGCTGGCCAGCTCATTATCGTCGTTCAAGAGGTCGGTCGGCAGCGGCGGTGTATCAGTCGTTTGGTATAACCGGTGCGAAAGCAGGTAATCGGTGGGTAAAATAAAATCAAAGGCCGCCTCACGTTCCGGGCTTTTAACTATCATAAATGCACAGGCCGGCGTCCCCTCCGACAGAACCGCAATAATCCGCGAAGTAACGGTAAGCTCAACGGCGGGTTTAAACTCCATTTCCTTAAACAACGCCATATGCGCCGCATTCATGGGACTTTGGGGTGGCCTTTCCTGGTTCAGTACATCAAATAAGGAAGGACTATGGGTAACAAAGCGAATGTCGTTGAAAGACGGGTTAGCAGCCTCCGCTTCTTTTGCAGATAAAGCACCACAAGCCAACAGGCTACACAATTGCAGGATTAATATATCGTAAAGCCGACTTCTCACAATTCACCCAGCACTTTGCCCTGATAAAACCAGTGTTGTTCAATTTTTGAATTATAGCAATCCGATGAGCTAAGCGGGATTGAACTTATTGCTATGTTACAGGATCGAGTAGGAGGCGGGATTACTCCCGCCGTCCTCTCACACCACCGGGCAT
>NZ_CAJXQY010000063.1 GCF_913058315.1 uncultured Alteromonas sp. | reverse complement strand
CACCTCTCTATTCGTCGGCAGCGTCAGATGTGTATAAGAGACAGGAAATAAAGCATGCTAGCCAGAACAAAGATGAACAACTCAATCATCAATCAACGGTTTTAGCAGAGCAAAATACTCAAATAACGACTTTGAAACAGCAGGTTGCTGACTGGCAGCAAAACCACGAGGCGGTTAAGGCTGAAAATAGGACTCTTAAAGAGTCAAACGAGAAACAGCAAGCAGAAATCAATTCACTTATAGAGGATAATCATCGCAGAAACGCTGAGCATGAGGCCGCCACCAAGCAACTGAAACAAGCCAATTCAGAAAACAAACAGCTTTCCCAGGATAAGATTGCTATTGAAGAGCAATATCATAATGTTTCAGATAAGCTTAAAGAAGCTAATAAACGTCTTGCAGAATTAGAGAGCCTCCCTGCTAAATTAACTTCACTATCTCAAGAATATGAACTTGCTGAGCTGCAAATAGCACAATTGCAAGAAGAGCTTGAATCCACTGTTGCTCAATTGAACGGGGTAAAAGCGCTGCCCGAGAAACTAGAAGAAGCTCAGGCGACTATTCAGCAATATGAAGTGAGAATTGAAGGCTTATCTTCAGAAAACACACTTGCAGAGATGCAAGTTGCTCAGTTGCAAGAAGAGCTTGAATCGACTGTTGATAAAATGAATCGGTTAAAAGCGCTGCCGGATAAATTAGAAGAAGCGCAGTCTACTATCCAGCAACTCGAAGCGAAAATCGAGGGCTTATCTTCTGATAACACACTTGCGGAGATGCAGGTTGCCCAGTTACAGGAAGAGTTAGAAGTAACTCTGATAGAACTAACCAAACAACAAACGATGGCCAAACAACTTACCGAACAAACAAAAAGTTCGCAAAGCGTAGTGAAAGAAAATAATCAACTTCAATCGGATAAGAATGCTCTTGAATCCGAAATAGTCAGATTACAAAAAGAAAGTGAGCTGTTAGTTAAGCAAAACACTGAACTTGAAAACAAGTGTAAAAGCTTAACCCAACAAGTTGATGCAGCTACGCAGTCTCAGAGCAAGAAAAGCCAGGCACTTATAGGGGAGCTACAATCGCAACTAGCAGAACAAATAATAAGAAACGACCAGATCATGGATCTGAAAAATAAACTAGAAAGTCAGTTGAAAGAATCAGAAGCAGGTATGACAAATAATAAAGAGTTTCATCAAGCCGAATTAGAGTTAGCCTCATTACAAATAAGCCAGCTTCAAGAAGAGTTGGAATATTACTACCTAGCCTGTCAGGAAGCACAAAATAAAGGAGTGACAGTTACAACCATGGCAAATCAACGACAAAAAGTATTTTCCAAAGCAATGGCGGCAGGCATAAAAGTAATAGGCAAATATGCTGACGATGGATATCAGGACATTCATTTTGTACTAAGCAATGTGCGTTTAGGTTGTGGTAAAGAATATGCTGAACTACCGGTGAAACTCGCTAATGTTGGTGGTCATATTGCTATAGAGTTCAGAGATTCATCAGAAGGTACATTATTTCAGCATTATGACGATACAACTGATGAGTACGGGCCATTTTTACGGTTTTTTGCTAACCCATCGGCTGAGCAAGCGGAACAGCAAAATCTTGCGTACAATCGCATGAATGCAAGTGAGCGAGTGCTGGTAATGAGCACTATAGCTCTGTTAGCAGAATTGCTTCAAAACCAATCCATTGAGTGCGAAGTTCAAGTTGATGCATCGGAGTGGCGCATATGGCGCTTGGCCGCGATAAAGCTGCTAGAAGCCAGTGAGAATCTTCCTGCCTGGTTAAGCTTCGACAGCGTAGCGATAAGAGAAGAGTTTCGAACCAGTGGATATGAACACTTATGGCTTGTATTTAAAAATGTGTTGGTGGGCGATAACTGGCAGGAAAGATTAGAGCTAAAAGTTGCTGCATCAAATGTTACGGGCGACGAGCAACCATTTAGTAGCGAGATTGCGCTGGAGTTTAGAACGCTCGAAGATGGAACGCCACCGTTGTTGTCCTGGCCGCCAGAAACGACCGATGAATATGGCCATAAACTAATAGTGCAACTGGGCGATCTAAATTCACTGACAGACTTGGCAACGCCAGATCTCAATCTTATTACCCATTTAGTAAATAATCTTTCTAGCATTATTGAAAAAGCCGAAGAGCAGGAAGCGGTGATGCAACGGCCTAAAAATGACTGGATTACTGCAGTTGAGGCATTATCAAATCAACCGCAGCCTGCAACTGAAGCGGAAGAGCCGTTAATTCCCGAGGCATCATTTTCAGTTAACGAAGTAGTCAGTATGGGCAGCTATCAGCATGTGCTATTTAGTAAACCTGATGATAGTACAAAGGTGAAGTTAAAAGCGCAGAATATCAATCCGGATACTTTTGATGCAGAGCTCTTTGTGGAGCTACGAAATGGTGAGCCGGATGTTATTTATCATGATACCCAGTTTTACGGTGAAGACGAATACGGCCCAAGAGTGCAAATACCTGCTGAGGCACTTTTTGTTGAAATAGCAACAGAGGGTGAAGCAGAGTTTGGCTGGTTATTAGAGACATACGCAAAAGTCCGTTCTGAGCTGGAAAGTAGTAGTGAAGTTGATGAGCTAGTGAAACGCCTTTGGGTAAACATGCTTAATCGTAAGCAAAGTATACTTTAAGAGTGGCGATGAAATCTGTATTCGTTATCGATCCTGGCATGATGGAGGCCGGAGGGCATCATGCAGCTTTATTGGAAACGCTAATCGAGACCAGGCAAAATGATGTCAACTTGTCAGTGTTTACTCATGTCGAGTTAGACAACGAGCTTTATGCTAAATCAATAGATTCTGGAATTGATGTTTATCGTCATTTTAAGACTAATTTTTATCAGCATTATGAAGATAGTTATTATCTCAAACTTTCTGGTGTTCAAACATATATTAGGTTGTTAGCTTGGGAATATTCACAGGCACTTAGTTATGTAGCCCAACAAAATGAAAATATGGATAAAATTATTTGTTTTTACCCATGCATAAACTGGGAGCATGCGAGTGCTCTTAGTTTGGCTTTAGCTTCTATTACTAAGAGTCCGTTACTGCATCATAAAGTATGCTGTATGTTCCAGCCTCTTAAATCGGGTAAAGAGATGGATTTGTACTACAAAAGCTCTTTCCGGCAATTGAGAAAAAGTAGTGAGGTTAAGCTTTATGCATCTGATTGGGAAACAAAAATATATTACGATAGTCTAGATCTGTACATCGATGATTTTCACCCTTGCTATCTATTGCCATGGCATAAGTTAAAAGTAGCTAAAAAGCAAAAGTCAATTATACCGAATGTTCTAGTATATTTCGGAGACGCTAAAGTAAATAAAGGCTTCTGTAAGTTACCAGATCTAGTTGAGCGGTTATTGCTTGTTTATGAAAGAAATATAAGAATAACTATACAGTTCACTATGACTTGGGAAAATCCAGCTCTTGAAACGGCAATACGAGAACTAAAATCTCTAGCTAAAGTATATGAAGAAGTAATTCTTGAAAGTAGATTCTGGAGTGCTTCGGAATTGGTTCAAAATTTAAATGATACTACTCAGATTATTTGTACTTATGCAGTCAAGGACTATCAGCATAAAAGTTCAGGGTTAGCATGGTTGGCCAGCTTTTTTTCTATACCTGTTGTTATTGGCGGGGAGTGTTGGTTAACTCGAGAGTTTGACAGAATTGGGGTTAACTACTCAGTATCTTCTGAGCTCAGCGTTCGAACACCTTCTTTTGCAAAGAGTGAAAGAGAGGTTGAATATAAGGATGCTCTTTTCGACAATATTAATCATTGGTTATTAGTATAAGGGGTATCTAATGCAAGAGCTTATAAAAGTACTATCAAAATTAGCTGAGCCTTTAGGTACAGTAGTCATTATCGGCGCAGGCACAGGAGGCTTAGTCAAAGAGTTATTGCAACTACAGCCCCAAAACCTGATCGCCGTTGAGGGTGATCCAATATTAAGTAAAAGGCTAAACAAGAAGTTTTATGGTAATCAAAATCTAGAACTATTTGAGTCTTGGATAACACCAAAAAGCCAAGTGAATAGTAGCTTGAATGTATACTCTAACCCCAGATACAACTTCATAGGAAAAAGCTCTGAAGAGGAAACGGCAAGTAATATCGAGCTGATAGAAGTTGTTGATGTTGATGGGATAAGTGTTGAAGAACTCGCTAGTAGGATAGAAACCTCCAATGACAAACCCAATTTACTTGTATTCGATGTTATTGGAGGTGTAAATGAGATTTTGGCTGGGCTAGAAATCGCGAAAATAAGAAAGTTCGAAATGATTATTTCTTCGCTCAACCCTAGAGTCGGTTTTCACAAAAACTATATTGAAGAAGAAACGCTTCCTTTTTATTCAAAGTGTTATTTTGACTCGAGGGAAATCGAGGTGTTTAGGCTTAACGAAAATTATCTAAACGCATGCGACAGAATTAATCAATTGAATGACGAGTTGGTTAATTGTAAACAGATAAGAGAATTGCCTGAGAGTGATTTTAAATCAAAAGTTATAAAGTTAGAAGCGGATAATAGAGATCTTATTTCCACCATTAGTGAGCAAAATTCAAAATTAAGCTATCAAGCTAAATTGATTAAATCATTGGCTCAGGAGTTGAAGGGCTTCTTACAAACTAAGTAGATACTAAATAATAAAATGAAAATAAACTCAGCCTTTAATTTAAAAAATATTTCACAAATCTTAAGTGACTATGAAGCTCACGATAGCCTTAGTTTCGAGATGTTGAATGATTTAATCACTAAGGCGGAGTTAGAGGTTAAGGCGGTTGGTAAACCAGTGATTAGAGAGATGCATCATCTAGCTTGTACCGGTGGTACTCTGATATCCAAATGTATTAACGCTTTACCTAATACTTATATTTTAAGTGAGGTCCATCCTTTAGCTGAAAGACACGTAAATCTTAATAAGCCAGACTTTAGACCTACCGACATTATCTCATTGATAAAATATACCCAGGTTCCATTTCACGAAGATTTGATTAAGAAGGTTTTTGAGAGTCAAATTAAATTAGTCAATGAAGAAGTACAAAATAATGGGGGCCATTTAGTACTCAGGGTACATAGTCACACAGACTTTAATAGTGAAGAAAGTCGGTACTCTTTGACTACAACGGAAATATTACGTGATAGCTTCGATATTCTGAAACTTGCAACTGTGAGGCACCCTGTGGATAGCTACTTATCTCTAGAAGCAAACGGATGGTTGCATTTCTCACCAGCAACTTTTGAAGAGTATTGCAGACGTTATCTTCTCTTCATTGCTGAATTTAAAAGCAGTGAGTTAATTAAATACGAAGATTTCGTAGATGACCCAGTATCGATAACCAGGTCCATAGCTCAAAGATTGTGTTTACCTTTCGATGAATCTTTCTTGTCTACCTTTCATCTGAGCAAACTTACAGGAGACAGTGGCAGATCGGGATATACTATAGAGCCTAGGCCTAGAAAGACTCTGCAAGATAGTTTTTTAAAAGAAATTGAAGAATCTGTCAGTTATCATGAATTAGTGGCTAAATTAGCTTACAACTAAAATAGGAAATAACTTTGTTAGTTGATTTGAAAAGAATTTATACGCCATCAACTGCTACTATAGGTATTAGTAGTTTGGAAGATGTTATTGGTTCACTGCTGGATAAAAAAGAATTAGATTTATCTATTAAAGTTGGTGATTTCGCGAGTGAACATTGTTTAAAAGTAATCGCAGAGGACTATGCTAGTAAAGAGATATGTCCCCTTTTGCTAATATCAGAATTGCTGATGCATTGTCGATTTTCTAATGAAATACTGGAAAGGTTTCTTTCAAAGCTTAAAAGTACATATTCTGAAGACCAAGTTTTTTCAGTAGTTATTTCTAATCTTTTTATTGCAAGTCGACTAAATCTATTTTCAAAAGAGTTAAAGTTATTACTCACAAAGCTTGATTTTATTGATTGTCCTTCGATAACTGTTTTCATAGAGTTTGATGAGTTCTACCGAAAAGGAGAGTTACATTCTGTAGAAGAGTGTATAAACTCGCAAGAACCCGGTGGTATTTTGCAGTGTGGCTTGGTCTCATACGCGTTGCTTAGTAACAACTATTTTAACGCTTACATTGAATTAAATGACTGGTTTGAATTATTGGATAGAAAGCCGTTCGGATTCTGCAGAACCGTAGCTGATTACATTTCTACTGCAAATAGCGGTTCTTCTTCTGATGCGTTTCGCTTATTGAAAAGGCATCCCCTATGCCTATTTGCTATGAGTCTTTTTCAACTAAAAGTTAAGATGAACTCTTTGGCAGATACTAAGTTATCAAGTGAACAAGTTTTAGATATTCGAACTTCTGCTATGCCAGTTGTTGCACATAAGATTGATTACGCTATAAGTGTGGTTCAACAATATCTTAAAGATAAGCCGACGGAATTGAGCTTTATAACATCAATGTTCAAAGGAGATGATTGGATTGATGGCTTTCTTGATAATATGACGAGCCTAAATGAGTTTGATAAGTCAACTCTGCTACTTTTTGACGCAAACTCTCCCGGCGACGAACTGTCCTTTGCTAAAAGCTATCTGACTCGTTTTGCTAATATAGTTTATGTGAAATTAGATTTCGATCCAGGACTCTATGACATATGGAATATTGGTTGTGCAAGTGCAAATTCAGAATTTGTTTCTAATGCAAACTTGGACGATAGGAAAGCTGTAGATTTCATCCCTGGCCATTTAAATAACTTTGAGGAGCAGGTGAGTTTAGTTTCTTCCCCTGTTTACATCTCAAAGGCGCCTGACCGGCGGCCTGAAGAGATTGATTTGGACAATTGTGAAAGTTTAGCCTTTTATGATTCGAGCCTTTACTACGGCTATCAAGACTTTTTCGTTAAATATCACGACGGGAGGGTAGTGGTTCGAAATATACCTCATTGCATGCCAGTCTGGAGAAAGAGTCTTCATCAAAAATTCGGATATTTTAATGAAAATTGCGGCGGACCTACTGCAGATTTCGAATTTTGGATTCGATGTGCAAGTAAAGGGGAAGTGTATAAAAACACAAATAGAGCCCTCGGCGTCTATTATTATTCCGACGTTACAACCTATTCGGCCAGGCAGGCCAATACTCTAGATGAAATCATTGAAAAATATATAAGGAATTTTTAAATGAAGGTATTAGTTGATGGTTTTTTCTTCCAGTTAGCAAGAAGCGGCATTGCACGTGTTTGGCTTGATTTGTTAGAGCATTGGACAACTGTCTCACCGGATATCGAGTTCTATTTTCTTAACCGCGAACAGGATGATATAGATATTGAGGGAGTCGAAATTCTTCAATTTCCAAAGTTACCTATAGAACAATGCTTTGAAGTTTGGAACCTCGACCCGTGGTATTCTGATAGAGATAAAATTGACAAAATTTGTACCGATTATGGTATCGATTTGTTTATGTCTACTTATTACACATACTCTACAGTATGTACTAATGTTCTTTATATACATGACTGTATTCCCGAGGTTTTTCCGGATATTTATAATATGGATGAACCAATTTGGAAGTTGAAGATAGAAGGAATCTATCACTCGCACGCTTATATTTGTGTATCACAAAATTCAGCAAATGATCTATTCAAATTTTATGAGGTAACAGGAAGGCCTGCGGTAGTTGCCGAAAATGCTGTGTCTAAGAGCTTTTTCAAAACAAATCTAGATATTCCTGCTGATAGTATTGTTCATGAGATAATAGCCAAACCTTTTGTTATTATTCCAGGCCTGTCTGCGGCTGACAGTTATAAGAACCAATTAATGGCGCTGAAAGCTTCATCTATTGTGAGAGAAAGAACTGAACTCAATATAGTCTGTACCGGTGGCAGTGCTAAACATCATCTTCCGGAGTACAAAGACGTTGTTGATATCGACACTGTTTACTGTTCTAACTTTACACTGGATGAACTTGTATTTTTGTATAACCATTCGGCGGCAGTCTTATACCCATCTTTATATGAAGGATTTGGTCTACCTCTCGTTGAAGCGTTTGCAACTGGTGCCCCTGTAATTACTTGTGCTAATTCATCGTTAACCGAAGTAGGCGGTGATCTTGCAGTATATACGGATCCAAATAATGAAATAGAGATGGCTAATAGGATTATTTCGTTGATTAACGCTGATTCGAACGCATATTCAAAAATTGCTATAGAAAGGGCTAGAAACTTTAACTGGAGTAAAACCACAAAAAAAGTAGATAGCTTTGCACGGCAGCTACATCTTGAGACAAAACATTCGGTATGGATGAAAAGCAATGGTTTTATCTAAAGGTATAAGTGACATTTTGCAGTCTTGGGAGGTTTCTTATGACCCAAGTACAGAAGATACACTAACGAGCTTTTTAAGAGAAAGTTTTCTAAATAAAGTAATGTCACAGCAAGTTGACTTAAACACTTTAAATCTGGCAAAGACTGAAGACTTTGACCCTGGTTTATTTATACGAGATTTTTTAAAGTCTTGCTTTGAAAGTCAATGTTGTCCTTTTGTTATCCGTTTTACAAAATTGAACGGTGCAAAACTATATTATTTTAGTAAGTTTGAAGTGCCAAAGCTTCCTATTTTTTCAGAAAGTATTCTAGATGAAATATACACTCTGTTTCCAGAAACAGAAAATAGTAAAATTAAGTTGATAGATCAATACTACAGTCATCATCTTTTTAGCTTTCTGGTTGCTTTATCGGGATGGACGACCTGTTCAGATTTTACTTTAAATCCCATTGCAATAGATGAGTTAAAAGTCACTGAAGTTGCATCATTAAGTACAGAGTGCGACATAACAATAGATCCTACCTCCGCTATACTTTATACAGGTTACTTATAGTATGAAAGTTGTAATTGAAGCTTCTCCTATTGCTTTCGGATATGAAAACCCTTTGGCTGAAACTGGGATAACGAGGGTTATTAAGAATCTTTTAGTCAAAATAGATGGTTATTGCTCTGAAAATGAAACGCTTTTCCTTTTCAGTCAAGAAAACTTATGGTGTCAGTTTTTACTAAATAAATATCTTTACCAAAGCAATATTAAACGCATATCTCCTTTAATTAATAACATACTGCTGCAATACCATAGTGAATACTATTACACAAAAGATGTCGCGGATTTAATAGATGTTAAGCGTGTTCTGGAAACTATCAACTTTTCAAGCGAGTTCTTAGACATTCTAGCCCAACAAACAAGCCTGTTTCACTCGCACTTCCTGCCAGTTCCCGCTGTATTTAGAAAGCAGTGCCGGGTAGTTTTTACAGTGCATGATATATTTCCTCTTACTCATAGTACATTGTTTGATGATAATGTAGCTTCGTTTTACAGAAACTACATTAAATCCTTCGGTTTCACTGATGTTGCTGCATGTGTTTCAGACTATACTGCCAATCAGGTGAAAAGCTATTTGCCACAGTTCAACAGAGGCAATGTTAGAACAATTTACAATGCAGCGGACCATTCAGCGTTTTCTGAAAACGTAAAAACTGAGGTTTTGACTAACTTAGGTTTATCGGCTGAGTATTATTTTTTATGTGTTTCAACACTTGAGCCGAGAAAGAACTTTCCGTCTATTATCAGAGCATTTAATAGCTATTTACAAAAAAGCAAAGTAAAGAGAAAGCTTGTTTTGGTCGGAAGCGTTGGGTGGCTTAGCGAGGCAGAAACCGAGAAAATTGATGAGTTAGTTAAAAGTAATGATATAGTTTTGGCGGGCAGGGTTAATGATAGTGAGCTGCATGAGTTGCTCAAGCATGCTTACGTATTTCTGAGTGGTTCATTTTGCGAGGGATTTGGCCTGGGCGCATTAGAGGCAGCTATGCAAGGTACGCTGCCTCTAGTAGCGGCGAATACTGCTCAGAAAGAAGTTATGAATGATTTTGGGATTACTTTGGATTCTTGGGTGCCAAGCGCTATTAGTGAGAAATTGTTAGAAATAGAAAATAGTCCGACGCCTATGGCCAAAACTAACAATAGAGAAGTTATAACAAATAAGTACAGTTGGTCTTCAGCGGCATTAAAATATGTTGAGCTGTATAGAGAAATGAGTGAATCATGAAAGTTATTTTAGTTGGAAACTGTCAGGTTGAGCATATTGCAAGTTTCATGCAACAAGCTGTAGTTGACGAAAGTGTTGAGATAACTGCTGCAAAGCCTGTTTATCTAATAGAGCAAGAAGAAGTGGCTGAATTGCACAACCAAATCAGCCAGTGTGATTTACTTATTTGCCAACCAATAGGCGATGAATACCGCTCTAACATTGGCCTTGGCACTAAGTTTTTAATTAGCTTATTGCCTGAAAAGAGTAAATCGTTAGTAATACCAAATCTCTATTACGATGCAAGTTTTCCTACATTTGGTTATTTCAAAGACTCTTCTGGCGAGGCCATCAGAGCGTCTGACCCAATGTGGTCACAAAACCTACCATGGGGTGATTATCATGATTATCTCTTGTTTGCAGCGGTACACAAAGGGCTATCTCCATACGAATTTTTAGAGTTGGTTAATAAAAGTCCTATCTGGGATATTGTGTCCATAAGAAACACTTCGATTGCAAATATGAGAGACAGAGATATTAGCTGTGGTATTAAAGGGGTAGAGGTTTTCGAACGGCTTCAAGGCGATATGAAACTAGCGGAATCTTTTCATTCATATAATCATCCATCAAATGAGCTTTTGATTATCTTGGCAAGCACAATTATGAGAAATGCCGAAATTGATGCTGTAGATATAGATATGCTTGAGCAAGAGATTTTACTAAATCCGAAGCTCCCTATCTATAAAGTCTCTGCAGGATTATCTAGTTTTTCCGATGATTTTTTGATGAAAAGCTACTCTATCTACCAAAAAGAGTATACTAGTAACAAATCAAGTCTGGCATTAAATATAACGAAAGATAAATATAAAATGTGTCATGAGTTGATTGAATCAATATAAGTAAATTATTAAGAATGTATTTGGGTTGAAATATGAGATTTGTACATATTGTCACGTTTCCTAGAAGCGGGCACCATGCGATGGTTGAACAGTTAGAAAGTGTTTCTGATATTTATGTGAATTATTGCGAATATTATAATTGTATTGGAAGGCATGGCGAGAGAATTGAGTGTAATAAAAGCAATTTAATTTGGAAAGAGAAAGGCTTCGCTTGTGGTGCTGGCCGGAGAGTAATAAAGGATCATGACTTTGAGCTTTTATTGCCTTACAGTCCTAATGATAAATATATTGTTCAATTGCGAAACCCTATTTTAAGTATTTTAAGTTGGTATGAATTAGATTCTAAAAATGAAAGCTTGAAATTGCCAGATTTTAAAAATTATTTTCGACAAAAAATGAAATTCTGGGTCGACTTTGTTGAGAAATGGTATCCAGTAATCAGCAATAGTAATGTGATGTACGTGCCTTATGAGAATTTGGCGATAAAGGAGAAGTTAATTGAACTCGCATTATTCATGGATTTACCTTTAAAAACGAACTCGCTTTATGATTCAACTTCTTTTGTAATAAAGAGAAAAGAGGTGAAGGATGATGGTTTCCTAGGCGATGAAGAAAACAAGGTTTCAAGTTATCTTGAAAAGTTAGGTTTAGAAAAGGTAGTTATATGAAAAAAGCACTTATTACCGGTGTAACCGGCCAGGACGGCTCTTATTTAGCCGAGTTTTTGTTAGAAAAGGGATACGAAGTACACGGTATTAAGCGTCGTGCTTCTTTGTTCAATACTGAGCGTGTTGATCACATTTATGAAGATCCACATAACGAAAACCCTAAGTTTCACCTGCACTACGGTGATTTAACGGATACTTCTAACCTAACTCGTATCCTGCAGGAAGTGCAGCCGGATGAAGTGTATAACTTAGGGGCTCAGTCTCATGTGGCTGTGTCCTTTGAAGCACCAGAGTATACTGCGGATGTCGATGCGATTGGTACGCTTCGTTTGCTGGAGGCGATTCGCTTTTTAGGCTTGGAAAAGAAAACGCGTTTTTATCAGGCGTCTACTTCTGAATTATATGGGTTAGTACAGGAAATCCCGCAGAAAGAAACTACGCCTTTCTATCCGCGCTCACCTTACGCAGTTGCAAAGATGTACGCGTATTGGATCACGGTTAATTACCGTGAGTCTTACGGCATGTATGCGTGTAATGGCATTTTGTTTAACCATGAATCTCCACGCCGTGGTGAAACCTTTGTAACCCGCAAGATCACTCGTGGTATCGCGAACATTGCGCAAGGTTTAGAGTCTTGTCTTTACTTGGGCAACATGGATGCCTTACGTGACTGGGGCCATGCTAAAGACTACGTACGTATGCAGTGGATGATGCTGCAACAAGAAAGTGCAGAAGATTTTGTTATCGCTACCGGTAAACAAATTTCTGTACGGGAGTTTGTGCGAATGAGTTGTAAAGAAGCGGGTATTACCGTTGAATTCAGTGGCGAAGGTGTAGACGAAATTGCTACCGTTACTGCTGTTGAAGGTGAAAACGCCCCAGGTGTTACTGTTGGTGATGTGATTGTGAAAGTAGATCCACGTTACTTCCGCCCGGCAGAAGTAGAAACGTTGCTCGGTGATCCCGCTAAAGCAAAAGAGAAGCTTGGCTGGGTACCCGAAATCACAGTTGAAGAAATGTGTGCCGAAATGGTAGAAGGTGACTTACAAAAAGCCAAGCAACATGCGTTACTTAAGAAGCATGGTTATTCAGTAGCCGTAGCGAAAGAATAGAGTAATTTTACGTTATTTAAAAAGGGGCTTGGCCCCTTTTTTTATTGGTGCAAATCTCGGGGAATAGCGGATGATCAGGGAAAAACTTGCAGACGTGTTGGTTGTATCGTTGGATACCGACATAGAGCGTAAGCAGCATATCGAAAAACATTTTAATGAGTGCGGACTTACAGATTATCGTTTTGTTCAGGCGGTGCCCGCAGATTCAGCTTTAGTTTATGCAATGTACGCAAAAGGCAGAGTCAAGAGTTTTCCTGAGTGCTTTCGGTGTTTTAGAGCAGCTTGTGAGTGTGCCAATAACATTCTTATTCCTCAACAAGTGGCTAACTGGCTATCATTTAAAAAGGTATGGGAGATGGTTGCTGATGCAAAAGGTCCGGTACTTGTATGTGAAGATGATGTCTATTTTTACAGGAATGGACTGAGCCTTCTTGATAACAAGCTCGATGAGTTACTGGATAGTAATTCTCCACAACTCATCAGGCTTGGGCATTCCGGCTTAACTACTGAAACAGATCTCTCTGCACACACTCAACTTGAAATAACCAGCGATGTAGTGATGAGTAATGTAGCGCATATTATTACTCCATCAATGGCCAGGTTATTACTGACTAAGTTTGATTATATTGATACCACGTCTGACATTTGGTTACACAATTGGCTTGCGAACCATCAGGGGGGCAAGTCTCAAACGGTGAAGCCGTTGATCGCCACCGATCTTTCTTTTAATAAGGCATTTGCTCAGTTTCGCTCACAAATACATCCAAAGGGTATTGATGCTGATGACGAAGAGAGAGCCCGGCAGCATATCAAGCGGGTAGCTTCAGCTGCCGAGTATAGCGTTTGGCTGGCCAAACTGCTTGGAAGTTCCCATGCGTCTGAACACGCTCGGCAATTATCCACATTCAACCAATTAACACAATCAGCCAATCCAGGTTTGGCTGGTACGCAGCGAGAGCAGGTTAAAGCTCAGGACTTGCCTACTTTTTATAGTCTGGTTAAGTCAACATTGCTGCCTGCACAAGCCGATATTTTTACTGCCCAAGAGGGGGAAGATGCGCTTTTAAAGCGGTTATTGAAATGGTACTACAACAATCCTGGTTTTTATGTGGATGTTGGGGCACACCATCCAACAAGGTTTTCAAACACCTATCATTATTACCTTAAAGGATGGCGCGGTATCAATATCGACCCTATTCCCGGTGTGATGAAATTGTTTGATGAGCAACGCCCTGGCGACATTAATTTAGAATTAGGGATAGCAAACCAACAAGGTGCTTTAACTTACACGGTATTTAAAGAGCCCGCTTTTAATACGTTTGATAAAGAAAGTGTGGCCTATGCTGAAACGCGAACCGAGAAAACCGGTGAACATCAAGTTACCGTAAGGCCGTTAGCGAGCGTATTACAAGAGCACTTACCTGTAGAGAAACCGATAACTTTCTTGACTGTCGACGTGGAAGGTTTTGAACTTGCAGTACTGCAGTCCAATGACTGGCAGCAATACCGGCCGTTATTTGTTATAGCAGAAGCGTTAACGGAGTCTGCGCTACAATACATCAGTGAATTTTTGAATACTGTGGGCTATGTTAGGGTGGCATCGACTAAAAATAGTTACTTTTATTGTGACTCTATGATCTGGCAAACATTAAAGTAGTTAATTCTGATATGCAAAATAAACACAGGTATATCTTTCATATTGGTATGCCAAAAGCTGCCAGTACAACTTTACAAAAGCGGCTTTTTCCATTTGTTCCTCACATTAATAACATGGCGTTATACCCAACCAACAATATTGCTGGCTCAAATGCAGTACAAGATAATGTTAACAGTGTTTATTTAACCGACACACGCTTGTTTGATTTTTATAAGTCGCTGCATAATCGCCCCGAAGTGACTACCGGAGAGCTTGCCGCTAAATGGGCTGAGTTGTCGTCACAACATCAGCGTTATAACACGACATTGCTGAGTCATGAAGCCATGACCTCAGCGTTTTTCTCTGCTATTTCAGTTCCAGATAAGCTGTTAAGAATAAAAAGCGTATTTCCGGACTGCTACATTGTGTTGATCATTAGAGAGCCGCGTGACTGGTTAATGTCGCAGTACACTGATCATCCTTTTGTTCCTACCAACCTTGGTGGTGGCCCACCTTGCACTTTCGATACCTGGGTTAATTTATTTTTAACCGAACCTGGTCTGGAAAAAGCCAGAGAGGCTCTGAATTACCATCAGTTGATTAGCCGGTGTTACGGCATGTTTGGCGAAAGCAAAGTAACAGTCTTAAAGTTTGACTGGTTACGTAGCGTCCCTGAGCGCTTTTGTAATTCATGGGCCGAGTTGTTTGGCGTTTCTGCAACCTTTGTGGCTGAGCATTTATCCCAGCAGCACGAAAATCGGGGATTATCTGGTATCTACAATAAATTACGGCAGCGTCAGCGAAAACACATACTGGCAGGTTTAAACGCCCCATTAACCAGTAAATTATGGGCACTTCATCAGTTGAAGTCTTTGCCAAAAACACAGTACGCATTAACCGCGTCAACCGAAGCGTTGCTATCAGACTATTATGCTGAACCGACCATAAAACTTAAAAATCTGATGGGATGGTAATAGTTAGTGAAGGTTGCTCTTTATCTTGAAAATCAAAACATCGCTAATGTTAACTTGCGTCATCCTGAGTTAGGTAATCCAGGCGTCGGTGGAACTGAGTTTAATTTTATTACGCTAGCAATAGAGCTTCAGCGGCGTTACCCTTTCATTGACATCACGTTAATGGCGCAATCAACAGCGTTACTGCCTGTTGAATTAAAGGTTGTACAAGCTCAAGATTGTCTTGCAGCAGTCAATTGTGCAGTTGAGCGCGGTTGTGAGCTGTTCATTTGGCGACCTACAGTAAGAGCAGATGCAGCAGAATTAATAAGTCGGCTTGAGTCCTATGCGATGGCATTTGTTATCTGGGCTCACAATACACCGCAGCAAGAATATCTAGCAGCGTTTGCCAAAGCCACAAACGTAAAATCGGTTGTGGCGGTGGGAGAGTGGCAACATCAGTCTATTCAATACCCTGCTATTCAGTCAAAGCTTACTCATATTTATAATGGCTTTAACGCGGTTTCTTACCAGGGTGATGTTCTAAAAGATCCTAATTTAGTGGTGTACACGGGCTCGTTAATCCCCGTGAAAGGCTTTGGTTTGCTCGCGCAGGCCTGGCCAAAAGTGCTTAAGAAATGTCCCACTGCACGGTTGTTGGTCATCGGCTCGGGGCAGTTGTATGATCGTAACGCAACGCTCGGGCCCTGGAATATTGCTGATGAGCAGTTCGAGAATGAGCATATTATTCCTTTCCTGAGTACTTCTGAGGGATTACCCCATCCATCTGTGGTGTTTACCGGTATTATGGGAATTCATAAAATTCCTTTGTTGAAAAGCGCTATTTGTGGTGTTGTTAACCCAAGTGGAAAAGGGGAAAATTGCCCCGGTTCAGCCATTGAGTTTATGGCGTCCGGCACTGCCGTGGTGTCTGCGGCCAGTGAGGGAGTGCAGGATATTATAACAGATGGGTTTACTGGTTTATTAGGAGATGGCGTGGAAGCACTATCAGCAAATCTTATTACCCTTCTACAGCACCCGGAACAGGCTATTAAACTTGGCGAAAATGGCCCCTGGGAAGTACATAAGCGCTTTAGCTATTCTCGAATTTGTGCACAATGGCTGGCAATTCTTGTGGCTGCCAATCGACTAAGCGTTGAATATTATGTCGAGAAGCACTGAAGGGAACGATACGTACAATTTTAACCAAGCTGATGCGTTAGCTCAAAATGCCATCGCGCAGGCATGAGCTGTGCAAAAATGCTTGTTGAAGATTCCACAACTAAGCGTTACCTACATGTTTCATTATTGAACTTGCCACGCTGGACTGGGTTGACAGGTTCAACAATAAACGCCTGCTAAACCTATCGGTGACATCCCACCTGTTGAATATGAGGAGAATTATTATCGACAACTAGCCGAAGATACGGCAGCATACCTCAAACAAATCCGCCTCCGAATTTAATGGTGCGATTCACACCAACAAATACCGGCATTTCCGCACATCAGGTATTGCCTGCAAAAAAAGTTTGGATTTTTAGTGTTGCTTATGAGTACAAATGATATTCAACCCCGGTCGCTCGCTGAACAATTGCACAATAGTTTGATAACAAGCTGTCATGATTATGCAATCAATATTTATCATTCCGGCGATATTATCAGTGCTAGTGGTGCTGAACTAGACAAGAATGCACGCAAACTAGCGGCAGCTTTTACGCAGGCGCAGATAAGTCAAACACCAGTATTAGTGTTATTGGATAGTGGTTACGATTTTATACAAGTTCTCGCTGCAGCCATTTATAGCGGTATCACCATCGCGCCTTGTCCTGTACCTAAGAAAACACAAGATTTTCAGCGATTACGAAGCATTGTAAACGACACCCGCTTTAGCGCGGCTATTGTTCATGAAAGAGACCGTCAACACATAAAACAGTGTTTGCCAGGCGTCAATGTCTTCACAATCGAGGCTTTGATGGGAGAGGCGTTGGCACTTAATGCTGTTAGTAAATTTTTACCACCGCGGGATAATGTTGCGATCATACAATATTCTTCGGGTTCTACAGCCAGGCCAAAAGGCGTGCTGCTCAGTGGGCAAATGATACTGGCTAACTTCTTAACTGTTGCAAATGATTGGCAATTTAATACACAACATCGTCACTTGACCTGGCTACCTCACTATCACGACATGGGGTTGTTTGGCGGGTTGTTATATCCGATATTGTCCGGCGGCTGGTTAATGGTGTTAGACCCAAACACCTTTATAAAGCGGCCCGCAGTGTGGCTAAAGCTAATTAGTCAGTATCGGGTTAACGTTAGCGGTGGGCCACCTTTCGCTTACGAGATTTGTCTTCGTTATCTCAGCGAAAAACTCACCGCGCAACTGGATTTGAGTTGTTGGTCACTGGCTTTTTGCGGGGCAGATTATATTCCTGCAACCCTAAAGAAGCAGGTAGCCCACGGCCTGGTCGACACAGGTTTCTCCGCGGATGCATTTTTTGCATGCTATGGCCTGGCTGAAACCGTGTTATTTGCCGGAGGAGTAAAGTGTAGAGGGGGTAAAATCAATGATGAACTGATGCATCTGCATAGTCACAGCACATTACCTTGCTATTTAGGCGCTAAACATACCAATATTGATATCTTTTCACTACAAGATAATCAACCGCTCGCACCGGGTCAGGAGGGGGAAATTTGCCTGTCCGGTCCAGCAATTGCTTTGCTCTATTCTTCCGGTGAAGTGCCGTCCTTTGAATATGCGCACCGGCGCTGGATTCGAACTGGCGATATTGGCATTATTTCCGGCGATCTTTTATCAATCACCGGTAGGATAAAAGATATTATAAAACTGCGAGGTAAAACACTCTATCCAATTGACTTTGCAGTGCTTGCAAATAAATTATACCCGCAACTTAATCCTCATGTATTCTTGCTTCAAACAACGGAGTCGGCAGAAATACTGAGTTTTTCGATAGAAACTTATACACATCAGCACAGCCAATGGCATGTTGAAACATCGCAAGCGCTTCAGTTAGCATTTAATGAAGCCTTTGGCATATTTGTGCGCGATGTAATAATATGTAAGCGTAATACTATGGACAGGACAACCAGCGGCAAAGTGCAGCGCTGGAAAGCCAAAGTCAGCAAGGAACAGAATGCAACACACTGACAGGCCTTATATTCGTTCGTATCAGACCGCCCAAAAGTGTTTGGCTAAACCATCAATGCTGGCACCGTCACTCTCAACGTATTTAACCCAGGTGCAACGCAGTGCCAATGTCAATTTGGCGCCCCTAATCGCTTATACTGAACAAATGTTATCGTTTATGTCGGGTAGCATGCATAAGGAGATTAAAAAGCAATTGGTTGCCCCGCTGGGTTCTGAAAACCTGAGCAAGTACGAAAAGGTTACTGGCAATGTAGGTAACAAGGTGCTGGTTGCATTATCGGAAAAAAAAGCCGATATCGATCTGGTTACCGATATTGAAGAGCCTCTTTTTCTAGGCATTGTGCAACAAGTATTTGGTTTTGTACCGGGTAATTTGGCAACTTTTTTGCGTGATGTGGATATCAGTCTTAAAGTTGCTGAGCCCGTTCAGTCGGTTAAAACATTATTAAAAATACAGGATGCACTAACAAGAATCATTGGCGATATTACAGCCCAACTCAATCTACCAAACAAGCCCGGGTTATTATACGATATTTATAACACTCTGCGCTCTGGAACTCAGCCACACTCCACAGAGCAAATTGCCGCAACAATCGCAATTCTTCTCATTGCATCGCGAACAACCAGTGAAACGATTTCTCACATAGTCATTAAAAACAGTGAGCTGTCAGTTAGTATACGGAAAAAATTCTCGAACCCGGAATGGGTGAGTACTCACTTTCAGTCGTTTGTTCGCTTTTGTGCATCCACGGAATTTCTTACCAGAGTAGCCTCTGCAGAAATCAAGGTTGACGATGTAACACTTAAAGCTGATGAGGCGGTGTTTATCCATGTGCCGTCGACAAATCGCGATCAACGCCATCATCGTTCATGCGAATATGCGCAACTCGATGAAGGCGCGCCAGAACGTCATTTGGCGTTTGGTGCTGGCGTTCATCGTTGTCCCGGCCAGTATCTGGCCCAGCAATTAATAGTCAGCTTTATCCCAAAACTATACGCTCAGTTTCCCGCTATCTTCATAGAGCCAGGAAGCGTTAAATTTAAGTCTTCACTACTGGCCAGGCGGGTTAGCTCGGCCCGTGTTGTCTTGCTCGGAGCAGAAAATGGAATCAGATGAGATGTCAATCGGCGCAAACAGTCAGAATGGATTTGCGAGTAATCCCAACATGAAAATAGTCGCGGATTACAATGTGGCTTTGCAAGTGTTAAAAAGCGAGTTTTTTGAGATACCGAATCTGTACAATTATCTTGAGCGCCTTGAACAGGCAACCGGGATGTCGTTTGAAATGAGTCGATGTTTTGTGAATGCATCGCCTTTTTTTCTGGAAAACGAACGCCATAAACTGCTTCGCCAAGTCGCGGTGGGCTTTTTAAGTCATAGCAAATTGAAGCGATGGGACTCGTTCTTTAGCGAGCAAATAAAAGATATTATCAATGATTTACCAGGGGATCGTGATTTTGACTTGGTAGCCAATGTTGGCATGCCTATTTTTGACAAAATCGCACGACCGCTCTTAGGGGTTTATCCAAGTAACAGAAAAGATTTTGATCGCATTGCAACTGTTCTTCAGCGGATGGTAGAACCGATGTTGCCTTTAAAGCAACGTATCCAGAGCGAAGCTGATTTTAGGAACCTTATAAATATGTTAGAAGAAGCAACAGTTGAAGCGGGTCCGGGATGCGATAATCGTGTGAAAGGTTTGCCTGCAGCGTCATTATTAGAGCATGTTCAGATGGAAAAGCCTTTCGACCAACTCACGTGCTATGCATTTGTTACCGCAATGTATGCTGCGCTGGCACCGCTAGTGCAGACCGCGGTCAATATGCTGGCCCTTATTTATACCGAGAATAGCGGCAGGGCAATTTCCGCTGCGGAGTTTGATGCACAATTTGACCGATTTTTACATCTGGCAACGGCGCCTAAATATATCCACCGAATCGCCCTGAAAAGTACCGCAATAGGCGGTAGTCATTTTAGCAAGGGAACCACCGTTCTTATAGATATTCAGCGTGCTGTAGTAACTTCACCCGAAAACAAGCAAATCTCAAGGCACATGGATTTTGGCTTTGGCACTCACTTTTGCGTAGGGGCTATGCTATCAAAACGCATCCTCAAAGAACTTGTGCCCCTGTTCATGCAGCGCTTCCCCGCGCTAAATGCACATCAAAAAGCCGTTGATACCGAGCTGAATGTAGCCTATGCATACAAGTTCTATTCGGTGAGCCCCGTTGCTGCGAGTTACTAAAATGCACGTGGTAAATTTAAACTCTCTAGTTTATTTTTGCTTATTATTTTCTTCGAACCAACACAAATAGTTTGGCCATTATTTATAGGAGTTTATCGCTTTGAGTAGTCAACAAAACAGTTATCAGGACATTGTTAACTTTATACTGGATAACGTAGCCAAGCTTTGTAAACAGCCTCGCGACATATTATCTGAAGATACTTTGCTGGCAACGGTAGGCGTCGACTCCTTAAACGCAGTGCTTTTGTGCGGAAAAATCGAAGATGAGTTTGAACTGGAAATAGAACCAATTGTTATGTTTCAGTATAAAACTGCCAAAGACGTCGCTAATGCTTTAATTAATATGAATCAAAAATGAGCAAATATTTTATTGGCCTGTCTACAACAGGACATGATCCGGCTATTGCCATTGTTAATCCCAAGGGGCAGGTGATTTTTGCTGAGTCCACAGAACGTTTCTTACAGGATAAACGAGCCTGGGGAGCCATGCCAGATCAGGTTAATCATATAAGGCCGGTTTTAAAGGGGATATTAGCTGAAGATCCTCATGCTACGTTTCAAATGGCAACGAGCTGGCTGGCAGCAAAAGCAGATACCATTAATGATCCGCACGATGTTTTTATTGCTAAAGACGTAATAAATTGGATGGCGTCGCTTCAAAAGCAGCAACAAGAGTATGCTGGGAAAAATTTACAGTTCGTGCTCGGAACTCGCGTTTGCGAAAGCATCTGGCAGTTTGATCATCACCTATGTCATGCGGTGAATGCCGTTTATTCGGCGCCCTTTGAAAATGCGGCCTGTGTAATTCTTGATGGTGAAGGTGAAGTGGGAGCTGCTTCCCTGTATTCTTGGAACGATGGCCAACTTCGCCGTAAATGGCGTTCCTGGGGGCCGGGCAGTTTGGGGGCTTTCTACTCCTGGTTGACTGATTTATCCGGGTTTAGTTCGGTAAATGGCGAAGAGTGGAAAGTGATGGGGCTTGCTGCATATGGGGCGCCTGTTGAGGAATGGGTAAATCGCTTGTTATGTTTGCTGGAGATTACAGATGGCCGCATTCATTGGGCCAATCGGGAAGTAATGGCGAATATCATAAACTTTTTTGAATCAGAAGTTTCATTTAAAGGTAAACCCTATATGGCCGCCGCGAATCTGGCTGCTTCAGCACAGACCGCCTACAGTCGGTATACACTAAAAATATTACAAGACGTACATACGCAAACAGGACACGATAACCTTATTTTAGGTGGTGGCTGTGCACTCAACTCTTCATTTAACGGCACGATCACCAACTCAACTCCGTTTAAGTGTGTTCATGTACCTAGCGCGCCCGCTGATGATGGAAACGCAATTGGAGCAGCATTGCTTGCCTGGCAAAAGTCGATGTCGGAGGCCGGCCAAAAGGCAATTATTTCGCATAATCAAGGTCTACCCTATTTAGGCAGCGCACCTGAAAAGTGTGATACCGACAAAATCTATAATCACGCCGGCGCTTACCACGCCCGGTATTTAAAGGACGATGGTGCAGAAGAGCTGGCGCAATTGCTTGCCCAAGGGAAAATTGTTGGAGTAATGCGTGGTGCCGCTGAGTTTGGACCGAGAGCATTGGGACATCGCTCAATACTGGCTGACCCACGATCACCCAACATCAAAGATAAAATTAATGCGCTTGTTAAAGGGCGCGAAGCATACCGACCTTTCGCACCGGTTATTCCAATTGAGCGAGTGACAGATTGGTTTGTTAATCCCCAGCCGTCACCGTATATGTCGTTTACATTAAAGTGGAAATATCCGCAAAGTGAACAGGTGCCTGCGGTCGTGCATGAAGACGGTACAGGGCGGTTACAAACATTAACCGCAGAAACAGCACCCTGGCTAAAGCGCGTGACTGAACTGTTTGGTGAGATCACAGGCGTACCCGTTTTACTTAATACGAGTTTTAATATTATGGGGAAACCGATCGTTCACTCGGTGAATGACGCGGTGAGCGTGTTTATGTCCAGCGGCTTGGATGCGGTCCTAATCGATACGCTGCTGTTAACGAAAAAATAGCGCACGCCAAGATCTCGTTAGTCTCATATTATTATTTTTAGCAAGGTTTACATTTACGTGGTTTCAACATCTTCTGGTTTGGATATAGCAACTGAAGTGAATCGCTGTTTAGGGGATTTCAGGTTAGCTGATGCCCTTGATGCATTGCACGCTGTTGGCCCGGATAGCTCCGCAGAACTGATTGCACAAAAAATAAAAGTGATGTGCTTAGTCAATGATACTGATAACGCTCTGGCGTTATATAAACAGTGCCAGATGAATGGGGGCAGGCTAAACATTGAAGTGGAAATGGCGGCAGGATTACTGGGAAGCTTGCGCTTTGATGAAGGGGTAGAACTACTGGTTCAAACGCTAAAAGCGAACCCGGAGTCAACGCAACCGCTGAATATGTTGTTTTTCTTTCTCGTTACATTTAATGCGTTTGATGATCTCCTGGTGCTTCTTGATAAGCCTTTTATTAAGGTGCAGATGATACCTGCTGGTTTTTTGTTAAGACTCGCTGTGCGTCTTCAGATCAAGCAACGAACAGGCGACTCGCAGCGGGTTCTTGCGTTATATATGGCGCGCTTTCAGGGGATGCCGCCAATGCAATTGCCATGGCTGCTGATGTCCCACGGAGAAAAGTTACGTGCGGATAACCTGTTAATTGAACAGAGTAAACACAGCCAGCAGCATCATACTCTGCTACAAACTCATGTTTATTATCTGAAAGCTGAGCTGCCTGAACTGTTTAAAAAGCTCTCTCAGGGGCTTGGGGAAAGAGAGGTTCCGGTAAAGTTAAGCCCAAATCTGCGCTTTATGGCTATTCTAGACAACCAGATCCCAATCCCTCCTGCGTGGGAGAGCATTGATAACCGAATTGTATGGCGATACTTATGGCAATATGAAGGGCGGTTATGTAACGTTGAACAATGGTTTTTTCAAAAGTCAGTACAAACGGCATTAGGCAATTCTCTAGCGCCACTGTTGTCATCGGATGAAGGCGTTAAATGCTTGCTGCAACGCAAGGGCAATCTCGAAGAAAAAGTTATCAAGCATTTGCATCAGTATAGTAATCAACCAGTAGTATTCGTTGCATCTCACAGTATCGTGCCAGGAGCCATTGCCTCGTTGTTGACGTTAATGCCTGATCTTCACTATGTTAAATCCGCAGTTATTCCCCTTAACGGTATCCGTTTTGATAAGCAAACTATCAATCTTGGCCCACGCTTTATGGCTACTCATAATCTCTCTGAATTAACGCGCATGAATGAATTAGTAAAAGCAAATAAGAAGTTACTGGTTTTCATGGATCAGCGGGATGAAAACCCGAAGGTAGATCAGCATCAACATAAGCTCGCCGGACACTCGGTTTTCTATAATGACTTCTTCGCGAATTATGTATGGAATAAAGGGCTATTAACGTTATGGATAGATGCCCGGTATGTTAACGGCGAACTGGATTATGAACTCGAAGAGATGCCAAATCCTGCGCAATTTAACGAACAAGCCGTTTGGGAATCAAACTGGATGGCGAGCTATCATTCACACGTTAAAGTTGGATTTTATGGCGATAAAGGCGTTGGTAACAACTCCTTTCATCTTGCCGAGACACTAATACCACAAGCGTTTAAGCCACAATTTGAACGTATTTCCGGCATTTTAGCAGCTGGTTAAGCGCCTACGTATTCTGCCTTTCTTGAAGGGGTAATAGTGCTTGAGGCAGCATGTTCCGCTTTTGCAGTAAAGAGGAAGTGGACAACTTTTTACGCTGTTCTCTCTTTATATCTTCCTGAAAATCAGCGCGAGAAGCGTTATATGACGGTATTGTTTGT
>NZ_CAJXQY010000062.1 GCF_913058315.1 uncultured Alteromonas sp. | reverse complement strand
CATTAGTGGCTGTGATTTGCTGTGCTGCTATGATCTCACATCGGGGACTTATTCGCATCTTCCTTAGATAATAAAGCTGGTTAATTTTTCAGAGCTGATATTTCCCCGGTGAACTTCATCATGGCAAATATTACAAAGTGTAATCAGGTTTTCTAACAAGTTTTTGCCCCCTTTCGCATGATGTTCTATATGATGCAGTTCCAGTAGGTTACGAAGTCTATCTGCTTCGTTCCTATTCTGATGGTTCCAGCCGCAGTTACAGCATGAGTAATTATCTCTTTCTAATACCCCAACACGAACTGGATCAGGTATTTTTCTATCGTGTACTTCTGCTTGTCGATCCTCTTCCAAGACATAAATGCCGACGTTAAGATCAGGTCGGCCTGATACTTTAGTAGCTATTGGCCAGCCTTCTTCAGTCCGCAGTTCTCTAACCCGTCTAGGCCACTCTGAACGGTCATTGGCCAAATATTTTAATTCTTCACCAGTAACTTCTTTACCAACGTTTTTAAGGAAATATTCAATAATTTTACTTTTGACGCCAGCATTGCTCTTTCGAATCGTATTAGCAAGTTTCCATCTGTAAGCGGCATCTCTATCTTGTTTATTTTCGGTTAGAACGTAGTAATCCTTTTTAAGCAGATCTTTTGGATAAATATCCTCTAAACCTTGGTCATCCTCGATTATATCTCTTAGGGCCAGGCCAGTTTGAATAGGCCATCCCATTTCAACACGTAACTCCCTGATGCGACGTGCATATTCACTAATGCCTGCAACGACCATAACTTCGTCACCGCAAATTAGCGTTGTCGGGTATTTTCTAAAATAAGCAAGTATTCTTTCCCTGGCTGAATTAGTATCGTCCTCATCAATGAGGGAGCTACCCAAGTCTCGAAGCAAATGATTTGCAGGGATAAGATCTTTGACCTTATCTCGAAGGTCGTCCTCTAACAATTTCGATTTAAACTTTATCAATAAATCGACTAATTCTTTTCTTAGCGTTTCGGGATCTGTCCTTTTTGACCTTCTAGCCATTAAGCAACTCTTCGTATTTTCTGTCTGTTTACAAGTTCAAGTATTTCACTAATATAACCTGCAATGCTGCTGGCAAAAACCGGAGGAACAGCATTCCCAATCTGTCTCGCTATTTCTATTTTTGTTCCTGAAAACTTAAAGTCATCGGGAAAGGTCATTAACCTAGCCGCCTCTCTGTGCGTTATTGGACGGTTTGACTGTGGGTGTAGATAGCGGCCTTTCTCAGGTTTAAAAAACTCAGTACGAATTGTCACTGAGGGACGGTCCCACCAAAGTCTGCCGAATAAATCAGTGCCACCAGATTTCTTGTTTATCCAACATTTTGGCGTTATATCAGGCCTATTTCTTTGCAAATCGAAACGGTTTCCGCCGAGAGGAACAGCTTTATATCTTTCCTTACTTATTTCAGTAGGCTTTCGCCCAAAATGTAAGTTAAGCGGTCCACTTAGTTCGGCTCTAACTTCTGTGCCTTCCGGCTCTGGGAGATCATCAATAAACTCTTTCACCGTTCTCCATGCCGGAAGTTTGCCACCGGTGCTAGGGTTTTGATGTGTTGGAGGAGGAGGAAATGAAGGTACCTCATCAAAACAATCGAAGTGTTCAGTTTTTACACCAACAATAATAGCCCTCTTACGAGTTTGAGGTACACCGTAATCGGCAGTATTAAGAACAAGTGGATTTAGTAGCTCAAACCCTAGTTCTGTGGCTCTATTAAGAATATCGTTGAACTCAGAGCTTTTGAGCAAGCCTTGTACGTTTTCCATAACAAAAACGGAAGCTTCTGACTGTGCGACAATATCCATATATGGTTCCCATAGCTGTCTACGAGCATCGCCATCCCTATTTTTATTAAGTAGACTGAAACCTTGGCAGGGCGGACCTCCGATAATTACGTCTGCTTTGGGAACTGCATTATTCTGCAACCACAACTCTATATTCTCGTGGTAACAATGATTGTCGTCGCCAAGGTTCGCATTATATGTGGCTACCGCGGCCTCATCGTTATCGATAGCCAAAATACTTTCAAATTCACCGTTGAATCGTTCGTCAACGAAGCCTAGTGACATGCCTCCTGCACCACAAAATAAATCGATGAGTTTGTATTTTTGTTTCATGTTATTTCTATCCGACCAATGACTCTTTGACTGTATTTATAAACAGTATTTTCGTGAGTTTCAATAGCTGGGCGCGCAATCTAGACCAAGGGACAGTCATTATACATATAATAAATGTAAAAAGCCGTTTAAGGCGTTTTGTATAGTTGGTGAAATTTTTTTGTTATAGATTACAGGGGGTTATTTTCTTAAAGCTGGTTCTTTAAATAAACGCATCGTGAAATAGGGAAAGGCTAATCTATGCTCTAAGAGTTTAGTAATTAGCCATTGCAATAAGCCTGGCTCTCGCAGACAAACGCACTTTGCATTTTTACTGCTTTGTTCGTATTGTGCTGAATATAGATAATTTATTTGGATTGTTTTGAACAAACTAGCAAGGAAGCAAGCCTTTGTCCGAAAACATTAAATACTATTCAACTCACGCAGAAAAACTCGCTAATCAATATAACAGCGTCGAATTTGAAAAAGTACATGGTGACTGGCTGTCTGAAATTCCTGATAAGGGTTTTGTGCTGGATATTGGCGCAGGGTCAGGGCGCGATGCCCGGTTCCTTGCTGATAAAGGATTGAGTGTTGTTGCCGTTGAACCTGCTGATGGCATTCGTGAACGCGCCCAACAATATGTGGTTAATCAGCCGATTCACTGGTTGAATGACAAACTGCCTGAGCTTAATCAGGTGTTCAGCCTACAAACAAAATTTGATCTGATTTTGCTCAGTGCTGTGTGGATGCATATCGCGCCTTCTGAGCGAGAACGATGTATTCGTAAGCTTAGCTCCCTGTTAAAAGCCAATGGCAAAATCGTTATTTCGCTGCGCCATGGCGCGAACCATGACGAACGCACCATGTATCCGGTCTCGGCCGATGAGCTTTCGGGTTTTGCCCGTAAGTTCGGGCTGTCATTTCGTTTGCTCAGTGATCAGGCTAATGCCGACGAGTTGGGGCGGGATGATGTTTATTGGCAAACAGTAATACTTACCTTGCCTGATGACGGTTCGGGGGCATTCCCCCTGCTACGCAATATTATTGTTAACGATAACAAGTCTTCTACGTACAAAGTGGCTTTGCTGCGTACCTTATTAAGAATTGCCGAAGGTCATCCCGGGGCGGTTATCGAACGCACGAAAGAGCATGTGGCATTGCCGGTTGGTTTGGTAGCACTCTACTGGATCAAGTTATTCAAACCGCTACTCGACCATTTTGAAATTCCCCAAAGTAGCAACCGAAGTAAAGGATTGGGGTTTGTTAAAAAGGGTGGGTGGCAGGAGCTGCGTTCGTTTACAGCCAATGATTTTTACATTGGTGCTACCTATTTGGATGGCGAAACCGCACAAGCGGTATATCAAACGCTGAAAGATGTCACGTCCACCATACGGGATATGCCCGTGCGATACATCACTATCCCTGGCACAGAGCAGGGTGTTTTTCATGTTGAGAGTCAGCGTACCAATAAGCCTTCTGGTGGCGTTGTCCTTGATGCTGACTTTATGAAGTCCTTCGGGCGGTTTTATATCCCGGTTAATATTTGGGATTCACTGGCCAGATTCAGTGTGTGGATAGAACCCTCGTTGGTGAATGAATGGGCAGCATTGATGCAAACTTACACGGCAAAACGGGCGATGGCGTTCTCTCAGTCTGATTTGCTTAAAGCGTTAACCTGGGAAGATCCTCGCAGAACCACAGCGCGGGTAAGAAGCAGGGTCAACGCTTTGCTTGAAAGTGAAAAAGTAAACTGTTGCTGGTCGGGTAAAAAGCTTTTAGCGAAGCATTATGCTGTGGATCATGCTATGCCATTTTCCCGATGGCCAAATAATGACTTGTGGAATTTGCTTCCTACTAAAACGCATATTAATTCCAGTAAATCAGATAAATTGCCCAGCTCCGCACGTCTGCAGCAAAACAGACGAATCATTACAGACTGGTGGCAACAAGGCTGGTCTGACAGTGCGGATGAGTTTTTTATTCAGGCTAATCTCGCGTTGCCAAACCTGCCTGATAGCAACCGCAGTTTTGAGGATGTCTTCGATGCGCTCACATTACAGCGGGACCGAATCAAAGATTTTCAGCAACTCGAAGAGTGGTAAGTGGCTCAAGTGTTTTCGTAATCAATGCTTAGATTAAGCCGAAATATGCAAATTAGGCTTAGAAATGGAAATTCAGGGTGAATTGTTCAGATAAAACACAGGCTTTTCTAGATGTTTTAAAAGCACAGGCCATCGCATGGAATTAGGCGTTGCGCTAGGAGAGCAAAATTAGATTTTTTGTGAAAAACAAAAACGACCCTATCAAATAAATCCGTGATAGGGTCGTTGGTAAGAACACATTTCTAAAAGTAGAAATTGGCTCTTAGGCGAAGCCCAAATATCCGCGATGTATTGTGGACTACGTATGTTACATCTCTGATATTAACGTTTGAATTAGCGACGTATTGCTTATCTGTTACATTGCGAACAAAAAAAGAGAGCGACCAATCTGCATCACTAGGTGTAAGCGTAGCGTCTAAGTCTCATGTCACATACGGCTCGGGCGGCTAGTATGGTTTGTCGCCGCCAATGGTAACCCGATAGCCAGAGCGGGTATCCGGAAAGTAATCCCATACTGCAAAGTGCTGGGTACAGCGGTTATCCCATATCGCAATAGAGTGAGGTTGCCAGCTAAAGCGGACCTGAAAATTAGGGTCTTTCGCCAGTTCGTAGAGCATGGCTAAAATGCCATCACTTTCATTTTTAGACACACCAAGAATGCGTGTGGTGTACGAGGCATTTACAAAAATTGCCTTCTTGCCGGTTACCGGGTGCGTACGCACTACGGGGTGCACGGTACAAGGGTAGGCGGTACCGTAGTCACCGTAAATGGCATGGTAAACATGGTTGGCATCGTGTTCTGCCTGCAGGCCTTCTAAATACTGCTGCATCGCTGGCGACAAGGCATCATAGGCGGCGTACATAGACGAAAACAAAGTGTCGCCACCAACCTCGGGTAGGGTGTGGATATACAACATAGAGCCCATCGGCGGCAGTTCGTTGCAACTGAGGTCTGAATGCCAGTTGTCGCCCGCGATGTACTTGGAATCTTTGTCGGCGTGAATGGCGACAATCTTTTCATAGCCATCAATGGCTTTTGCGCCGGGGTGAACAATGAGGTCACCGAAAATCTGACCAACAGCCATGTGTTGTTCATGCGTGATCTGCTGATCGCGAAAAAAGATAACCTGGTGTTCAGCTATCGCCGCCTTCAGCTGGTCTTCTACTTCAGCCGTGATTGGCTTCGTTAAGTCGATATTACCGATCTCTGCGCCAATATTGCGGGTCAGCGGGGTAATAGTAATAGTGTCAGATGCCATGATTAACTCCGGTAATGTGATACGCCAGGCGTGAGCTACATGCCAAACGGATAAGTTTTATAATCGGCGACCGCGCTTTCGCGAACGCCACTTAACCCCACTGCATATTGCAGGAGCAGGCCCAGTGAGTGTGAAAATCTGGCCTGAATATAGGTATCGTCCTTGTCGTCCGACGGCGTCGGGGTGTTAAAGCAGGCCTTAACATTGCGAATAATTAAGTGGTCGGGTATCCAGCAAATGCGATTGTTTTTGCTGCTGCTAATACGTAGCTCAGCCACGGGCAGGTAACCACCGGTCGATGCAGACAGCGCAATAATCAAACCCGGCTTATTGGCAGTTTCTTTTACACCGCAATACAAAAAGAAGTTTTTCAGGCAGCTTGGGACCATGCCGTGCCAGTCTGGCGTGATCACAATGAGGGCGTCACAGCTTTTTAGTTCGCTCGAGATGGGGTGCCATTGTGTTTGCAGCTCACCGGTCGGCTCCTTCCAGAATGAATCATCGAAGTGGGTTAATGGAGTAACGGCCAAGTCCAGAAAGAACGTCTCGTGTCCCAGCCCGGTCAGGTGGTTCACTGCATACTGACCTACCTTGGCCGTTTGTGACGACTTGCGCTGACTACCGCAGATGACTGCTATTTTCATAAATCTTTCCGTTAACTGTGACAAACAATACCTCAACGTTAAGCCAGCAAGGGCGGGAGATCTTGTCTGATTGCGCCCGAAGAACCGGGGCATTTACGCATGCCGTCTGCAGCGCGGGTCACGGACAGGCGTTTTTCATCAACTATTCAAGCAGGTTTATACAAGACCAGGTTTGCGCTGCTGAGGTAGCGTAATTACCTCTGATTCAACGCTGTGAGTACACAACCATGAGTGAACAACATTCTGTCATGCCTGCCATTTTTATTGGGCACGGCAGTCCAGGCAATATTCTTGAAGACAATCCGGCCACGCGCATGTGGGAAAGCCTGGCCAGTGAGTTCGATACGCCCAGAGGCATCGTCTGCGTATCGGCGCACTGGTACATCAAAGGCACCGCCGTTACGGCGAACGAAAAACCTCGCACTATTCACGACTTTGGTGGTTTTCCGCAAATCATGTACGAAATGCAGTACCCGGCACCGGGTAGTCAGGAGCTGGCAAACCATATTGTGGCGTTACTCGAAGAGCAGGAAGCACGGTTAGACCCCAGTTGGGGCTTTGATCACGGGACCTGGTGTGTACTGTCGAAGGTCTACCCGAACGCCGATATTCCCGTAGTACAGTTGTCTATCGACCGGACCCAAAGCAACGAGTATCACTTTAATGTGGGTAAGAAGCTGTCAGCCTTGCGCGAACAGGGTTACCTGATTCTGGGCAGCGGCAATATTGTGCACAACCTGGGGGTAATGAATTGGGGAGCCCGCGGCACCACTTACCCCTGGGCGCAGCGCTTTGGCGACTACATCCGCGACGCAGTTATTAATGACACCCCGGAACACGCCATTAACTATTTGTCATTTGGACCAGAGGCCCAGCAGTCTGTGCCAAGCCCCGACCACTACCTGCCGCTGTTGTATGTGTTAGGTGCCCGCAAACCCGCCGACAAGGTGGCTTTTAAATCTCAGTATTGTGAATACGGCTCGCTGGACATGACCACTATTGTGCTGAGTTAACACCGGGCTGTGGCTTGGCGGTGTGAAGGGGATTTTGGCCAACTTTCCGGGCGTATCCAATCAAGAAGTCCGGACTTCACGCCATTAATCTGTAGCAACTGAACGAAAAAACACCCGCTTAATACCTATTATTTTTTGTTACCGGAGAGCCTCATGGCATTACTGAAAACAGACGATTTAACCAATGCTGATCGCAAACAGCCTTCGGCACTGCACACGTTAAAAGCTACCGTGGAAAACTGTCACTGGGGCTATTTCTCTGCCACACAGGCCCCCGCCATTAAAGTGAAAAGTGGCGATCTTATTCAGGCCGAAGCCGTTACGCATCACGCGGGTGATGCTCCCGACCTGATGATGGATGACGCATTAAAAGCGGTATGGGCGGGGATCCCCGAAGAAGACCGTAACCCCGGTGTTCACCTTATGACCGGCCCTATTTATGTGGAAGGGGCCCAACCAGGCGATATGCTGGAAGTACGGTATTTGTCTATGCGGCCACGCTTTTCTTACGGTTCAAACCTGGCCGCGAACTGGGGGCATTTGTACAAAGAGTTTGGCGAAAAAGAGCGGGTTACCATTTATCGCCTGGACATGGCCAGCATGCAGGCCCATGGCCACTACGCCTACGATTTTAATGGTAAGTACGAAACGCCGGGCACGGTCACACACTGTCCTGAATGTGAGCGCCATAAAGCATTGCATGGTGTGCGGGTACCAGTACGCCCTCATTTGGGTACAGCCGGTGTCGCTCCCGATAAATCCGGGCGGGTTAGCACTATTCCACCGGGCAAACACGGCGGCAATATCGACAACTGGCGCATAGGGGCAGGGTCCACTATGTACTATCCGGTACAGGTTGAAGGCGGCTTGTTTTCGATTGGCGATCCGCACGTGTCACAAGGTGACGGTGAAATCAGTGGTACCGCCATTGAGGCATCGCTGGATGTCACTATGCAAATTATTCTGCGCAAAGACTTTGCGTTTCCGTCGCCCCTGCTGGAAACCCCGAACTACTTCATAGTTCACGGTTTTGACGAAGACTTAAACATTGCCATGAAGAACGCCTCAATTGACATGCTGGAGTTGCTCAGCGAGCACCGCGGGCTTAGCAAAGACGATGCGTATTCACTGATGAGTGTCGGCGGCGACTTTACCGTTACCCAGGTGGTCGACACGGTGCAGGGCGTACACGTGAAAATACCCAGAAGTGTCATGAACAAGGGCGAGCCTGACGGCGAATAGCCCAAAAAAAGCCCTGAACGTGCAGGAATTCAGCAGATTTGCATAAATAGCCAAAAAGTTGGTCGGGTATAGACAAAAGTTGTAGAGCGCGAAGTGATACCGTAGAAACATATCCTGCCATACAAGGCACCGGCAACCCCGTTGCCATTTTTTAGCAACAAGGGCCTGAACCGCAGTTTCGCTGCGTTAATCAGGCTAACGAGGAAAGTGCGTATGCCTAACATCAGTGCCCAAAAACAATCGTGGTTTATTCTGCTGACATTCAGTTGGTGCTTCTTTGTTATCAGTGCTTCCACGTTTTCTTCACTCGGGGTCGTGATCCCATTTATGGTGAGCGAAATGGAATGGACCTGGACCACAGCGGGGCTGGGCTTCACCTTTCTGGCGATGGCGTGCGGTATCAGTGGTTACCTGCCATCGATTACCATTAAAAGCTGGGGGATCGCCAAAACCCTGTTTGTGGGGTTGTGTTTGCTGACGGCTGGGTTTCTCACCCTGTACGCCACCATTACACCTGCCACGTATTTTCTGGGCTGTATTCTGGTGGGTATGGGATACACCTTTGTGGGGGCCATTCCCGGCACCTACATAATTACGCACTTTTTTGTGAAGCGCTCTACGGCCTTTGGGTTTTATTACACCATGGGTGGTCTGGGCGGCGTTGCCGGGCCCTTGATTGTGTGGTTGGCAAACGACGCGCTGGGTAACTGGCGCTTTCACTGGATTATTACCCTTACGCTCATTGCTACCTCGGTTGCACTTATGTGGCTGTCTCTGGCATTTACTGACGCCACCCGCTTAAAGCTGCCGCCCAAAGACGAGCAGAAAACCACTCAGAGCAACGTGTACGAAACCCGTGAAACCTGGACTTTCCGCGATGCGCTGCGCACGCCCCAGTACTGGGCTATTTGTGCGGCATACACCAGCGTGTTGCTGGTGGGGACAACGGTAAACAGCTTTTCCGTCTCGCATTTAACCCAAATTGGCGTCACCTTTGCGGTTGCCAGTGCCATGCTGTCTCTGGAGGCGTTTTGTAACGCTATGTCGCGGGTAATTGGCGGTTTTATTGCCGAGTTTTTTGAACCTAAAACCATGTTGCAGGCAGCGTTGCTGATGCTGGCCGGCGGCATGGTGGCGCTCAGTTTTGGCCATAGCCTGATGGTGCAAATACTGTATGCCGTTGCCATTGGATTTGGCTTTGGCCTGACCTTCTTGTCTTGTACGGTACTGATCCTGCGCTACTTTGGCTCGGGCCCGTATCTGCAACTATTTTCCACCCTGAACCTGTTCGCCACAGTGGCCGCCAGTGCGCCGTATATTTGCGGCACTATGCGAGATCTAAGCGGCTCTTTTGTGTCGCCTTTCTTACTGGTCGGCGCCATGCCTATGGTGGTGTTTGTGGTGGTGACGTTTATGTGTCCGCCTCGTCTGGTAAATGACGCCGCCGACGCAGTAACCCCCGCCACTGTTCATAATGATACCCAGCTCACCGCAGCTAAGGAGCTTTAACATGTCTAAAAAAGAATTCGGCGTATTTTTGCCAATTGCTAACGGTGGCTGGATCGTGTCTAGCGCGACACCCACCCTGGATGCGTCCTACGCACAAAACAAACGCGCTGCCATGCTGGCCGACGGCTACGGTATGGACTTCATTATGTCCATGGCCAAATGGCGCGGCTATGGCGGTGAAACCAATCATTGGGGCTGTTCGCTGGAGTCGATGACCATGATGGCGGGTCTGGCAGAAGCCACGCAAAACGCCAAAATCATTGCAACCGTGCACACCCTGCTGATGAACCCGGGCGCGGTTGCCAAAATGGTCGCTACCCTTGACCAGATATCTAATGGCCGGGCCGGGCTGAACATTGTGTCGGGCTCTTTTCGCGATGAGCTGAACCAAATGGGCGCCTGGCGCGACGACATCGACCACGATGAACGTTACACCTACGCACAGGAGTGGAGCACGATAGTTAACCGCCTGTGGAGTGAAGAACGCGTCGACTTTGAAGGCAAGTATTTCAAATTCGAAGACTGTGTGTCTGAGCCCAAGCCCTCAAAAAAGCCGTTTACCGTGTGCGCAGGTCAGTCTGAACGCGGACTACGTTTTACGGTACGCAATGCCGACGCCTGTTTCGTGGGCGGTAAAGACGACGCTGAAACACGTTCAATTACGCAAATGGCACGAGACATTGCCAAAGAGTACGACGAGTCCATTAAGTGTTACTGCATGGCAACCCTGGTATTAGATAAAGACAACGCCAAGGCGCAGGCCAAAGCGCAGGCATATCGCGATGGCAAAGACGCCGGTGCGGTAGAGGGCATGATGCGCTCATACGGTATTGACCCGGCGTTAAAAGACAACGCCATGGTGATCCGTGCGCAGGGCGCATTTATGAGTCGGGAACTGGTGGGTGACCCAACAACAGTGGCCGATCAGTTGATCAGCATGCTCGACAATACCGCGATGGACGGTGTGATGCTGAACTTTGATGATTACGACCAGGGCCTGACCTTGTTCGGCGAAGAAATCTTGCCGGTGTTGCGGGCCCATTATGGTGAGTAATGCTGTGGCGTTAACACCGCTCAAACCCGACTGGCTGAGCGCGGAACGCGCTGCGCTGTGCGTGATCGACGTACAGCAGGATTTTGCCAGCCCTGACGGTTTACTTGGTCAGTATGGCCTGGATATGACGCGGTTAACGCCGGCGATTGAAAAGATGAATGTACTGGTGCAACAGGCTCGACGCGCCGGTGTGCCGGTGGTTTTTGTTGGTTTGCAAACGGCGCCGGAAACCGATTCGGCGGCCTGGAGCGAATGGATGGCCCGTCAGGGTAAAGACCCTGAAGCCGAACAGGCTATTTGCAGAAAGGGCACACCCGGCGAGGCGTTTTATGCTTGCTTGCCCGCAGCCAGTGACAAGATTGTTATGAAGACACGCTACAGCGCATTCTGGCAAACCGATCTTAACGATTGGCTGCAAACGCAGGGCATCGATACGCTGGTGGTCACCGGTATTACAACAGAGTGCTGCGTGGAATCGACTGTGCGCGATGCGTTTCATCACGACTATCAGGTGCTGGTGGTCAGCGACGCGTGCGGGGCCTACGAGGATGACCTTCACTCAGCCAGTTTACGCGCCATGGCACTGAGTTTTGCGTTACTCACCGACACTCAGAGTGTTACTGCAATATGGGAAACACAATGACAACACTGTTTAATCCGGATACCCAAACACCTTATAAGGTTACCGATGAAGAGCGCGAGGCGATTGCCAGCGCTATCGACACCGAAGAGTTAACCACCTTGGCACTGACACTGGGGAATATTCCCAGTCGTTCCGGCGAAGAAGCCGAGGCGGGCGAGTTTGTGCGCAGCTGGCTGGACGAGCAGGGCTTTATAACACGGACTACCGGCGCGGTGCCACACCGACAAAATATCATTGGCGAATACGGCGGCAAAGGCCTGGGGCAAAACCTGTTGTTTACTGCTCACCTTGATACAGAAAGCCCCAGTGCCGACGAGCACATCAACCGCCATAAATACCGGCCTGAAACACTGGCGAATCCGGAGTGGCAGCAATGCTGGCTGGAAGACGGCAGTTTCCGGGGTTATCCCATCAGCAACGACCGTGGGCCCATGAGCTGTTTTTTAATGGCGGCAAAGGCGCTGAAAAGCGCAGGCATTGAGCTGTCGGGCAAACTGTATGTCACGGCTTGTCCGGGTGAAATCGGCCCTGAACCCATGGAAGAGTGGCAAGGTGTGGATTACCTGGGTAAGGACATCGGCGCTAACTATTTGTTTCATCACGGCGGCGTTGTTGCTGACTATGCTATTGCGGCAGAAGGCTGTGACTGGGGTGTTACCTGGCAGGGCAACGGCTATGCGCTGTTTCGCATTCAGCTGTTAGGTGAGGGCGTTTTTACCCCGATTCTGGACAACTCCCCGGCCCCGAACGCACACCCGAATCCCATTTATCAGTTGGGCAAGGTCATTGATGCCGTGCATCAGTGGGCGCAAACATACGAGCAGGCGAATGGCTATAAAAGTCGTGGTGGGGAATCGGTTCCCAAAGTGCAAATTGATGCCATTAAAGCGGGCTCGCCGCTGACCTTCGGCGCGGGCACCGATGTGTGCTCTGTGTATGTGGAAGTCGGGCTTACCGCCAGGCAGACCGCTGCACAGCCTTACCATGAACTCAACAAATTACTGTCAGGCCTGGGACTGCAAGGCTACAACATTGAGCCTGTAGTCGTGCGCCATGGCTTTTCAGCAAACGAAGACGAGGTGGCACCGTTGGTTAAATCGCTAAGCAATGCTACTGCGGCGGTAAAAGGGCATGAAATCGAACTGGCACATCCGGCCTATTCCAGCATGTGGCGCGACCACAACGTGTTTAACATGCAGCGGATCCCTGCAGTGACTTCGGGCATGCCGCGTTTTCAACCCACCCCTCAAGACTTAACCGACAGTGCGCTTATTTACGCACTGACTGCGCTTGCCGTATGCGGGCGCGCGACCTAGCAACAATGAATACCAAGAGGTTTGTTATGCAACAAGCAAGTAAAAGCCCGGCAACGGGATTAAACGTTGCGCCGTTGAAAGACGATTTTGGCGCGCAGATTTTTGATGTGGATTTGCAGACGGCAGACGATGCACTGCTGCAAAAAGTGGTTGAAACCTTCCACGCCCACGGTGCAATTGTGTTGCGCAATCAAACCATGGAGCCGGATGATCTTATGCGCTTTATTCAGGCTTTCGGTGAGCCAGAGCTGCACACCCAGACCAAGTTTTGCTTACCGGGTTATCCGCACATTTTTAAAATTTCCAATATGGTCGACGAGAACGGTGAGCCCATTGGCGCGCACAATGACGGCCTGGGCTGGCACACCGATTATTCCTACAAAGAAGAGCCGGTCATGTGCACCATGCTGTATGCCGTAACCGTGCCGGAAGAGGGCGGCGACACACTGCTTGCCGACCAGGTCGCGGCTTACAATGACTTACCCGACGATGAAAAAGCCGTGCTGGATACGCTTAAAATCCATCATTCTCTGGTGCATTTTATTCAGAACCGCGACTTCAACAGCTACGAAATTACCGACGAAATTCGCCGTGAGAACCCCGACGTGATCCATCCGTTAGTGCGCGTGCATCCGGCGGACGGACGCAAAGCCCTGTGGGTTAGCACCGGCACCGTAAAACACATTCTGGGTATGGAAGACGAAGAAGCCATGGCGTTGATTGAACGCCTGGTCGCTTACACTACGCAGCCTAAATACGTGTATCAGCACAAATGGCAGAAAGGCGACCTGTTAATGTGGGACAACCGTTGTACCTTGCATACCGGCACTCGCTATGACGACGTTAAATACCAGCGTATGGCCCATCGTTTGTGGGTAAAAGGCGAGCGCCCTATTGCTGTGTCGGATACCACTGAAGAGGCGCGTAAAGCGTCGTAAATCCTGTTTCAAGTGTTTCATTCTCCGTAAACACTACGCAGCAGCGGTGTCAGTATAACCACTTGAGTATTGTCGCTGTTTACTGCTTGCCACTGCTTTTGCCGTGGCTTTTTTATAACTGTCGTTCTAACCCTTTCTTTTGATTTCGACCCATAACCGTGTGGCAAACATTAAACCTGTGCTGAAGTCATCTGCAAGCCATAAAAAAGCCCCTGTGCTTGTTGCAAGGGGCTTTGAGGTTAGATGCTTGTGGGCTGCGTGCTCACGTTATTCTTGGGTAAAGTGAGCCGGAATTTGCGGTTCGGCGCCGCCTTTACCCCACAAGATGATTTCATTGCCCCATGGGTCTTCGAATGACGCGTTAAAGCCGTTGAACTCGTGCCAGAAATGGTCTTTCCACAGTAATTTGGCGCCTTTAGCTTCGGCGCGGGCCAGAATGGCTTCCATACTGTCGTCGTCACTTACCAGGATCCAAACGCGGGCTTTACGGCCCGGGCCGGCCATTTCGCGAGGTGCAACACCTTCGCTGTCAGGGTGTGGGCGGGCGTTAGCAGCCTTGTGGATGCCCAGGTGGAAATTGCCGATGGTCGTTTCATTACCGTCGCTGTCGAACATGTTGCCGCCCGGCACCATACGGTGAAATACGCCATAAGGGCGTGGGTCGTTTTCCCAGCCAAATACGTCGGCATAGAATTCGCCGGCCGCGGCAGGGTCATCGGCGGTTAAATCAACAAAAATAAGTGTATTGGGTTTTGTCATGGTATTACCTGTTCGCTGGTTAACAACAACCCAACGCAAGCGTTGGGTTGAATAAGGGTGAAAATAGGAAGTGTGAAGTTCGCCGGGCGTCGCTGCACCCGGCTGATGTTGTATTAAAATGCGTAGCTGAAATTAGCGATGATTTGGCGTGGCGCGACATATTCGTCACTCACCACACCACTGCCGTACGGGTCGACAAACCGGCCAGCAACGGCGGCTTTATCGGTGAGGTTGGTGGCTGTCAGCCACACCTTCCAGTTGGCATCATTGGGTTCGTACTGCACAAACATGTTCAGCAAGCCATAGCTGTTAACCTGATCAACATCGGTGCCAAAAATACGGGCACTGTAGTCGCCACGATACAGGTACTCAACACGCGCTGTGATCAGGCCGCTTTCCATCTCGCCAAACCAGGTCGCGTTAATTCCGCCGGCCAGTTTAGGCAGGTTTGGCGGCGTATTACCTTCCACATTAACCGTGGCAGAACCACGCGCCAGGAACCATTCATAGCTCCAGGGGTAAGGCGCATCGCCGTTTGCAATGGCGGCTGCGCCCGCCGCATCGGCTTCACGACGGTCCAGTGCGTAGTATTCCATGGGGTATTCGCCGTGCAGGGTGGTGGCATTGATACCAAGCTGCAGGCTGTCGTCAAGCAGCCACCAGGAGGCTTCTGCCTCGATGCCCCAGATGTTTGCTTCTGGAATATTGCCTAGCCCGCCTGAATAGGGAATGGGATCTTCCTGAATGTATTGCATGTCTTTGTAGTTGTAGTAAAACGCAGAGACATTGAGCTTCAGTTTATTGTCAAGGAGTTGGTTTTTACTGCCGATTTCGAAGGCGTCGACAATTTCCGGTTCAATGGTAGTGCTTACAACCATGGCGTTTACCGCGCCGCCGTTGATGCCGCCAGGTTTGTATCCGCGTGACCAGCTTGTGTATACCATGTTGTCATTGCTCAACTGGTAATTCATCGCAAACTTCCCGGTCACTTCGTCGGTGTCGAAGATACGGGGTGACGGCGTCGCGTAGTAAGTTGATGACATGGCATCAAAGCCATCATCGTTATAGCGAATACCTGCGGTAATCTGAAAGTCGTCTGTGAGGTTCAGTGTACCTTGCAGGAAAGGCGCCCAGGACGTGCGTTCAACTGTGGTGTTTTCGGCATATGACAGGTTAGCTGGCAGGGCCGCTGGATCGGTATCTACGGGCAAGATGTCGGTCAGGTCGTCAGGGTCTGTACCAGCAAATTCGTTAACGTACTGGCGACTGTTTGAGTTCAGATAAAACCCACCTATGACCCAGTCAAACGTACCGCCCGGAGCAGAGGAAAGTGAAAACTCCTGCATCACGGTTTCGGCAGATGTGGCCCAGGTGGCGACGTGGTCGTAGCCGTTAAACAGTTCAAAGGTGCTGCGGTCGGCGTCGAACGACTGCGCGTGGTCCATGTTCTGATAACTGGTGATCGACTTGAAGGTCATGCCAGACAACTGCCAACTGACAATGGTTGAGGCCACGTCCATGGTCATATCAAATTTGGCCGGGAAGTCCTGCGATACCACTCGCGGGTCGGGATTAGGATCGTCGATGGCTTTCAGGGCGGCACCGTTATTGTGGGCGTCGTAGTGCTGAGCAATAAAGGTGATGCTCAGATCGTCGCTGGGCTGCCATTTTGCAGAAATACGACTGTTGTCGTTGTTGGCATCATCCAGTTCATAGCCGCCAGGGATTCCATTAGATACGGCGTAACCATCATGGCTGGTGGTTTGTGCCACTGCGCGAATTGCAAACTCATCGCCAATGGGCAGGTTTATCGAGGCCTGGCCCTGGTTATAGTTGTAATTACCGAAGCTGGCCTGCACTTCGCCAAAGAACTCGTCTAGCACCGGCTTTTTACTGATCACATTTAATGTACCACCGGTAGATGCTGCACCAAATGCGGTTCCCTGTGGGCCGCGCTGCACCTCAATGTGCTCAACGTCTAAAAAGCCCATGTTCAGGGCGATATTGTTGGTAATATAGGCTCCGTCCATGTGGAACGACACACCGGGGTGGCTGAAAAAGTTCTCAGGGGTTTGTGAGCCAACACCGCGAATACTCACCATGCGCTCGGAACCACCGCTTTTATTAATTTGCAGGCCGGGCACGTAGCCGTTCAGGTCGGTGGCATCTGTAATGTTGGCCTGTTCCATCAGGTCGCTGTTGACCGCTGTTACCGACAAAGCCGCTTCCTGCAGATTTACCTGGCGCTGGTCGACCGTAATGGTGACGGTTTCAATGTCTTCTGGTGTGTCTGGATCGGCTGCCGGCTCGGCGGCATTGGCTGCGGGCAGCGAACAGAAAACGGAAAGTATTGCACTGTGGATCAGGGTCTTTCTAAAACGTAGTTCCTGCATGATGTTTCCTCAAAAATTGGTAATCTTGCCCCGCAGGGAGATGATTACTCTTGTTGAAAAGAGTGCAGAAGCGACAGCTAAGGCGGTCGTATGAACTGACTTGCTACACGTAAGTCATGTCACATCAGCCGGTTGTTTTGTTATAGGAGTCCCATAAATACGCTGTGAGTCGTTAATCGATAACGCAAGCAATGACACACATATTTATTTCGTTTTCCTCGCCAATCTCTTCACTTGAATATCGGCAAACTTGCTTCGAATTTCCGCAAATTGCTTAGGTTCAGTTTCATACTACTGCAGTTTTTTTGGCGATAATTGTTTAAATCTGTATGACTTTTAGGGAATGAGCGTACCAGCGAGAAAACAGAAAACCTACGAAATATTAATAAGTTGTTTATTTGTTTACATGAAAAATACAATTGGACGAGATTTGGTATTATCGGACAGGAATAATTGCCCCTCAATCGGGCTATTGGATCAAAGTGGTGCTGTAGAAATGTACAAGTTTGGTGCGCCGTGCCAACGTAAATTAATTTATTTGTTTTAAATCAATATTATAGCAATGGTACGTTTTATGCTGAGTATTATGGCTAGTTGGTATACGGTATAAATCTTAACAAGGCGGCAGTGTAACAGACTGCCAACCACGCTGACGATGTAACTTAAAGAGCGCCATAAAACAAAATAACCGGCGTCGACGACAGTGTGATTTTACAGGCAAGGTAAATCCAGATTACGCGTAATCACTTCCATTGGGCCAAATAGGCCAGCCTTCACGTTTTTTGTTTAAAGCATTTTATCTGGTACGTACTGACTGGCCGTGTTCTTTAAACGTTGCATACGAAGGAGGTGCAGTAATGAGCTCTTGGAAGGTATCTACCGATAATTGTCCAATGGTTGAACGCTCTAATGTTTGGCAACAAGCGATGCATAAAGTGTGTATGCCGCCCTGTCAATTTCAAACAGGTAACGCGAAGTTCCGGGGTAACATCAATACCATTGATACCCCCTTAGGCATCGAGTTCTCTATTTTGTCCGGCTCGCCGATGGAGATCTCCGGAAAGTGCACAGAGCAGCCATTTTCCTTTTGGCTGGCGTTGCTACTGAACGGCGATTTTTCGCTTAAGTACAAGGGAGCGCAGTATCCCGCACAGGTTAATTCCATTATTTACGCTCCCACCGGGCTGGATATGACCCTGTCAGTGCATTCTGATTTCAAAATCCTGTACATGAAAGTACCGGAAAACCTGATCCACAAACGGCTGTTGAATCTGAATTTACTCAATGTCGGCTATTTGCCATGTGAGTCTGGCCTTAACAAGGTGTTTGCGACCATGCTGGCGTCGTTGTGCGACAACATGGACGAGCTGGAAAGTGCCGATTTGCGCCCCATTGAAATTGCGCTGTCTGAGTTTCTGATCAGCAACCTTATCCATCAAAGTGGCGTGCTGGATTTTGGCAGTACCGCCAAAATTGACCAGTTTAAGCGCGTGTGCAACATGATTGATGCCAACTTGGCTGATCCCGAGCTATCGTTGAATATGGTGGCGGTGCAAAATCACGTGTCACAGCGGTATATACAAAAGCTGTTTGAATCCAGCGGCACCAGCTTTGTGAATTACGTAAGAGCTCGGCGTCTTGAACGCTGCCGTTATGAACTGGGGCATCCGGAGTACCGGCATTTGTCGGTGTCGGATATCTGTTTTCGCTGGGGGTTTAACGACGCCGGTCACTTTAGCCGGGTGTTTCGCAGTGAGTTTGATATTACGCCAAGGGAATACCGACGTCAGCACAGCCAAAGTGCCGTAACCAGTTAGCAGAGCGCAAAAAACAAGCCGCTTAAAATAAGCGGCTTGGCTACACACTTAGATTTGGTTCGACTTAAGTCAGCATCACACTGGCTTTTACAGGTCCAGCACCAGTTGTTTGGAAAACGCACCAGAGCAGCACACCATAATTGTGTCGTTGCGGGCTTTTTCCGCATCGCTGAGTACGTCGTCGCGATGATCCGGTTCGCCCTCCAGCACTTTCACTTCGCAGCTACCGCAAATGCCTTCAGCGCAGGCATAAGGCACCACTATTTTTTCTGCTTTCAGGGCATCCAGAATAGTCTGCTCTTCACTGATATAGAGGGTTTTGCCAGAGCGGGCCAGCACGATGGTATACCCGCCTTTCGCTACTTCTACTTCAGCAATAAACCGTTCGCTATGGCAATGGTCAGGCGGATAGCTTTCACTGCATTTGTCGAAGGTATCCAGCAGACGTACCGGGCCGCAGCAATAAAAATGACTGCCTATGGGCGCCTCTTTCATGACTTGCGCCACATCCATGCGGCTGGCGGAAGACTCACTGAAATAGCAGCTAACTTGCCCATATCTGGCTTGCTTTGCCAAGGTATTGATAGCCTGGAGCAGAGGAGCCTGTTCAGTGCACTTTGCTGCGAAGTGTAACGACCAGCTGCGCTGCTGTGCTTCCAATTGCAGCGCCATCGACAGCAACGGCGTAACGCCTATACCGCCGCCAATCAGCACAGTGTGTGCATCGGTATTCGCCAAACCAAAATGATTGCGCGGTACGCCAACGGTTAGCGTATCGCCCGCCTGCAGGTTGTCGTGTAACCAGCGCGAGCCGCCGCGACTGTTTGGGTCAAGGGCGACACCAATCACATACCGATGGGTTTCGCCCGGTGTGTTGCACAATGAATACTGGCGGATCAGGCCTGCGCTAATATGTACATCGATGTGCGCACCGGCTTCCACCGACGGCAAGTGGGTTCCTGCAGCTGGACGCAATTCAATGATGCGCGTATTTTCGCCGTCGTATCGAATGGCGTGCACCAACAGTGAAAAAGTGGTTTGTTGCATACATTCACCGTCTTAGTATTACTGTGATTTGCGTTTCATTTGTTCCCATTGCGCCCGATAACGCGGCACCAGCCAGGTGTTGAACTGACGCTGCGCGCCTTCCTGCCAGGAATAACGACCGCGCGGGGCATATCGAGAGCGCAGGCCTTTTTGTACGAGTTCATCAACATGGATGTCCTGAGCATTAATATCCAGCGCTCGCTCAACCACCATTTCCATTTTCTTGTCGAACTCCGGGTCGTCCATGGCGCCTTTGGCGAACAAAACGCCTAAGTCCAGTTGGTGGCTTTCCGGGCCGTCAGCTCTGAGGATTAAGTAAATAACCGCATCACAAGTCAGTACCAGCGACAAGCTGGGCGGCAGATTAGCAAACGCCATGCGATTACGCTCTTCGTCATTCAGTTTGGGGAATACCGGCATCAGCGCTTTCTGCGTTGGGTTAAAGCTGGCGTCTTTGTGCAATGTGCCATTGGTGCGGTAAAAACCGGCTGTTTCTTCTGGCAGGAATTCCGGGAATTCGGCCAGTTCCGATGGAATGTAATCGTGAAATTCACCCTGGTGCAGGCGGTTCGCGTGGTAGCCGTCGTTGTTGTTTTCAAACATGACCTTCCAGCTGAACGGATATTGCATATCGCGATCCGGTGCCGGGCCTTCGGCACTGGCAATCTCGTAATTGGCCAGTATCGGCTCAAGTGCAGTTAATCTGGGCGCTAATGGTTTAGCATCATCGTCGAAGTTTATGAAGATAAAACCATGCCAGATCTCCAGCTTAAAATTAGGCAGGCCTGATGTTTCCTTGTGAAAATTACAAGTTTTTTCCATGGCCGGCGCATTAATTAAATCGCCTTTTAAATTGTATACCCAGTGGTGATACGGACAGGTGAATGTACGGGTATTCCCTGCGCCTTCGGCAACCAGCATAGCACGGTGCTGACATACTGATGACATGGCTCGGATTGTACCGTCGCGGTCATGAACTACAACAATCGGCTCGTTAACAACAGTGGTGGTGTAAAAGTCGCCCGGATTTGGCAGCCAGTCGACCCGGCCTACACACAGCCATTCGTGATCGAATAAGGCGCGCTTCTCGAAATCAAAAAAGCCGGCATCGGTATAGCACAGCGGTGGTAGTGTGTTGGCGTGTTCTATTTCAAGGGTTGAGCTTTCTAAGCTGTCAAAAAATTCATCGTTCAAAAAAAACGGGCTCATAGCGGCTCCTGCACATAGTTGAGGTTCACACAAAGAGGCTCTGCTGACTTGCTTTGTGTCAATCTGAATTAGATTCTATGCATTCGATGCTACGGGATTTGTCTCGGCGAAGATTGTGCATTTGCGTACAATTACTGGATTACCAACGTATGATTGCACAGCGCTTGTTATTTGTTGTCGCTGTTTTAGCCAGTCCATCGATGACTCCTCTGTTTCCTGAGTCACTGACTTACCGCACCTTAAGGTATTAGCCGTATGGCATAGGTTGTCCCTAGTAGTCAGAAAAAGCATGATCTATAGAGTCGGTAGGTTATGCATTGCGGTTACTTCATTCAGGGTGCTTAGGTGGTCCGGTATTTACTCGGCTATTTTATCTACCGTGCTTGCTGCGGTAGAACGAGTCAGGTCTGTCAGGCCATAGGCAAAGGTAAACGATGAGCCCTTACTCAATGTACCTACTGACAGATCGGCAATATTTATTTGTAGGCGGCGGATCTTTTCGGGAAGTTTTGCGAGCGCTGAACTAGTCGGCATCGTAAATAGCATTCAGCTCGTCTGAATTCGGGCGGCGTTGGTTCGGGGTGGCTGTTAGCTCTAGCCCCATCAACGTTTAATACCGCTCCAGCAACTGTAGTAACCCCTGGTATCGACCATTCTTTACACGTGATATTTGTACGCGGTTTGTTTTTAGTTTTCCGCCGATGTCATGCTGGCTCAATCCAAGTCGCTTTCGCTCTCTTTTGCGCTGATTGACTCTCTGCTTATTTTTTGCACATAAAAAGTGTGCTGTATTGTCGTTTTCTCAACAACAGGAAAGTCCTTTCTGGCAATGGGTAATGAGTTAAATAACGAGTAATTCTGCCTGATACTGTAATAGTTAAGCATACACCCTCTGAGTTTTCACCATCGGAAATCGTTAAAACCCGCCCGCGGAGCCGCTAAATCCTATATACTTTAGGCTGATATTTAAAGGTGGAGTTTTGTAATGCGTGTATGTGGTGTAGAACTGGCGGGAAGTGATGCTAACCTTGCTCTTTTGGAGCTGGATAACGACATGTTTCGTCTTCCTGATTGCCGCACCCGTAAAGTGAGCTTGCAAAAAGCCGCTACCGCTCATGAGCTTAAGTATTTTCAGAAATCCTTCGCCCAGCTGGTACAGGATTACAAAATCGAAACTATCGTAATTCGCCAGCGCCCCATGAAGGGCAAGTTTGCCGGTGGTGCCATTGGTTTTAAATTAGAGGCGGCGCTGGAATTGCTGAACGAGGTGAAAGTTATCGTGATGCCGGCTACCGAGATCAAAGCGGCGCTAAAAGATAGCCGAATGTTCATAGAATTTAGCGACACTGGTTTAAAAGGCTTCCAAAAATCCGCGTTTGAAACCGCACTGGCCTACATGAATCAACACCTTTAACGCTTCTCCGCGAGGCCAGTTTATTCCTAGTTTATGCGCTCAAATGAACAAGTATGCACAGGCTCTCTTGTTCTCTCTGCTTTTTGCCCAGCCAGGCTTAGAGAGGAGCAAGGCCGCCGGGCCAAGCCGCTTAAGTTTGATGTATTCACAACTGCCACTCCTCCCGCTTAGCCAAAAAGAAATCCAGAAATACCCGTACCTTTGCCTGAGTGGGGGTTGATGGGTGGTAATAGGCGTACACTTCGGCATCCTGCCACCAATAGTCCTGCAGTACCGGGGCGAGTTTGTCCTGTTGTAACAAGCGCTGAATGTGGCCGGATTCTACCGGTGCGTTAATGAGCCCTAATCCTGCTTCGGCCAGTTCTACAATGCCCGCTACGGTTTTTATCTGGCAGTGGGGGGTAGCGTAAATTTGCTCGCCATTGCTGTCTTGCAGCACCAGTACGTTGCTCGGTTGGTTATACAGATAGCCGATAACCTTATGTTCTGCCAATTGGTCCGGGTGGTCGGGCGTACCATGAGTTTTAAGGTAAGCCGGTGAGGCAAATACCCCGTATCGGGTTTTCCAGATGGAGCGGCGTTTTAACCCCGGGTATCTGTCGCCCAGGTAATCACCTACCGACCAGAACACATCATAGTCGTCATCGCGAATATTGATGAGGGATTCTTTCACATCCAGCGACAGGGTGAGTTCGGGATATAGCGCAGTAAATTCGGCCATCCAGGGCACCAGAGTTTCAGTGATCACCTCATTGCTCTGGCACAGCACTCTTAGCTCGCCGCTGACTACTGTGGCTTTGGTGTGGCTCCATTGCAGGAACGCCTGGTGTTGTTCCAGTAAAGCCTCGCTTTTGTGTTTAAACGCTTTGCCAAACTCGGTTAATAGCAACTGTCGCCGGGAGCGAATAAACAACGCCTGGCCAAGCTGTGCTTCCAGCCTGGCTACTTGCTTGCTGATGGCCATTACGGTTTTGGCTTCTGACTCGGCCACGCGAGACATATTGCCCGTTTCGGCAACCTTACAGAATATGGCGAGATCTTTAGGATTAATCATTGTGTAAACTAAAAGTATAAATAACTCTATTTTTTAATATATTTATTTATCAATTGCCACTCTTTAAGCTGGATTCAGTCAAGTTTTAGTGCAGAGAGGGCAAATAAGATGACATTACATTCAGGGGAATGGCTGGTATTGGCGATGATGGCCGGCATGGTGTTATACAGCTTGTGGGAGGCGGATAAGAATAAACTGGCGGTGATCGCCGGGCGCAAATCCAAACTCGCCATGTATAAAGAAACCATCGGTTTTTTGTGGCTGCCAACCAGTGTTTTACTTATGCTGCTGCCGTTCAACATTGTGTCGGCACAGAGTCTGGGGCTTACCTGGCAAAATAATTTGGCTAACTGGGCCGGTGCATTGCTGGTAGTGGTAGGGCTGGTTTATGTGTTCTGGCATATCCGCAGTATTCGGCCTGGTACTCCGCAATATCAACAGCTCTTTGATGCCATGCAAACTCACAGCTGGTTAATGCCAGCGAATAGGCGTGAGTTGTATTGGTTTACGGGTGGGGTGTCGATGTCGGCCGGTATTTGTGAGGAGCTGTTATTCCGGGGCTTCTTTCTGGCGGTGTTTGCTGAGCCTCTGGGCGTGTGGGTGAGTCTGGTGCTGGGCAGCTTTTTATTTGGCTTATGTCATCTCTATCAGGGCTGGGCCAATGTGCTGCGAACCGGCGTTATTGGTTTGGTGTTGGGCATTATCTATGTACTTACCGAGTCGCTGTGGGTGGTGATTGCCTTGCATGCGCTAATGGATATCTTCGGTGGGGTGTTAGGGTATGTGGTGCATAAACACGGTAAGTGCGTATCTGAGGCGGCCACAGTTTAACCCTATAGGAAAGCTAATCTTCGCACTGACCACTAGTGATTTTGTATTTTCTAAACCTGAGTACAGCTTTGTCAGTGGCGCTTATTATTTATGGTTAACACTGCTAATTTCTGGTTAGGAGACTGAAATGGATAACAGAGCAATTCATTTAATCATGTTCACCCTGTCGGTGATATTGTCGCTGGCAATTAAATTAAATCGTGAAGTCTACATCGGTATTAATGGCGGGCTGGATGTTCTGCTGGGTTCGGTGATGAGCTATCTATATG